>NZ_JACFQE010000006.1:0-123226 GCF_016101625.1 Lactobacillus sp. M0396
GAGACTACATTGAATATTACAATCAGAAAAGAATCAAGATCAAACTAAAAGGACTAACTCCGCTTGAATATCGGCAATTAGTCCTCAGTTAATAGCTAATATAAAGTGTCCTAATTTTAGGGTTCACATCAATTCGCAGAAACTTTTTTGTTTAACCGAAAAATACAATTATTTTGTGCTTGATTTGTAATAAAATATAAAATACTATAATTTTATAAACAATTTATATATAAATAATAAAATGAGGCAGTGAAATGAAAAAGAAAGTTAATTTTAAACTAGCAGAAATATTGGTAGCACTCTTGGGAGTGCTAATTTTAGGATTCTGTATTCAAGATAGTAACAATTTTGCTGGTTTTAGTAATACTGTAGACGCAAAACATGTTAAGGGAGACTTAGGAAAATTTACTGTACCTAAAAAAATGCGCGGCACATGGTATGGCAAATATTTTGACATCAATGGTATTAAAGCAAAGAAAGTTGATAAGATAAAGATTACTGCCCACACAATTGCTGGGAGTCCATTGCATAAACAAGAAGCCAATTTTAAAGGTACCAAAATACCAAAGGCGGCTCGGAACTGGTCGAGAACATATTATCCAGTAAAGTTTAAAAAAGATAAGGGTATAAAATACATATCCATGTATCCGTGGGTAAGTCCGGTTTTATCTGGTGAGAGTCTTGGCTTATATCATTACAAATGACATAAGGTTTTAATTGATAGAACTACATCTTCATTTAGAATTACTAATGTTTATTGGAAAACGCGCAAGCTGGCTAAAAAATATGGAGGTCATAAGCCTAAAGAGCTTAAAAGATACGGAGAATGGTAATTTCATGCATTTTTCCTAAGTAATCGAAGTCACTATTCATAGTGGCTTTTTGTTTACTTTCAATGATACCGCTTGCAATAAGGGAAATACCTGTCCATAATATGAGGTAAAAATTATAGTAAGGGAGGCAATACTATGAAACTTCGTAAAACTACGATTTGGACAGCAGCAGTAATTGCTTTAGCTGCAGCTGGTGGAATTATTAATAGCCAGACAAATCAAGCTCAGACTGTTAAGGTGCAAAAATCCGTTAAGAAAATCAGTAATAAAACTAAGTATGGCTTTAAAAGAGATTTCAAATTTCCACAATCATGGCGGGGCAAGTGGTTTAGTAATATACATGGTCACTTGAGCAACATGATTATTAAGAAAAATGGTTTCAACACACCTTGGACAGGAGAATACGTTAAATTAGTTTCGGTCGGCA
The DNA here is from genome assembly GCF_016101625.1 of Lactobacillus sp. M0396. Taxonomy (NCBI): domain Bacteria; kingdom Bacillati; phylum Bacillota; class Bacilli; order Lactobacillales; family Lactobacillaceae; genus Lactobacillus; species Lactobacillus sp. M0396. Next base: position 1,261 of record NZ_JACFQE010000006.1, read on the forward strand.
AAGTTAAAGGTACTAATAAATACTTATGGCAAATGCCCCAGAGTTGGTTTACAAAACACAATAAAATATTCAAAAATTTGGGACGAGTAACAACTAAAAACTTAAAAAATAAAAAGTGGATAGTTTTTAGTCCAATTGATGAAAATAATATCAAAATAGGATATGCTTTCAGTTTACAAAATAAAAAAATTGACGGTAAAACTCAGAAAGTAATGTTTGAAGCTAATCCTAAGACTGGCGAAATCTATGATCAATTTTACCGTTCACCAAAATTAGCACAGAAATACCAAAATTATCATTTTAAGAATGAAACGTATGCTCCTGTTTTTAATCAATATCAAAAAAAGTAAATATTTCAGAATAAAAACTGGTTTTTAAATGGAACCAGTTTTTGCTTTAAAAATGTATTTCTTAAATTGAGTAGCAAGTTTATAATTATTACTATATAATAATTAATTTTAGGAGAAAATGAATGTCAAAAATAATTACTGCATTAACTGCCATAGCATCTCTTACTCTATCACTTAATGTGCCAATTAAATCAAATCAGACGCAAACAGTGCAGGCAGCGCAAAATCAGAAGAACCAGTTTATGCTGGGACAGCAATTTAAATTCCCAAAGACATGGCAAGGTAAGTGGTTTAGCAACAATAATCTTACACCAAGTCCCATGTTTATTCACAAGTCTGCTTTTAATACTCCTTGGGCAAATGATTATGTTAAAGTTGTGAAAACAGGTTTCGTTAAAGGAACAAAAAAGTATCCCTGGCAAATGCCTAATTCATGGAAACAAAGTAATAAAAATGAACTTGCTAAATACATGCGTGTTACAACTAGAAAAATAAATGGTAATGAATGGATCATTCTAAGCCCAGTCCAAGAGAACTCTTTTAAAAACGGTTTTGCTTTCACAATCAAAAATGAAAAATTAGCTGGTAAAAAACATAAAATTTTATTTCAAGGTAATCCACAAAATGGGTTGGTAATAAATCAATATTTTAAATCCAAAGCTTTAACCAATAAGTATAGTGCTCATGAATTTAAAAACATGAAGTATAGTAAAATTAATCCACGTTAAGATATTAAACTGTAGTCTCAACTCTTTGTGATTACAGTTTTTTTATGAAAAGTTAGGAGAAACTCGTGAAACTACTGTTAACAGGGGATAGCATTATTGCACGCAAAGAAGGCTTAAAAGAGCCTCGTATTAATGCAGAGATAAAAGAAAAAATACCAGGCACAAATTTAGTTAATACGGCAGTTTCTGGTATTAACTCAGGAGCATTTTACGCATTATTGCCAGATCTAGTGTTAAAAGTTGAGCGTTGTGACAAATTAATTCTACTCTTGGGAACTAATGACTTGGCCCTGCACAAAAATGTTCCAGTTACACAATTTAGTAAAAATATGTCTCTCATAATTTCCAGCGTAATTTGTTTATATTATCCGCAAAATGTAATTTTGATTTCACCGCCTGCAGTTGATGAGACCAGACAAAAAAAGAGGAACAATCGTGAAATAGCTATTTATACTACAGAATTAATAAAACTAGCCGAAACTTATAATTTGAATTTTATTAACCTATTTCAAGCTATGATTAAACATGGTGACTTAAAAACTCTTTGTCAAGGACAATTGAATGATGGCTTGCATTTTGGAGCAGAGGGATACAAGTTGTTGTCAGATTTACTGGTAAACGAACTAAAAAGTTAAAAAATACTCCTTTATTTTGTTTGCTATAGAGTTAACTCTAAGGTTTACAATCTTTTTGTAATCTTATAAAGGAGCAACAAAATGAAAGAAATCAAACTAAATAATGGTATTACAATGCCTATATTGGGCTTTGGAGTTTTTCAAATAACTGATTTGGGTATTGCTGAACGTGTGGTTGAGGATGCAATTAGATCTGGTTATCGTTTAATTGACACAGCTGCTTCTTATGGCAATGAAGAAGCGGTAGGAAAAGCTGTTAAAAATAGTGGAGTTAATCGACAAGATTTGTTTATTACTACAAAATTGTGGGTATCTGATACTGGATATGAAGCGACCAAACGCGCAATTAAAACTTCATTAAAAAAATTACAGCTTAGTTATTTAGATCTTTATCTTATTCATCAGCCATATGGTGATATTTATGGCTCTTGGCGCGCAATGGAAGAAGCTTATAAAGCGGGAACTATCAGAGCAATAGGTGTTTCTAATTTCACTTCCGACCGTGTACTTGATTTAAGTTTGTATAATGATGTTCTTCCTGCAGTAGATCAAATTGAAACTAACCCATGGATGCAAGAGACAAATGAAATTTCTTTCTTAAAAAACCATCATATTCAGCCAGAAGCTTGGGCTCCATTTGCAGAAGGTAAACACCATGTTTTTACTAATTCTTTGTTGTCAAAAATAGGTGCTAAATATCATAAAACTACCGGACAAGTCATTTTACGCTGGTTAATTCAAAGAGGAATAGTAGTGATCCCAAAGTCAGTTCATCACGAACGAATTGTTGAAAACAGTAAAATCTTTGATTTCGAGTTAAGTCATAAAGAAATGGATCAAATCAGAACATTAGATAGAAATGAAAGTCAGTTTTTTGACCATCGTGACCCGGTTGCAGTTCAAAATATTCATGATTTAATTAGAAATGTAGATTGAAGGAAAATAACGTTGACAATTAAAGAAATAAGTCAGGAATTTGATTTAACAAAAGATACAATAAGATATTGGGAAAAGGAAAAGTTAATTCCTCCTGTTAAACGAGACGAGAACGGCTATCGTGTCTATGATCAGTATGAAGAGAATTGGGTTTTCTATATTAAGGTTTTGCGTAAAGCGGGCATTTCAGTAAAGCAATTAAAGTATTTTGTAAACATATATCAAGTCGGTTCATCTTCTGATAAGCGAAAAAGTTTGTTAACTGATCAGCGAGACCAACTGAAAAAACAAATGATAGAGATTCAAAAAACAATTAATTATCTTAATTATAAAATCGATCATTTTGATGATCACTTGTTAACTTTTGAAAAAGAAAAATTGGCATATGAAAACGCAGTTGAAATTTAATTCAACCCAAAAGTCCTCTTAAAATTAGGTTTTAGGAGGGCTTTTTATATTTTACTGATAGAAAAGGTTTGTAACGACAGCTTGTATGACCAAATTTCTTTTGTTAATATTATTAATAAATTATAAATTAATTAAATCAGCTGTAAAAAACTATTTATTATCTTAATGATAGTTTAGGAGGCCAAAATGTACCATTATTTCAAAAAACATGCATTCTTAATTATAGTAGCCTGTTTATTACTACTAGTTAATTCAATATTGCAGGTTTTGGCTGCTACCAAAATGGCTGTACTCGCAAATTATCTTATTGCGGGTAAAATTGCCTCCTTTATTAAAATGTTAGTCATTATATTTATGCTCTGGTTTTTAACATTTATTGTTTCCTTTTTTGAAAATTATATTCAAGAAACCGCAACGCAGGATATTCTAAGTGATATTCGCAATGACATTGTTACCAGTTTAATTAAACTTCCTCAAAATAAATTTAAAGAAAATCCAGTTGATTATTATGAGTCTTACTTGCAAAATGATGTCAATTTAATTCAAAAAGAGGGCTTAAATACCTTTTTTCTAATTGTACGTTTTAGCGGTAATGCGATTTTTGCTTTAGCAGCACTATATCTTTATAGTTATATTCTTTTTCTTGCTGCAATTATTTTTGTTTTGATAATTGTCTTAGTTCCGCGTTTTTGTAAAAAGTTTCTAACTACAGGAGTTGCTAGGATTTCTCAGGTAAATGAAAAATTTTTAAAATTTACAAGCAGCGGTTTGCACGGTTATGATACTTTATATGCCTTTAATGTTCTCAGCGAAATAAAGAAATTAGTAGCTGCTGGTTCACAATCACTAAAAGAGGCGAATGTACATAACACTGTTAGACGTTCAGCTGTTGATATTATAACTGGTGTGATTAATATAGGCAGTCAACTGCTTATTTTAGGAATTACCGGAATTCTGCATTTTCAAGGAAAAATCAGTGCTGGGGCTATTTTGGCCACTGCCGAATTAGCTACTAAAGTGTTCGACTCAGCAGGTATTATTAACCGTTATTTTGCCCAACTTCTTTCTACATCAAGTATCTTTGCCAAGTTTAATAATTTGAAAGAAAAAAGTAAAAATAAGGTTGAAAAATTTGATAAGACAACTTTTCCTCTGGATTTTAGAACTTTGGAATTTCGCAATGTTTCTTTTGCATATCCTCAAGCAAAAGAAGAAATACTGCATAATTTTTCTTTTACTTTTAAAAAAGGAGATTTTTATAAGCTGAATGGTGTGTCGGGACGAGGAAAGTCGACCTTATTGAAGCTGATTACTGGTCAACTAAAGCCCAGCCGGGGAAAAATACTGCTTAATGGAGTTGATATTAATGCCATACCGCGAGGCATAATTAATTCGTTGATTGTTTATATGCCACAGGCAGTTACAATTTTTCCGCGCTCAATTGATTATAATATTTTGCTCGGTCGCAACTATAATGAAAAAACTCTAGACTTAGTAAAGAAAGATTTTAATATTAGCGATGAATGGCAATTTGATTCTCTTTCGGGTGGGCAGGAGCAGTGTGTTGCATTGGCTAGGCTGATTGATACTAAAGGTAAAATAATTTTGTTTGATGAAAGTTTTTCCAGTATTGACTTGAAAACAGCGCAAGAATTATTACAAAAATTACTTAAAAGAGTTGAAACAGTAATAGTAGTTTCACATCGAAATGAGGAAATTGCTCAATTCAATTTTAAAATTTTATCACTAGATTAGGGAGGACTTTCAAAAAATAAAAAAGTTACCAGCAAAATCAGTCTGTTTTACTGGTAACTATTTAATTAAAGTTAACATTATATTTACGGCCAATAGGTGGAAAAGTTGGCAATCTTAGCGGAGTTGTATGCCACTGAGTGAAAAGCGTAGCACATAATAAAATAAATGGAACATCTTCAGGCCGCTCAACTTCACAGATCAGGACTACTCCTTCATTTTGTATAACGGTTTTAACTGTGGCAACTTTTTTAATTCCAGAGAGAAATTTATAACTGCCCTTTTTTATGCTGCCGGTTACTATGTAATTTAACCTTGTGATATAGAAAAGATTAGCTACTTTATTGTTTAGTCTTTTAACCTTTACTAATGAGTGGTTAACAACATCAATTGTATATGAAGAAATAATTCCATTGCCGTCAGTATAAAGTCGACCAATTTCTTTACCGGTATACTTTTTTAGATAGAGGGTATGGTTAGGATTATCTAAATTGCCTTGAATAATATACTGAATTTTATTGTTTTCATTTGCTACAGGTATTTGACCATATTCCTGTTTTTGAGTTAATTCCAATAAGTAGCGCATCTAAGCACCTCTATTCTTTAGCGTTATTTTTAATAAATTTTCTTAATATGTAAGCAACTCCATTATCATTATTTGATTTAGTTTTGACCTGTGCCAACTTTTTGATTGTCGGTATTGCGTTTGCCATGGCCACGCCGGTTCCAGCGTCTTTAATCATACTGGCGTCATTTAAATTATCTCCGATAGCAGCCACCTCTTCACGTTTAAGACCTTTCTTTTTGGCATAATCAAGAAGTGCAGGTCCTTTTTGAGCTTTAATATCATTAATCTCAATGTTAGCAGCAGAACTTGAAGTAACAACGACATTTCCTAATGCATTGATTTCTTTTTTAGCTTTAGCAAAGGCAGATTGTCCGTGAGCATCAAATGCAATGATCTTCATTATTTCAATTTTATCGTTAGCTAATAATTGATCAAGATTATCAACTAAAGTCATACTTAACATTGCATCACTACCAGCAGCTGTGGCAACAGCCTTTTTAAAAGTAACACCTGGATTAAGTATCATTAATGCTCGAGCAAGATTAACTACACGTTTACTAATATCACTTGAATATATTTTATCAGTAGTTACTAATTCAAAGTATATATTATTTTCTTTAAGAATTTTTGAAATTGCGCTCGCTTTATCATTAGGCAATTTATGTTTAACTTTTAAATTATTGTCGGCATCGTAGACTAAGGCGCCATTAATATTGATAAAGCCAGTCTTAAGGCCATATTTCTCAATGGTTCTGCGAGATTGGCGTGGTGTTCGTCCTGTTGCCACTAAAAATTCAATACCGTTTCTTTGTGCTGCACGAATTGCAGCTACATTTTCTTCTGAAATAGCCATATCGCTATTAAAAAGAGTTCCGTCTAAATCACAAGCTACTAATTTAATCAATGGTAAAATTACTCCTCCTCCAAGCTTGATAAACATTTTGGTACTTATCATATTACTATATATGAAGAAAACCTTACTTTTAATTTTGTTGAACTTGGGTAAAAAGTAAGAAGAAATTAAAAGTACCAATTTGATTCACTTTGATAATTAATTTCATGATAACATAAAAGTTAGAGAAAGAGAGGCTGTTGAAGTAATGAAAAAGTTTATAGGTAATGACTGGGATAAAATTTTGGCTCCTGTTTTCGAAAGTGAAAAGTATCAGCAATTACATGAATTCTTAAAAAAAGAATATGCCACCAAAAAAATTTATCCAGACATGTATCATATTTTTACTGCTTTTAAATTAACTTCGTTTGCAAATACAAAAGTTGTAATATTAGGGCAAGATCCATATCATAATCCTGGTCAGGCAACAGGGATGAGCTTTTCGGTTAATCCGGGGGTAAAATTGCCTCCTTCTCTTCAAAATATCTATAAGGAACTTTATGATGATGTTGGTTGCAGACCAGTTAATCATGGTTATTTAAAAAAATGGGCAGATCAAGGTGTTTTACTATTAAATGCCGTTTTAACAGTCCCTTATGGTCACGCTAATGGTCATCAGGGAAAAGGCTGGGAAGACGTTACTGATGCTGCTATTAAGGCTCTTAGTGATCGCGGTAAGGTAGTTTTTATATTATGGGGACGCTATGCTCAAAATAAAATCGTTTTAATTGACCAGAATAAAAATTTTGTGATTAAATCAGCTCATCCAAGTCCATATTCTGCGGATAGAGGATTTTTTGGATCGAGGCCTTTTTCACGTTGCAATGAAGCACTGAAAAACTTTAACGAAATTCCAATTGATTGGCAATTGCCCGCAAATATAACAAAAGAAGATTTAGCATAGGTAGGAAGTAAATGAGCGTTTTTGATTTATTAAAAAATAAAGTAAAAAAAACAGAAAAAAATATTCAAATAGTCTTTCCTGAAGCAAGTGATTCCCGCATTTTAAAAGCTGCTAGTAAATTGTCACTTGAAAAGGTTGTCACACCGGTTTTATTGGGGAACCAGGAAAAAATTATCGACTTAATTCAAAAGGAAAATTTAGATTTTGAAGATTTGAAAATAGTAAATCCTGGTAATTATGAAAATAAAAAAGTTATGATTCAGAGTTTTGTTAAAGCACGCGGAAAAGATATTCCACAGAGTGAAGTTGAAGAAACACTGAAAGACCGAAATTATTTTGGCACTATGCTGGTAGAAATGGATGAAGCTGACGGTATGGTTTCAGGAGCTGCCCATTCAACAGCTGCAACTGTCAGACCTGCTTTACAGTTAATTCATACGTCAAAGGGAATGAAACGAGTTTCTGGCAGTTTTATTATGGAAAGAAAAGACGAAAAGTATGTCTTTGCTGACTGTGCAATTAATTTGGATCCGGATAGTGAAACTTTGGCTGAGATTGCGTACCAGTCAGTTAAAACTGCCCAAATGATTGATATTGATCCTAAAGTAGCATTTCTAAGTTTTTCAACTAAAGGCTCAGCTAAGGGTGAGATGGTTACTAAAGTAAAACAGGCTGCTGAAATTTTTAAAAATAACCATCCTGAAATTTTGGCAGATGGTGAATTGCAATTTGATGCAGCCTTTGTGCCTGATGTAGCTGCAAAAAAAGCATCTGATTCTCCTTTAAAAGGCCAGGCCAATGTTTTTATATTTCCTGAACTACAGTCTGGGAATATTTCCTATAAATTAGCTCAAAGACTAGGAAATTTCACCGCTATTGGTCCGATTTTGCAAGGACTTCGTAAGCCTGTTAATGACCTATCGCGCGGAGCAAGTACTCAGGATGTGTATAATATTGCCATATTGACTGCTGCTCAGGTATTACTAAGGAATGAAGAAAATGAAGCTTAATGTCAATTCAGCGCAACAAATGCAGGATTTAGGTCGAGTTATTGCTCAGACTGCCCAGGCACATGATCTATTGTTATTAAATGGTGATCTTGGAGCTGGAAAAACGACGCTCACTCAAGGAATTGGCAGAGCACTGGGAATTAAGCGACCGGTCAAAAGTCCTACATTTACAATTGTCCGCGAATATCCTGAGGCCAGGTTGCCATTGTATCATATGGATTTTTATCGCTTGGAAGATGATGATTTATCTTCGATTGATTTGAATGCATATTTGGCTGAACCCGGTATAGTGGTGATTGAATGGCCAGAAATTGTGCAGGAACAATTGCCAGAAACTTTTCTAGAAATCACTATTAAGCGTGTTGATGATAGTTGGGATTCTACTAAGCGAATAGTTGAATTTGATGCAAAAGGCGCAAGAAACAAACAGTGGTCTAAAAGTATTTTGCAATTATTAAATTAAAAAACAGGTCTTTTATAATGTGACCCAGAATTTTTCAGATTTTAGGGTTATGTTATTAGGTCCTGTTTTTTCTATTATATTTGGTAAACCAAGTTTTTCAATGCGTCGTCGCCGTATTGCTCATCCTGAGCTATTAATATACCTGCACATGCCTCACTGTCACTTAATGCATTATGATGGTGCCAAAGTTCAACGTTAAGAGCTTTTGAAACTGTGTCAAGTCTGTGGTTTGGCAACTTAGGTTCAAGCAATTTACTGGTTTGCAACGTATCAATGACAAAATAGTGTGGTTCTTGTATGTCATAACGGGCTAAACTCTGTCGCATCACATTTGTGTCAAAACGGGCATTGTGAGCAGTTACTAACATTCCTGGCTGATACAAATCTTTTATTTTAGGCCATACCTCTGCCATTGTAGGAGCATCTTTGACATCTTCAGCAGTTATATCGTGAATTTGAATATTACGTGCATCAAAAGGCATTTGGGGATTAATGACCGTATAAAATCGATCTACGATCTGGTTGTTGCGAACCATTACTAAAGCAAGTGAACAAGCACTTTCTGGATGCCGGTTGGCAGTTTCAAAATCCATCGCAATAAAATTCATTTTCTCACCTTTAAATTTTAATTTTAGTATAACATATGATGAAGCAATTAACTGAATGCGGTAAAATAGAAAAAGATTAGACAAAGGGGATTTTTGATTTGAAATTATCAGATTTAACCAAAAATGGCATAGAAATAAAGAGGCAGGTTCCGCTTAGTAAATATACATTTACAAAAACTGGGGGACCAGCTGAGTTTCTTGCATTTCCACGAAATGAAAGTGAGCTAAAAAACTTAGTAATTGCCGCACATAATAACAATATTCCCTTGACTATAATAGGAAATGCTTCCAATTTAATAATTCGTGATGGTGGTATCTCAGGTATAGTCCTAATTTTAACCAAAATGAATCAAATTAAAGTTGATAAAAACAAAGTTATTGCTCAAGCGGGAGCGACTATTGTCGAAACCGCATTTACAGCAGCCCATCATGGTCTTAGTGGTTTAGAATTTGCTGCTGGAATACCTGGCAGTGTCGGAGGTGCTGTGTTCATGAATGCTGGTGCCTATGGAGGTGAAACTAGCAGCGTTATTGAAAGTGTCAGGGTAATGACGCGTTCTGGCAACTTTAAAAATTATTCTCAGTCGGAAATGAAGTTTTCTTACCGTCATTCTTTGGTTCAAGAGAATGGCGACATTGTATTAGAAGCAGTTTTTGCATTAAAAAAATCTGCAAAAACCCGCATTCTGGCGGATATGAATTATTTAAATGCTTTGCGTCAATATAAACAACCACTGGAATACCCTTCTTGTGGCAGTGTTTTCAAACGGCCAACTGGTCATTATGTAGGTCCTATGATTATTCAAGCCGGTTTACAAGGAAAACAAATTGGTGGTGCTCAAGACTCTACAAAGCATGCTGGTTTTATAGTGAATAAGGGTAATGCCACTGCAACTGACTATCTTGACCTGATTCATTTGATTCAAGAAAAAATCAAAACGAAATTTGGTCTGGATTTACACACTGAAGTTAGAATTATTGGTAAACCTAATGATTAACCCGAAAAAATTATTAAGTTTGTCTATGATAGAAGGGAGTATTTATGCAGACTAATGGAGCACACATTTTTACATGGGGAAACTTTTCAATAATTCTTGATGTTCTGATTATTTGGTTTGTGGTTTACCACCTGGTTATTTTGATCAGAGGAACCAAGGCTGTTCAGTTAGCCAAAGGAATTGTCTTGATTTTTATTGTTCGTATCCTTGCTGGCATTTTTCAGTTACACACAACGATCTGGCTTATTGATCAAATAGTTTCATGGTCAGTTGTTGGGATAATAGTAATTTTTCAGCCAGAAATTAGACGAGGTCTCGAACATTTAGGTCGCTTGCCAATTTTTGGTGGTCGAGAAGAAAGTGCCCGTACTGAATCAATTCAATTTATTAATGAACTTGATAAAGCTATTCAATATATGTCGAAAAGAAGAATAGGTGCGTTAATTACTATTCAACAAGAAACCGGCTTGGAAGACTATATTGAAACTGGGATTAAGCTTAACGCCGATGTTACCGGAGAACTGCTGATTAATATTTTTATTCCTAATACTCCCTTACATGATGGTGCAGTTATTATTAATAAAGATCACCAAATTGCAGTGGCGGCAGCTTATTTACCTTTGTCCGATAATAGTATGATTCCTAAGAGACTAGGAACCCGTCATCGCGCAGCTGTTGGTATTTCAGAAGTGACTGATGCAATTACCATTGTCGTTTCAGAAGAAACAGGTGGGGTAACGATCACACGTAATGGTCGCTTTTTAGTTGACATGACACGAGATGAATACTTAAAGTACCTTAATGCAGAACTGGTTCCCAAGAAAAGTGATAACGACAAATGGTATCAAAAAATTATACGTAAGATATGGAAATGGGGTGCCGATCGATGAAAGAGTTTTGGAAAAAATCATGGTTTATCCGGTTAGTTTCCCTTTTAATTGCTGTTTTACTGGTAATTTATGTTAATTCTACCCAGGAAGGATTTTTGTCTCAGGGACAGACTGATAAAACCAAGCAGACTGCAAATAAAACTCAAACTATTAAAGTTCCCTTACAAGTTTCTGTAGATACAGACAAATTTTATGTTGTGGGTTATCCTGAAAAAGTAAGCGTTACCCTTGAAGGATCCACTGCATTGGTTACATCAACTATCAATACCCAAAATTTCAGGGCATATATCGATCTAACGAAAAAAAGCATCGGTCAACACAATGTTAGAGTACATGTAAACGGTATTAATAAGCAGATTTCCTATTCTGTTAATCCACGTAGCGTTGAAGTTAATATTCAACGGCGAAAGTCCACCACTATGCCCATACAAATAGAGTATAATAAGAGTGCAGTTGGACAGGGTTATCAGTTGGGACACTCCAGTGTATACCCACAACAAGTAGAGGTTACTGGAGCTCGTTCCGAGGTTGATCAGATTGATCAAATAATTGCCAAAGTTGTTCTACCTAATGGAATCGATCACACTTATGAACGTCAAGTAAGTTTAATAGCTGAAGATCGTAAGGGCAGACAACTTAACGTTGTGATTGATCCAGCTACAGCCAAAGTGGCAATTCCCATTACCACTTCTAAAAAAGCAGTAAAAATAAAGCTGAAGCCTGAACATGAAAAAACAGATAAAGTGTATTCGCTTACTGTAAAAAATAAGTATGTTACGTTATATGGTAATGAAAAAGATTTAGCAAAAATTAAAAATCTAGTGGTTCCTGTTGATATAGGTTCGGTTACTTCTACTACAACTAAGACTATTACTCTTGATTTACCTGATGGTATTGTTAAGTCTAATCCAACGCAAATTGCTGTAGAAGTAAAAGTAGATAATGCAAACGATTCAAAAGGAAAAAATAATTAAGATAGAGAGGTTGTTTACTAATGTTAAAATATTTTGGCACTGATGGAGTTCGTGGAGTGGCTAATCAAGACCTGTCACCAGAATTGGCATTTAAATTAGGTCGTGACGGTGGATATGTCTTAACCAAAAATAAAGCCAAAGAAGAACAGGCTAAAGTTTTAGTCTCACGTGATACAAGAATCTCAGGCCAAATGTTGGAATATGCTTTGATATCAGGTCTTTTATCTGTTGGAATTGAAGTCTTGGAAGTCGGAGTAATAACCACCCCTGGTTTGTCATATTTAGTGCGTGCTCAAGGAGCTGATGCAGGTGTACAAATTTCTGCTTCACACAATCCTGTCGAGGATAATGGTATTAAATTTTTTGGTAGTGATGGCTTGAAGTTATCTGATGAAATGGAAGAGGAAATTGAACAACTAATTGATGCACCTGAGGACAAATTGCCTAGACCCTCTGCTAAAGGTTTGGGGTCTGTCACTGATTTTCATGAAGGCAGTGCAAAGTATTTACAATTTATCGAAAATACAATTCCAGAAGACCTTGGCGGCATCAAAGTCGTTATTGACGGTGCCAACGGCGCTGCCAGCAGTTTGATTTCCCGGTTATTTGCTGATTGTGGGGTTGATTTCACTACTATTGCTATTAATCCCAATGGCTTGAATATTAATGATCATGTTGGCGCAACACATACTAAAAAACTACAGGAAGAAGTGGTTAAACAGGGGGCGCAACTTGGTCTCGCTTTTGATGGGGATGCAGACCGTTGTATCGCTGTCGATGAAAACGGTCATGAAGTTGATGGAGACCATATTATGTATATTCTTGGAAGCTACATGGAAGATGGTGGTCGACTAAAAAAAGACACCATTGTCACTACTGTAATGAGCAACCTTGGTTTTACGAAGGCACTACAAAGGCGTGGGATTAAAAATGTTCGTACTCAAGTTGGCGACAGGTATGTTTCAGAAGAAATGAGAGCAAATGGCTATAACTTAGGTGGGGAGCAGTCTGGTCATGTTATTATGAGTGATTATCATAATACTGGTGACGGGATGTTGACTGGCTTGCATCTAATGTTAGTAATGAAAAAAACAGGCAAAACTTTAACAGAATTGTTAACTGACTTTAAAGAATATCCTCAGTGCTTAGTAAATGTTCCGGTTAAAGATAAGAATTCTTGGAAAAATCATGAACCGATTATGAATGTAATAAAAGAAGTTGAAAGTGATATGGGAGATGAGGGAAGAGTATTAGTTCGTCCTTCAGGAACTCAGTCGCTTCTGCGGGTAATGGCTGAAGGTCCTACTCAAGAAGAAACAGATGCTTACGTTAAGAGAATAACTGATGTAGTTGAAGCGGAAATGGGCGTATAAATAAATTAGCCCCACTGTGTTTTTGACCTAAAAAACAGGTAAACAATAATAAGACCCCCAAATTTACAACAAATTTGGGGGTCTTATTCTATTTTTTTTACATCTTTTTCTATATTGGCTGGCGTTACATCTGCTGCTGTATTAGTTGGTTTTAAATGCTCGCCAAAGAGATATTTAGCAGTTGAAACTTTTACAAAATCACAGTTTAACACTGATGAAGGTGAATCTAAAACTTCATAAAAGAGTTCTGCTTTTTATCTGACGACTCATGCTTGTTCAAAGTATTTAACTGTTCTCAGTTTAAAATTTTCATCATTTATTTTTGCCCTCTTTTTGTGTTAGCAACAGTAGTTTCACGTTAAAGTATAGACCAATTATAAAAATATAGCTTGACCAATTGCTTTAAAAAAGCTAATATTCCATACGTGAGTTGAATTATTTAATTAGTCCAAAATTATATTATTGTACTAGACCAAAGGAGAAATATATGTGTGGAATTGTTGGAATTGTTGGAAAATCTGCTAGGGAAATTGTTATAAACGGATTGTCTAAGCTTGAATATCGTGGTTATGATTCGGCTGGAATTTATCTAAATAATTTAGCTGGAAAAGAATTTTTAACTAAAACAGCCGGTCGTATTCAGGATTTAAAAAATAAAATGACACCTGATGAACAAGGATTAGTTGGAATTGGGCATACTCGTTGGGCTACTCATGGAAAACCAACTGAAAATAATGCTCATCCCCAATTTGATGAAACTGAGCGCTTTTATTTGGTTCACAATGGTGTAATTGAAAACTACCAGGAATTAAAAAAGCAATACCTTGGAGATGTTTCTTTTAAGTCTGACACCGATACTGAAGTGATAGTTCAATTAATTAGTAAGTTTGCTCGTGAAAAAAACGAAGATGCTTTTACGGCTTTAAAGCAAGCATTGCAATTAATAAAAGGATCTTATGCCCTTTTATTGGTAGATAATCAAAATCCTGACCATATTTTTATTGCTAAAAATAAATCTCCTTTGATGCTTGGACTTGGTAATGACTTTAATGTTATTGCATCCGATGCACTATCTGTATTAGATCAAACTAAAACTTTTGTCGATTTACAGGATGGAGAAGTCGGAGATATTACTAAAAGTGGATATCAGCTTGAAACTATTGCAGGTCAAAAGGTTGATCATCAGCACTATGAGTTAAATATTGATGAAAGTGCTGCTTCTAAAGGCACTTATGAGTTTTATATGCTTAAAGAAATCTGTGAACAACCTACTGTTTTACGCCACTTAGATCAATATTATCTTGATCAAAATGGTGATCCTAAAGTAGATGCTAAAATTATTAATGCTTTATCAAAGGCAGACAGACTTTATATCTTTGCTGCTGGTACAAGTTACCATGCGGGTTTAGTTGGCAAACAACTTTTTGAAAAGTTGACTAAAATTCCAACTGAAGTTGGATTTGCATCAGAAGCAGGATATCATTTTCCTATGATGTCAAAGCACCCATTCTTTATTTTCCTATCCCAGTCCGGCGAAACTGCAGACTCACGAGTTGTGCTGCAACAAGCAATAAAAAGGAACATACCTAGTTTAACTTTAACGAATGTTCCTAACTCTACTTTGGCGCGCGAAGCTAATTATGCCATGTCGCTTGAAGCAGGGCCCGAAATAGCTGTTGCCTCAACTAAGGCGTATACAGCTCAAGTTGCAGTTCAAGCTATTGTAGCTAAAGCTTTGGGCGAGAAATTAGGAAATAAAGACGCTACGGCGTTTGATTTAAAAGAGAATTTTGCTTTGGCTGCTGAAGGAATTGAACAGGTAATTTCCAGTCAGGCAAAAATCGAGCAGCTAGCTCAGAAATATATTATACCAAGTCGCAATGCTTTTTATATCGGCAGGGGAATCGATTATCCAGTTGCTTTAGAAGCGGCATTAAAACTTAAAGAAGTTTCTTATATCCAAACTGAAGGTTTTGCGGCAGCAGAACTAAAGCACGGGACAATTTCATTGATTGAAAAGGGTACACCTGTCATTGCATTGATTAATGATCCGATTACAGCGGACCTCATGCGTGGCAATATTCAAGAAGTGATTGCTCGCGGAGCTAACGTTATCACAATAGTTCGTAAATCATTAGCTAAAACAAATGATGACCTGGTTTTGCCAGAAGTAAATTATTATTTATCTCCTCTTGTTAGTGTAGTGGCAGCACAGCTTTTTGCTTATTTTGCAGCAAAAGATAAAGGTTTGGATGTGGACAAACCGCGCAACTTAGCTAAGAGCGTAACGGTAGAGTAATATTTTAAATCATCTTTTTTAACAAAAATTTTTATTTAAAACAGAATAATTCTTGAAAAAGTCGTAAGTAATTACGACTTTTTGTATAATAAAGAAAATAGTGAAAATGTGCAGGAGGATATTATTTTGGCAATAAAGTTGATTGCGGTTGATCTAGATGGCACTTTGCTGACAACTACAAAGCAGATTTTACCGGAAACTGAACGGGTTCTTAAGCAGGCAGATAGCCAGGGAATTAAAATTGTTTTGGCTTCAGGAAGACCTTTATCTGGTGTAAAGGAATTTAATAAGCTATTAGGTTTGGAGGGTAAAAAACAGTATGATATTGTTTTTAATGGTGCTGTAATTCAGGATCTGGCAGGAAACATATTAATGAATGAAGAAATGAATTATCGTGACTTTACTAATATGCGAAAACTGCAAAGATTGGCACATGTTAACCTTCACTTTGAAACTCCTGAGTGTTACTGGACTTGTGATCGTAATATAGGTGTTAATCTGGCGAGGAATGCTACCTTTACAAATAATGTGCTTAAAGTACGTAAAGCTGAAGAAATAACACAAGACTTTACTTTTAATAAAGTGGGGCTTAGCGTACTTGATGATGAGCGAGAAGTTGATAAATTGTGGAATAATATTCCTCAGTGGGCTTTTGCAAAATATGATATTGTTCGTAGTTTTTCAAGCATCATTGAAATTAATATTAAAGACGCTTCCAAGGGAAATGCTGTTTTGCAATTGGCAGAAAGATTAAAAATTAAGCCAAGCCAAATTATGGTAATTGGCGATCAAGGCAATGATATTTCCATGTTTACGAATCCTGACTTTATGAAAATTGCCATGGGTAATGCAATTGAAGAAATAAAAGATTATGCAAATTATGTGACAGAAGACAATGATCATGATGGAATTGCGAAAGCAATAAAAAAGTTCGTTCTGTAGTAAAATAAAGTTGAGTTGATTATTATGGTAGAAAAAAATAGAGAACATAATATTTCCGAAGCTGAGTGGGAAGTTATGAGAATAGTGTGGACTTTAGGAGAAATTCACACTGGAGAAGTGATTCAGCAGCTGCAGGCAAAAAAGAATTGGTCTGAATCTACAATCAAAACTTTAATGGGACGTTTGGTCAAAAAGGGTTTGTTAAAAACTCATAAAGATGGTCGCCGTTTTGTTTATTCTGCTACTGTTACTCAAATCGAAATGATGATTGAGGTCACAAAAGAAATGATGAGTCATATGTGTGATATGCATAAAGGTCAGGTAATGATAGCTATTCTTAAAGATATGCCTCTTGCTCAGGGTGACATTGCTAAAATAGAAAAAGAACTTGCTTGTAAAAAAGAGAGTGCTCCCGAAATGGTTAATTGTAACTGTTTAGCTTCGGGTCAACATGACTGTTAGATTAAATAGTTAATATTATTGTGGGAGGTCAATTTAATGAAAAAATTTGCTAGTATTTTATTCCGCCTGATTTTTACTGCGACAGTTTGTATTTCTGGCTTTCTGCTACTGGAATCTCCAATAACTGTTAATGTGCAAAATGTTCGTGGCATGGCACAAACTGTAATTAAAAAAAGCGTAAATGATACTGGTGATTCAAGACTAAAAGGTACTCTAAAATTGGCTAAGGATTTTGGTGTTGAAGACAAAATTTTAGAACAGTTACCCAAAAAATATCATAATGATATGTCTTATGTTAGTCTATATAATCTCGGTGTTACTTATCAAGAAAATGGAGAAGTATCTGCTAAGAATTTGTCTTTCCCAGAAAATAATGAAGTACAAAAAGCTGTAAGCAATCTGCTGCTAAATAAAATTAACAATGGTTTAGATGAAAACAAGGATAAAGTTAACCAAACTATTAGTATTTTTCATTATTGTCTTTTTGCAACAATATTAGTTTTTATTCTAGCTGCTTTGTTGATGTTATTTGGTAAATATTGGGCTTCAATTATTTTATTAGTTGCGTCCATAGGATCATTTGGAGCACTACAGTTTTTAGCAAATCAATTAGTTCAATGGCTACAGAACAATGTTGTCAGTGGAATTTCATTAACTACTTCTCCGATTTTGTGGGCCGGGTTAGCCTTAGGGATAATTGCTGCAATTATTTGGCCTTTAATTTTAAAATTAACTAAAAAGCAGTAGTAATTAATTTATAATTCAACTAAAGTATTAGCCGAATATTGATCGGTTAATACTTTTTTGCATTTAAATCCATTATTTATATTTAAAAAATCTATGCTAAAATTGACTATGATAGTTTGAATATAGGAATAAAGGATAATTTATGTATTACTTTTTAGATAATAGATTAGATGCGAATAGTTCGGGAATAGAGCACGCAGAAGTCAAAAGATTAATGCTCTTCAAACGCAATCACGTTAAGGCAAAAATAGTGACATCAGAATATAACCGGTTTGCTCATCGTAATTTACCTTTGTATAACATGACAGATGATGATTATGTCAATAAGTTCGACTTTTTTGCCGGCACAGTAAAATTTACTAGTCGTATTGTAACTATAAAAGAGTTGCCGATTCCGAGTGATAATAATGTGAAACAAATTGACAATGGTTATGAAGTCTATGAAGGTCAACGTAAAACAATGACCGTTAATATGTTGCCTAATGGCAGCATTGATACAATAAAATATTTTAATGCTGATGTCCACTGTATTAAGCAGGAATTTTACGATACACGCGGATTTAAGAGTATGACCCAAATTTATGATACAGTTGACGGTCATTTGATTTATGAATTGTTCTTTCGTCCAAATAATACCATTTACTATGAAATCTCATATGAAAGAAAACCAAATGTCTATCCAGCTACTAACATTCAAATGACAGACACTAATGGCAATGTCCACTCACTAATGAATAATGGTCAAGCCTTTACCATTATGCTTGATGAATTGAACGAACAAGATGGGGATGAAAGATCAACATTTATTTCGGACCGTAGCAATATTACTAATGTACCAATGATTAATATGAAGACGCCTGCCAGAAAAATTGAGCATTTTCACAGTATTCATTTTAGAGATTACTGGGATCCTACTTCACCTCTTACCTACAACTCAATTTCTAATAATGAGCTACTTAGTAAAACCGATTTAGTAATTACTCCTACAAAACAACAAGCTGATGACATGCGTAAAAGGCTGAGGACGCAAGTACCAATCGTTGCTATTCCTGTTGGAATAGTGCCAGATGAGCAGCTACATGCTGAACATATACCAATGAGTGAGCGTACAAAAGGTAAAATAATAGTAGTGGCTAGAATATTTTATGAAAAACGGATTGATGATGCCATCAAAGCTTTCAATCAGGCTTATCAAAATAACGACTCGTTGACTTTAGACATTTATGGTTACGGAAATGGCGCTGATAATTTCAAGGAAGAAAAAAAGTTAAAAAAATTAGTGCAGGACCTGGGTTTGGAAGATGTAGTCCATTTTATGGGTTATGCGAAAGATATGAATTATATTTATGATGATGCGCAGCTTGCTGTTGTTACTTCCCGGTATGAGGGCTTTAACCTTTCTGTACCTGAAGCTCAATCTCACGGGGTTCCAGTAGCTTCATATAATATTAATTATGGAGTAGAGGATTTAATCGCTGACGGCCAGAGTGGCTTTATCGTACCAAATGGCCATATAGATGATTTAGCTGCCAAAATTACTGAATTTTTTGCCAGTCCTAAAATACGCAGGAAACTGAACGATGGTGCATATGAAAATGCTAAGCGTTTTTCAAGCGAAAGTGTTTGGCGCTACTGGCAAAAATATGTGATTGATAAAGATAAGTAAATATTTTTAAAAATACCCACCTTGAAATTCAAGGTGGGTTTTTCTTTCTTTTAAATTTATTGCATTTCAAAAAAATGTGAGTTACTATGGTTAATTAGTTAGCTTGCTAACTAAATTTTAGGAGGAATTTGAATGCAAAGAAAATTAGATGCAAAATTAATTTGTTCAATTTTCGCAGCCGGATTAATGTCCTTTTCAGGTGTGCTAATTGAAACAGCGGGAAACGTTACTTTTCCTGTTTTAATGAATGATTTTCATGTTAATATGGCTACCGTACAGTGGATGACAACTGGTTATTTGTTAGTTGCTTCTATTATTATGCCATTATCTGCATATTTAAAAAGAAATTTTAGTTCAAGAAAACTTTTTGTGACAGCCGCTACCTTATTTATTTGTGGTTTAGTAATTGATGCAGTAGCAAATCAATTTATTTTTCTGGTACTTGGTCGTGTCATCCAAGGAGCAGGTGCAGGAATAGCTATTCCATTAATGTTTAATATTATTTTGGAACGGACACCATTAGATAAAATTGGATTGCTTATGGGAATAGGAACAATGATTACAGCGGTCGCTCCAGCTTTAGGTCCAACTTTTGGTGGATTAGTCGTCAACACTTTAGGTTGGCGCTACATATTTATTTTTATCATTCCTGTGATGATTATTTCTCTGCTAATGGGTATAGTTTCAATTAATGATGAATCCAAAAAAAATTCACATACTCACCTCGATACAGCAGGATTTCTGAGTATTGCTTTAACATTCATAGGTTTTATTTTTGCTTTTAGCAATTTGTCTACCATATTACAAAAACCATTGATGTTCATTTTGCCTCTGGCAGTTGGTGTTATTTGTTTAATTATTTTTATCAAGTATTCATTAAATACCGCTACTCCGTTAATTAATATTAGAGTTTTTAAAAACACTAAATTTACTCAAGGCATAACAGCTTATTTTATTTTTCAAGTTAATACTTTGGGATTGTCGTTTATCTTGCCTAATTATGTTCAAATTGTTAATCATTCTACAGCAATGACTGCAGGTCTTCTGCTTTTAACCGGTGGACTTGTTGGAGCGGTGCTCTCACCAATTAGTGGCAGATTGCTCGACAATTACGGTCCTAGAAAGCCAATTATGACTGGTGCTTTTTTTGAAATAATAGGCGGCACTCTTTATTGTTTATTTGCTTCCTCACTATCATCTGGCAAAATTATTCTGTTCTATGCTATTACAATGATGGGTATAGGTCTGGTAATGGGCGACACGATGACTGCTTCCATTGGTAAACTAGATGAAAAAGAGAATACAGATGGCAATGGGCTGTTCAATATGGCACAGCAATTTGCTGGAGCTGTCGGCACGGCAATTATTTCAGCTATTATGCAATTTGTAGAACAGATGAGTAGTCAAAGCTCTACTACTGGAAAATACATTGAGGCTGCTCAGGTAGGTTTTATTTTTATTCTTATTATTGTTCTTGTTGGTGTATACTTACTTTATCAAGCTACAAAATCGGTAAAAACAAAGGAATAGAGTAAGATTAATGAACAGATTAGGATTAGCCTTACAGCGTGTACAAAATACATTTAATCGTAATGCTGATTATTACGCCAGAAAAATTGGCTTAACTGGAACACAGATGTTGATCATTGAATATTTGGCTTCATTTGCCCAAAACAAGTCAATTTATCAGAAGGATATTGAGCATGAATTTAACATTAGGAAGTCTACTGCTACTAATGTATTACGCTTAATGGAAGAAAAAGACTTAATTACCAAAAAAGTTGATCAACATGATACACGATTAAAGGCAATAATCCTAACTGAGAAAGCTGTCAAGCTAAGACCAAAAATAACTAATTATTTTGTCAATTCTGAGAATAGTTATGCCGAAATTTTAGGAACTGATACAAAAAAAGAATTGGTAAAAAATCTACAGAAGCTGAACGAAGCCATATCTGAAAAATAGATCAAAAAAATAGTTATTGCTTTAATGCAATAACTATTTTTTTAATTTAAATTTTTATCTTTCGTAATTAGGTGCTTTTTTTGTAATTTGGACATCATGTGGATGAGATTCTCTTAAACCAGCATTGGTAATCTTCACAAATTGAGCATTTTCACGTAATTCATCAATAGTGGCAGCGCCCACATAACCCATGCCTGAACGCAGACCACCAATAATTTGGAAAATAATATCAGAAACATCACCTTTATATTCCACTCGTGCTTCTACACCTTCAGGTACCAATTTATTAGCTTCATTGACACCACCTTGGAAATATCTGTCAGAGGATCCATGGGCTTGAGCCATTGCTCCGACAGATCCCATACCACGATAGGTTTTATATTTTTGACCATCGCTTTCAAACACTTCACCAGGTGCTTCAGTTGTACCTGACAACATACTTCCAAGCATGACTGCATTTCCGCCCGCAGCCAGTGCCTTAACTATATCTCCTGAGTACTTCATTCCACCATCTGCAATTATTGGTTTGTGATATTCTCTGGCAGCAGTAGCAGCATCATAAATTGCAGTAATTTGCGGAACTCCGACACCAGCAACGACGCGGGTAGTACAAATGGAGCCAGGACCAATTCCCACTTTAACAATATCAACTCCTGAATCAAAAAGAGCTCTAGCAGCATCTCCAGTAGCAATGTTGCCCGCTATTAACGTAACATGAGGAAAATGATCCCTAATTTCTTTGATTTTACGCAAAACCCCAGCTGAATGACCGTGAGCAGTATCAATGACAATTGCATCAGCACCCTTTTCGATAAGTGCTTCAGCACGTTCAAATGTATCACTTGTGACTCCAATAGCAGCAGCAACGAGCAGGTGATTGTTGTCATCGACAGCTGCTTTGGTAATGTTAGATGGAACAACAACATTTTTGACGTTTGCAACTTCGCCAGCTTGGGCAGTGATGGACATGTTTTTATGGATAACGCCTAAACCACCTTGCAAAGCAATTGCTATTGCCATTGCGCCTTCAGTTACGGTGTCCATTCCAGCACTAATAATAGGAATATTAAGTTTCAGGTTAGGTGCTAATTGAGTATGAAGATCTACTTCATTTGGCAATACATGGCTTTCCGCTGGAATCAATAACACATCGTCAAACGTTAAGCCCTCTTTAACAAATTTTGTTGTCCAATTTGACATTTAATGCACTCTCCTTTTCAAAAATATTAAAGTTAAATTGATTACACTTTACTAGTGATTTTAACCTTGGTCAAGATAAAATTATAGATCGTATTGTTAAAATTATAATATTACTACCGAAGTATTTCAATGCAAAAATCGAACAAAAGCATAATATAAATAGTCATTGTAAGTAATAAATAAAAATGTTATGATTTTTAATATTGATTTGTAGCTATATAAAAGCTTTGATGATAAAGAAGGTAATTAGAATTCGCTTAAAATGTTCGTATTTATAGTGATTTTGTTAAGGAGAAAAAGATGATCCAAAAATTATCTCGTAAGTTTGTTGACGGATTGCCTAAGGCTGAACTGCATGTTCATATAGAGGGAACACTAGAAGCAGAAATGGAATTTGCCATCGCTAAGAGAAACCAGATTGATATTGGTGCTAAGACTCCAGCGGATATTGACAGAAATTATGGAGTAGGATTGCCGGAATTTCTAAAGGCATACTATAAAGGGATGCAGGTCTTGCGGACGAAACAAGATTTCTATGATTTAACTGCAGCTTTTTTGCGCAAAGAAGCTGACAGCAATGTTAAGCACCTTGAATTGTTTTTTGATCCTCAAGCTCATACTAGTCGGGGCATCCCTTTTGCTACAGTAATTGAGGGCATTCATGAAGCGATTGTTGATGCAGCATCATTAGACATTGATGTACAGTTAATAATGTGCTTTTTAAGAGAGTATTCACAAGAATCAGCAATGCAAACTTTAAAAGAAGCTGAGCCATATCATAAAAAAGGCTGGATATTAGGTGTTGGTCTTGATTCAGATGAACATCATAACCCACCGTTGAAGTTTATGCTGGTTTTTGCTAAGGCCCAAGCTCAAGGTTACTATTTAACAATGCATTGTGATCTACACCAAGTTGATTCAGTCGATCATATTAAACAAGCTTTAGAAATTATCACGGTAGATCGTTTGGATCATGGCTTAAATATAGTTGAAAATGAGGATTTAATGGCATTTTTAGTAGACCAAAAAATTGGTATTACAGCATGTCCCATGGCTTATTTTTACACCCGCAAAGTTATGGAACAAGAGGCCATTAATAAGCTTTTTAATAGCGGTGCACTAATTAGTTTTAATTCCGATGATCCGGCTTATAAGGGTAGTAATTATATTAATGATGTTTACTATAAATTTGCCCAAAAGTGCGATTGGAGTGAAAAAGAACTGATTCGAATAGGACAAAATTCATTTAAAACCTCTTGGATCAGTCAGCAGGAAAAAGAAAGCTATCTTGCCCAAATAGATGAATATATCTCAAGCAAAAGGTGATATTTCTAAATAGAAAATATATTTTGTGCCAAAAATTAAATTATATTTAAAAACTGTTAAAAATGTGGTAGAATTTATCTAATTGTTGCTGATTTAAAAACTATGAGTAATAAGGTTAAACCAATGACAGTTTCTAAATGTATGATGATAGGTGTTCAAAACTTAAAGCAATTTTGTAAAAAGGATCGTCCTTTTAAAAATTGCTTTTTTGTGCTGGCTAGATAACTAAATGAGGTCAAAAATGAACGAAAATGCGATTGAAGTTCATAATCTTTCTAAGGATTATTTTATTAGCAGCAGGGGTGAAAACTGGCGTGCAGTTGTTAAAAATATTTTTAAGCCTGAAAAGACGGCAGTGCAAGCAGTAAAATCGCTCAATTTTACTATCAAGAACGGTGAAAAAGTTGGCTTTATTGGCAAAAATGGGGCAGGTAAGACCACGACCATTAAGATGCTGACTGGAACCTTGTTTCCATCAGCTGGAACTTGCAGGGTAAATGGCTATGATCCTACAAAAAGGATAAATGATTTCAAAAAGTCAATCTCAGTCGTTATGGGAAATAGATCGCAACTTTTTCCTGATTTAACCCCTAGAGATTATTTGAAATTATTGCAGTCAATGTACGATATTCCGGAAGAAATTTTTCAAAAAACGGTCAATGATCTGGCTCAGATATTAAATGTAACTTCAAAATTAGATGTACAAACCCGCAAATTATCACTGGGAGAACGAATGAAAGTAGAATTTCTGGCCGGCGTAGCAACTAGACCAAAAATACTCTTTTTAGATGAACCGACTATTGGCTTAGACGTTTTGGCAAAAAGGGATATACGCAAGTTTTTGTTAAGGCTGAATCAGGAAGAAAAATTGACTGTCTTTCTTACCTCTCATGATATGGAAGATATTGCCACTATCTGTGATCACCTGATCATTGTAAATAGCGGTCAGATAATGTGGGATGGACCAAAAACAGATTTATTAGAGAGGTTTAATCAGAATAAATATATTACTTTTATTAAATCGGAGAACTTCAACGAAAGTAAATTGGGCGCCAAGATTATTGATCAGGATGATTTGACCGTGACAATTAAAGTTCCTGTAGAAAAGGTAGATGACCAGATCGCTCAGTTGGCACGGGATAATCAAGGCTCCGACTATCAAATAAATGACCTGAAGCTTGAAGATATTATCTTAGAGCTATTTGCTGAGGAGAAAGAAAAATGATAAAAACCTATTTTTCAGTAAGCAAGATCTCATTGAAGTCTATATTAGCCAATAAGAGCAGCGTCATAATTTTGCTTCTGCAAGCACTGGTACCAAGTTTAGTGATGTTTTATTTGTGGTCATTAATATTGAATCATGGTCAAACTATTGGTGGTTTTAGCAAAAATCAAATGGTAATTTATTATATTGGGGTTAATTTTATTAATTCTTTTGTATGGTATGCAGTTGACTGGGAATTGAATGATGATATCCATTCAGGAGAATTGTCTAATATCATACATAGACCAATTACAATTGAAAAATATTATTTTGCTAAAATGCTGGGCGATAGACTGGCAAATTTAATTTTGCTTGCTCCGATTTTAATTATTGGATTTATCTATATAGTTGCGCGTAATTTAATTCATATTTCTTTACTCGTTCTACTTGAATTTGCATTTAGTTTAATTATGGCAGCCATATTATGGTTTCTTTTTTCTTATATTATTGGTAGTGTAGCTTACTGGTTTGACAATCTTTTCTTTGTTTTACTGGTAAAAGAAGTTGTAGTCAATCTGCTGGCAGGTTTTTACTTTCCTTTAGAAATTTTGCCGCCTTTTTTGGTAAAAATAATTAAACTACTGCCATTTCAGTATTTCAGCTCTTTTCCAATTGATACGCTTGTTAAAGCATTACCATTAAATATATGGCTTAAAAACACAATCATTGAAATTGTATGGATGATAGTTTTTTATTTAATAGTAAAAATAGTTAATAAAGAAGGGCTTCAGAAATACTCTGATGTAATGGGTTGATTATGAAAAGTAAACTTAAAGTAGTCAAATCGTTAATTAAAATTGCCTTATTGCAAACTATTAGTTTCAGGTTAGACACATTGTTTGGGATAATCTCTTCCATATTGTGGTTAGGCATTTCTATAGCTTTTTTTAAGGTAATTTATCTAAATGTTGATACTATCGGTGGTTGGACCTACAAAGAATGTCTGTTGTTGGTTGGCGTTTATACTATGCTTGACGCCTTCTTAATGGCTTTCTTGGTCAAATCAATGCCTAAAATGGAAAAAGACATTAGAGAAGGAACCTTAGATTCAATTTTATTAAAACCAATTAACGCTAAGGTATATTACTTTTTTAGTGCAATTGAATTTACACAATTAATTAATTCGGTGCTGGGACTATTTGTAATTATTTATGCATGTCAGGGTATAAGTGTTAATATAGGCCAGGTGTTGTTCTTTTTGCTTTCTTGCGTCTTTGGCTGCATTTTATACTATTCTCTTTGGTATTTATGGACAATTTCGGCATTTTGGTTTCCAACAAATTTTGGCAGAAATGATTTATTTTTAAGTATGATACAAATGAGTCGCTACCCTGCAAGTATTTATCGGGGACTGGGTAATATTATTTTTAATTTCATCCTGCCTTTTGGACTGATTGCTTGTCCTGCAACAATTATTTTAATAAGGCCACGTCAATGGCAAATAATTTTATTGCAACTTTTGATAGCCTTAGTATTCTTATTTTTAGACCATTGGGTATGGAATTTCGGCTTAAGGAAATATAATGGAGCAGGTAGATAAAAAGAATTATGATTTTGAATTAAATACTTGCATAGCATTAGAGGTTTTTCTAAAATAATCCTGTTAGTTTTTATTTAGAATATAGGAAATGGGATAGACTTTGAAAGACGAACTTCTTACAATTAGTTTAAATGATACAGTAGTAAAAGCAGCTAAGGCTAATCTGGAAAATTATGGACTTTCTGTGGCAAAGTATCTACAGTTAATGCTGTTTTTGGCCACTGATAATAAGGCCGAACTTAAGCAAATAATGGTGGACAAAAATGATCTGACTCAATGGTTAAAGCGATTAGATGCAGATTAATAAGGTAAAACTTACTGAAAAAAATCAGTAAGTTTTTTTTGAGCATTTATGTTTACATTTGTAGATACAAAATTTATACTAAACTTAGTTTACAAATGTAGACATTAACAATAAGATTAATCGGGGAGGAATTATCATGAATAAAATTATTATCTTAGCTTTGGGTCTTGCACTAATAGCTTTTATTGCATGGTGGTTCTTTGGTAGCCATCAAGTAGAAGAGGAGAAGGCCACTATGAAGTCAAACAAACAGAGTGTTGATATTGAAGTTAAAGGTGGTTATTCACCAGAAAGAGTTGTTCTTAAAAGGGGAGTACCCGCTACTTTAAACTTTAAGAGAACAGACTCCTCCAATTGTTTGGAACATGTTGTATTTTCAGATTTTGGAATAAATCAGAAATTACCTGAAGGCAAAGTAGAAACGGTTAAAATAGATACTTCAAAACCAGGTGAATATCAATGGGAATGCAGTATGAACATGTTTCATGGTAAGGTAATTGTCAAATAGCTAAGGAAAAACAATGAAAATTACAACACGTTTTTGGACGTCGCTAATATTATCACTGCCAATGCTTCTGGAAATGATTATTCATCCTTTTACTGGATGGATGTTGCCAGGTGGCGAATGGACCATGCTTATTTTTACAACAATAATTATGTTGATTTCAGCAGGTCCATTTATTACTAGTGCCTGGTCTGCCTTTAAAAAGCACCATTCAAATATGGATACCCTCGTTGCTTTAGGAACATCGATAACTTATATCTACAGTATTTATGCGATGTTTACTAAAAGACCTGTTTTCTTTGAAAGTGCTGCTTTTGTTATTACTTTCGTCTTATTAGGGCAGGTTTTAGAAGAAAAAATGCGGGCAACTGCTTCTGACGCTATGGGGAAATTGCTTAATTTAGGTGCAAAAAATGCCTTAGTAAAGCGCGATGATCAATTTGTCAGTATTCCTATCACTGAAGTTGTGAAGGGCGACTACATACAAGTAATGCCTGGACAAAAAGTACCAGTTGATGGCAAAATTGTTTCTGGCAATTCAAGCATTGATGAATCTATGGTAACTGGCGAAAGTATGCCAGTTAAAAAAGTGACAGGCGATCAGGTAATAGGAGCTACAATCAATCAAACGGGATCATTTGTAATGCAAGCCCAAAAAGTTGGTAATGAAACGATGCTGGCGCAAATTATTGAGATTGTTAAAAAGGCACAGAACAGTCATGCACCGATTCAAAAATTAACTGATAAGGTTGCAAATATTTTTGTTCCCACAGTATTGATTATTGCAATTGTAACATTTTTAGTTTGGTATATTTTTTTAGGTAAAAGCATAGCAACTGCATTAGTTTTTGCCGTTGCGGTTATGGTTATTGCCTGTCCTTGTGCTTTAGGGCTGGCAACACCAACTGCATTAATGGTTGGAACTGGTCGTGGTGCCAAAATGGGAATCCTAATTAAAAATGGAGAAATTTTAGAGGCTGCAAACAGCATTGATACTATAGTTTTTGATAAAACGGGAACGATTACCAAAGGTCAACCACAAGTAACAGATATTGTTGGAGATAAAGAAAATGTCCTACAATATGCTGCCAGTTTAGAGAAATTATCTGAACATCCTCTCGCTCCAGCTATATTAGCTGCGGCTAAGAAGGAAAAGTTGCAGTTAAAAACGGTAGAAAATTTTACTGTAATTGAGGGATGGGGTGTCACTGGTAAAATTTCTGGTACAAATGTTGCGGTCGGCAGTCCCAAAAAACAAGAAGAAATTAAAATTGCTCCAGAATTAGAAGAGCAAATAGTGGCATTGCAAAATGAGGCAAAAACAGTAGTGTCTGTTGTTCAAGATAATCAAGTGCTGGGTCTAATTGCAATTCAGGATGCTCCTAAAGTGAATGCCAAAAATGCGATAAACGACTTACATCGTTTAGGCTTGAAAACTGTCATGTTAACTGGAGATAATCAACAAGTAGCCCAGGCTATTGCAGAACAGGTGGATATCGATCAGGTAATTGCTGAGGTTTTGCCGGTTGATAAAGCAGCAGTTATTAAAAAATTGCAAGAGAAGCACCATGTCGCATTTGTTGGTGATGGGATCAACGATGCACCAGCTCTAACCCAGGCAGATGTTGGAATTGCCATGGGTTCCGGTACGGATGTTGCCATCGATGCAGGTGGCATAGTGCTTATCAAAAATGACCTGGAAGATGTTGTTCGCGCTTTGAAACTTAGTCGCAAGACTTTTAATAGGATAAAGCTAAATCTGTTCTGGGCTTTCATT
Source organism: Lactobacillus sp. M0396 (assembly GCF_016101625.1). NCBI lineage: Bacteria > Bacillati > Bacillota > Bacilli > Lactobacillales > Lactobacillaceae > Lactobacillus > Lactobacillus sp. M0396. The sequence goes on from NZ_JACFQE010000006.1 coordinate 30,748, forward strand.
TATAATGTACTGGGTATTCCGGTTGCCGCTGGCGTTTTTGCGGGTGTGGGTCTCACACTTAGTCCAGAAATAGCAGGATTAGCAATGGCCTTTAGTTCGTTATCGGTTGTAATCAGTTCAGTTTTATTAGGAAAAACAAAAATATAGATATAAAAAATAGCAGTCGCAAATCTTGCGATTGCTATTTTACTGTGTAAGCTTTAATAATGGTGTTTACCTTTAGCCAGAACTGGTTTGATTTGGCTAATATAAGCTAAAATTCCAATAATGAGCCAAATAAATGTAATTAATGCACTGTACATCAAATTGGCGCTACCAGTTTTGATGTAAGTAACAGGTTCTGCAAAAGGAAATAATAAAGCAATTTCTTTTAACCATTCAGGATAAGCTGAAATTACAACTAGGACTCCTGATACTAATTGGGCTAAACTGCTAAAAATATTCTCCAAAAAGTAGGGATCATTCATTTGCCATGAGATGGCCCAAGATACAAAACCTAAAACACAGCCATAAATACATAAAAGCGGTAGCATGAGCAAAGCTCTTTCAATAATGACTATGGGAGCACCGGCTAAGTACAATAGAAATAGGTTAATTAATGCTAAAGTGCAACCTATAATAATAGCAACAATGCATTTAGAAAGCCAATACATGATACTGAAAGGTCTTTTGGCAATTAATTCAAAGTCAATTTTTAAGTCTGCATCATTAATCACAGCAGAGCAAAATGTTTCAAGAGCAAGTACCGCAGCATCTATTGCAATTGAACTGATCGCAACATCCCAGTTAAATTGATTAGAATACTGCATATTGATTAATACTAACAGGGCCAGATTTATCATTGGCGTGATAAAGAAATAAGTTAGTTTGGTACGCCAATTATTGAGAAAAGAAAGGCCAGAGAATTGTGTAGCAAACATTAGATAATTTTCAGAGCTCCTTTCTTTCTGACAAGGTCGTTAATTTTTCTCACAATAATCACAATTAACAAAAGCCAAAGAAGTAAACTGCAAAAATAAGCAGTCCAGTTGAGACTTTTATTATGGGACAAAGAAGCAATTGGTCCAGTTATAGGAATAAACCACTGAGAAAACTTGGTTAAGGGATTCAAAATGGTTTCATTGCCAAATAATCCTGCTAATAACAAAATAGGAGTGCCAATTAATCCCTCATAAACCATTGCATTAGGTGAAAGAGTAAGAAATGAAGAAATTAAAATTCCCATTACTGAGCATCCGATCCACAGTAGAAAAATTAGCAAAATCTGGTACAGAGAAATTTTACCAGTAGCTACTCCTAAAATTTTTGCAAGAATATAAGCAATAGGAAATGAAAATAAACCATAGCTCGAAGCAGGTAAAAGTAAAGTAATTAAAGAAGCTCGCTCGTCATATTGACTGTTTAGCAAATATGGCAGCGTTCCTTTGTAACGTTCAAAACCGATACAACCGGCAACGGTTGTACACGAAGTCCACATGCCAAAAATACCACTTTGCAGCCACAATTGTGGATTATTCAAATCGTGAGAAGCATAGGCCATAATATATTGCATCAAAAAAATGGAAACAGTACTAGTGATTGTTAACCAGACAAAGTACTGATCGGAAAGATAATCTTTTACATGAAAGAGGAAAAGACGAATAAAACGCATATCTAATTCCTCCTTAGTTTAGGAGCTATTGCTAAATAAGCTTCTTCCAAATTTTTAGATTTTTGGTTGATTTCTTTTTCAGCCAAACCCAAAACAGCAGAAACGGTGCCAGTGAAAAAAACTTTTCCTGCACCTAGAATAACTACATTTTTAGCTAGCTTTTCAACTTCTGACATGGTGTGACTTGTTAATAAAATACTAATGCCGGAATCTGCTAATTTTTTAATAGTCTTCTGAACGCTTTGCGCTATTTCAACATCTAAACCACTAGTAGGTTCATCTAAAAGTAATAAACTTGGATTATTTAACAAGGAACGAGCGATATGCAGTCTCTGCGTCATTCCTTTAGAAAATTTCCCTACCTTTTTATTTGCGACATTATCCAGCTCAACGATAGACAGAACTCGCTGTATTTCTTTTTTTTGCTTACGAAAGGGTACTTTGGCCAGATCCGCAAAAAATTGTAAATTTTGCTTTGCTGTGGCGTTACGGTAAAACCCTAGATCTCCACCAAAAGAAACGCCTATGTTGGGTCTTTTACGAGCAGTAGTAATATCCTGTCCGTTTAAAATTACCTGACCAGAAGTAGGGAGCAAATAGCCACCTATAATTGAGACAGTGGTAGTTTTCCCCGCACCATTAGGTCCTAAGAGAGCTAATATTTTTCCTTGATCAATTGTAAAAGAAACATCGTCTAAAGCTTGAAACTTTTGGTTTTTATCTTTATATGTTTCTATTAAATGTTTAACTTGTAAAATATTATTCAATTTTATCTCCAAAATTAATTTGTTGGAACTTCATCAATTAAAAAGGAAGGATGATCAAGTTCTTTATACACGTTAATTTGAAGATCTTGTTGTGAGCATTAAATCTAATGAGTAAAGTATAACATATTTTTATTTAGTTTTTAATTTTTGCAGAAATAAATAGAACTGTTCTTGTTAGAGCAGTTCCATTTATTTAATCAACTGATTTTAAAGCTTCAAGCATATCAAGGTCTTTTAATTTTTTGTTAACAATAAATCCTAGAACTATTGTAATGATACCGATAACTCCTAACGGCCACAGAAAACTTGAGACAGATAATGCCGGATTAAACATGACATTGTCAGGTGGCACTACGTAAAGAATATAGCGGTAAAGCAAGTCTCCTGTGAGGTAACCGACTAAAATGCCAATACCTGTTAAAAGAATAGTTTCGCGATAAATATACATCGTTACTTCATTATCGTAGAAACCTAAAACTTTGATGGTTGAGAGTTCGCGAATTCTTTCGGCAATATTGATGTTGGTCAAATTATATTGAATTACAATTGCTAAAAGTCCGGCAACTACAATCAAAACAACCATGATCAAGTTAAGAGATTTTACCACCACGTCCAGCTCTTGGCTAACTGCAGTGTTTTGTACCACTCCTGCCACACCATTAAGAGCCATGAATTCTGCAGCAATTTTTCTCGTGTTTTTGCGAGTGGAATTTTTTAAGTTAACAAGGTATGCATTTGACGTGAAGCGTTTGTTAAAAATTTTCTGATATTGCGTTTTGTTCATGAAAATGAAATGTCCCATGTACATTTCAGTGATGCCAGCTACCTTCATTTTCCTGGATTGATTATTTTTATCCGTTAGAGAGATATAGTCACCTTTGTTCACTTTGAGCAATGTTGACAATCTTTCTGAAATAATAACCCCGTTGTTTGATAAGTGCAATGTCTGCTTGGTTTTACGATTATTTAAATGAACATAGTTCTTCAGTACTTTGCTAGAAGAAGGAGCAATTAAGGTAATATCTTGTGTATCACCAGTTTTACCAGCAGTTTTAGACATTGACTCATAATAAATTGGTGTTTCTGACTTAATACTGTCTTCTTTTAATTTGCTATTTAAAGCTTTGTGCTGATGCTTTGAAATATCAGACTTCTGGGCAACGATCATGTTGTAGTGAATGAGATCATTAAATTGCCTGTTATTCATATTAGTAATCGAATTTTTTACAGCAAAACCGGCAAAGAGCATAGTAGCAGCACCACAAACACCAAAAATAGTCATCAGCATGCGCTTTTTATAACGAAAAATATTACGGGCAGTAACTTTATGAGTAAAGCTGAGATGGTTCCAAATAAAAGGAATTCTTTCCAGTAAGATTTTAGAGCCTGCTGCAGGAGGCTTAGGCAATAGTAATGCGGCCGGTTTTTCTCTAAATTCATTTTTAGTAGTTAAGTATGCAGGCAAAACGGAGCTGATCCAAGACAATAATAAAGCGATCAGACTGATTTGCCAATGAAAATGTAATTCAATGGGCGGGATGGTCAGAGACTTGTAATAAGCATGATAAACAATTTGTGGCATCAAAGTGTGTCCCAAATAAACGCCCAAAATAGTGCCGATTGTACCTGAAATAAAGCCATAAGCGATGAATTTATTAATTATGACCTGATCATTATAGCCTAGGGCTTTCATTGTACCAGAATTGATTCTTTCTTCATCAATGAAGCGGTTCATTGTAGTAAAGGTAACTAAAGCGGCAACAAAATAAAGAAAAATAGGAAATACTTTAGCTAAATCTTCGACTACTTGCGCAACTGTTGTGTAAACTAAATTGCCTTCACCGCCTGGTACCTCGCGCCTATTGTATACGTTATAGCTTGGCAGAGCCAATTTCCGCAATTGCTTTTTAGCTTTTCTGATTTCTTCTTTGCCACTTTTAATTTTATTATTGGCTCTCGCAGATTTACGAGCAAAGATCTTTTTTTCTTGTTTTAATTTTTGCTCGCCTGCAGCAATTTCTTGCTGAGCCTGTTGTAGTTGCAATCTTGCTGCTTGAGGTAAATTAGCTCCTGCAGCTTCAGTCTGTGATATTTGCGCATTTAATTTACTTTTTTGGAGGGTTAGTTGTTTTTCTGCGGAACTAATTTGCTCGCTTGCAGCCTGTAATTTCTGCTCTGCTTGTTGAATTTTCTTTTCTTGAGGTGCAATTTTTTTGTTAGCGGCAGTTATTATTCTTTTCTGCCTTTGATGCGCGGTGTTTTTTAAGTTATCTTGTAAAACTTTTTTATGGTGCTTAACTTTACTAGTGTAGACTTTGCCATAAGAGTCAAGGCCACGCAAGTCTTTGTATCTTAGGTTAGCCACTGTATAAACCGTATGATTAAAAGCATCAGGGCTGACTACTGCATAACCTTTAAGTTCTCCAGTACCACTGTTGCTTTGCCCTAAGTTTACATTTGATAAAATTTGACTGGACCGAACGAAACCTGTGATTTTGAAGCTTTTTCGTTTTAGCAGAGTGCTTCCTAAAATATTCTTCTTCTCTGTAAAACTGATATTTTGGCCAATTTTATATTTATGTGAATAATGGTCTGCCAAAGCAATTTCATTTGTTTTTACCGGCAAACGACCTTTACGCAATTCATATTTTCCTACTGATTTTGGTTTTGAAAAAATACGAAAACTTTCTTGGCTATTTTTGACAACTGTATCTGTCATGTAGCCAAATTCAACGGTTTGCAAACCTTTAGTTTGTTTGATTTTTTGGCTATCTTTTTGGTCTAGACCATAATTACAGATAACAGTAAGGTCAGCTGTTTTTAGTTTTTGCGCATAGTGATTGCCGGTATCACGCATGTCAGGTCCTGTCACAATTAATCCAACTAAAGCAAATGCACCAATCATCATTAACCCCATGATAGAAACAAATTGTCCCTTAGTATGTTTAATTGATCGCCAAAAATCTTTCAGAATAACTTTATTCATGATTAGCCTTTTCTACCATTTAACGCTAGCAACATCTGCTGGCTGTGTATTTTCTTCAATTTGCGTAACCTTGCCGTCATGGAAATGAATCACACGGTTTGCTAGGGGGGCTAAAGCACTGTTATGAGTAACTATGACTACTGTAGTGCCATTGTCACGACTCATATTGATAATGGTTTGCAAAACACTTTTTCCAGTTTGATAATCAAGTGCACCAGTTGGTTCATCACAAAGCAAAATTTTAGGGTTTTTGGCAATTGCCCGAGCAATTGCCACTCTTTGTTGTTCACCCCCTGAAAGTTCTGCAGGAAAGTTATTAATGCGATTTTTAAGACCAACATCTATCAAAGCTTTGACCGGATCAAGTGCATCTGGAACTATTTCAGATGCCAATTCTACATTTTCTCTTGCAGTTAGATTTTGAATTAAATTATAAAATTGGAAAACAAAACCAATGTCAGTGCGGCGATAGCTGGTTAGTTGTCTTTTATTATATTTAGCAATATTTTTGCCATCGATAATAACATCCCCGGAACTATTAGTATCCATTCCGCCCAGAATGTTCAAAATCGTGGATTTACCTGCTCCTGATGCACCTAAAATAATAGCCAATTCACCTTTTTCCACAGTAAAACTGACATCATTATTGGCTAATATTTCAGTATCTCCAGTTTGATAGCGCTTATAGTTGTGTCTTACGTCAATATAACTCATGAAAATCTGTCCTTATTGATTTTAAAATAACTGATATAAACTTATTTTAATCTAGAAAACTTTCTAATACTTGTAAAACGCCCATTTCATTATTTGATGGTGCTTCATATTTTGCAATCTTTTTAAGTTTTTCATGACCGTTTTTCATCGCATAACTGTACCCAGCCAATTCAATCATTTCACGGTCATTCATGCCATCTCCAAACGCTATGAGTTCTTCTGGTTTAACATTGAAATATCTCAAAAAATATTTAATGCCTTGCCCTTTATTAACATTGTTGGGCATAACATCAATATTATCGAAGCCACTGGTAGTACAGTGAATATGTTCAGGGTTTGTTTGATTGAACTTTTTTTCTAGTTCGCCAGCGAGCTTGGAGGAACAGTTTAGAGTTAGCTTTGTTAAATTATCGCTTGTAGGGATATCAACTAATTTCGCAATCTCCACTACATTGGGGTAAAAGAAATGCATCATATTTTTAAATTGAGTCGGGGCTTTTTTGTTAATATAAGAATGATCTAACCCACTAGCAGCAATATGTACTTGTGGATAATTATTTTCAATAAAACTGATCAGTTTAATACCCGTTTTATAGGTAAAAACGTGACGAACAATTATTTTATTGTCTTGAGTGAGAATTGAACCATTATCAGCTACAATATCAATTCTGTCCAAGAAATCAAAGAAATCTTGACGCAAACGTGATAATGGTCTGCCACTGGAAACAATAAAATGAACGTGGTGTTGTCTCAATTTAGTTAAAACTTTTTCAAAGCGTTGATGATCATATTGTTTGTCATCATTTTCAAAAGTACCGTCCATGTCTACTGCTACAGCTTTAAAGGGAATATGTGTCATTTTAATCTCCTTAATATAAGTTCTCAGGTATATTATATAGTAATTATTGTCAGGTTTAACTCCAGATATTCATTAATTTAAAAGCAAAATAAAAGCAAAAGCAGAAATGTTATTAGCAACATTCCTGCTTTTATCTATATTTATTTAGTTGTAATGGGTTTTCTTTTGCCAACTAGCCAGCAGATTAAAATTGCGAATACTGTTTCGATAAGAATCAGAAAGATATTTATACCAATTTTTACCTGACCAAAATTAATGACCGCATTATTAAATAAAGCATTTTTTTCGCCTAAATAAAGGTCAAAGATAATTGAACCAATGATTAAGATGAACATAGTGATCCACTGTTTGCGGTTAAATGCAATGCCATACTCTTCTTCACGACGTCTGATGCTTGGTAATATCACACCTAAGCCAATTAAAACAATAATGGCAATTATGTTGATGATTAGTTCATACCACCAATAACCGCTGAATTTTTTAATATCTTGTGGTGCAATGCCTAAAATAGTAGCTGCAGCAGTAACTATTAGTAAAAATAGTCCTGCAAGATATCCTAATTTATCGTTTTTAATAAAGACATAGTCTGAAGTAAACTTTTTAGAATTTTTTCTAATTTGCATGAAGGAGAAAAATATCCAGCAAGTTACTCCTGGTGAGATGATGCCATTTAAGTTCAATAGCCAATTAAAAATGTCGTTCATGTCTGGTAAAAAGATACCTAAGAGCATGATAAATGCTGATAAAGAAACGGTTAATACGTAACCATTGATAGGAAGGCCGTTTTTATCTTTTTTCTGTAAAAATTTAGGCATGTACTTGTCGCCAGTATCAGAAATGAGCATTCTGGTCATTGCGTCAAGCAGTACTGCTAATAAAGCAGCGTTATAAAAGACAGAAGTCCAAGCCCATACATAAAGCAAAGTTTTGCCCAAACTATATTGATGCCCTACCATATCGAAGACATAGTAGGCACCATTCATTTTTAAATCGTTTGGAATATGGTAACTGTTAAAATATATTCCCAAAGCAAATGAACCGAACACTGTTAAAAAAATAGTCATTAAAGCAAGTGCAATCATTGCTTTTGGAAAGTCAGACTTAGGCTTTTTCATTTTGGTCACATAAGGAGCAACAAGTTCACAGCCATTTAAAGCATAAATGAGCATTGCGATAGTCGTCCAATAATGCATGTCAAACTTGGGAATTAATGTCCGCCAGGTAAATGGTTGTGTAGCCATATGACCACCTGATTTTGCCAGTCCTAGAAATGCCAGGAAAACAAACATCAAGGTCATAATAAGCATGAGTCCACCACCAATAGTAGATAAGACTTCCATTGAGTGAGAAAAGTAATGTTCAACAATAATGAAAATAATAAACATGGCAAATGTCATTAAAGCAAATTTTGTGTTAGAAATTTGGCTTTGAAACTTTTCAGAACCTGTCAGTGCCCAACCAATGTCAACTATAATTTCATTAGCAGAATCAACAGCATAGGGAATAGATGCAGCCCAGTATGTCCAGGCAGTAAAATATCCCAGAAATTCGCCATTAGTCCCACGAACCCAAGAAGATAAGCCTCCACCTTCATTATTGAAAACAGATCCCAGTTGCCCAACCATTAAAGAATAAGGAATAACATAAAATAAGCACATGATAATCCAGGAAGTAACAACCGGCATTCCTTGATTCTGGAAGTTGTACATTATATCGTCTAACCCAATAACAGTACAAAAAGCCATCAAGGTTAAAACGGGCCAAGAAATATACTTTTTGTTTGAATTTATTTCCTCCACTAAAGTTCTCTCCTTTGAAAAACAACTAATGTTTTTATTTTACTAATTAAATAAAAAGATGACCAGAGGCTAGACAAACTTATTTTAATGAAAGCACATTCAAATTTAATTAAAAAAGCGGGAGAAATAGTTGCTTGTATTGAAATTTACAGTCCTCTGCGGTAAGATAATATCGTTAATGATAAGAAAAGAAAGAAGGATTCTTAAATGTCAGGACACTCAAAATGGCACAATATCCAAGGCCGCAAGAATGCACAAGACGCAAAGAGGGGTAAGATTTTCCAAAAATTATCTCGTGAAATATACATGGCTGCAAAGAATGGTGGTCCTGACCCTTCCGGAAATCCTAACTTGCGTATGGTTATGGACAAGGCACATGCTAACAATATGCCTAAGTCAAATATTGACCGGGCTATTAAAAAGGCAGAGGGCAATTCAGAAGAGCATTATGATGAAATCACTTATGAGGGATACGCACCAGGTGGTGTGGCTATCTTTGTTGAAGCACTGACTGATAATAAGAACCGGACAGCTTCTGCAGTTAGAGTTGCTTTCACTAGAAATGGTGGTTCTTTAGGAGCAACTGGTTCTGTTGCTTATATGTTCAATCGTAAAGGTTATATTGTCATTGATCGCACAACTACTGATGCTGATGAAGATCAGATGTTACTTGACGTAATGGATGCTGGTGGAGATGACTTGCAAACCAGCGATGATGCTTATGAAATTTATACAGATCCAAAACAATTTGCACAAGTTCGTGATGCACTTGAAAAAGATGGCTATAAGTTAGCCAACGCAGAATTAACAATGATACCTGAAAACACAACACCTGTTCCAGATGATAAAAAAGAGCAATTTGACCATTTGGTTGATGCTCTAGAAGATGATGATGATGTTCAGAATGTTTATACGGCTGCAGCTGACGAAGAATAAGAAAAATCTTATTTAATTGTTTCTCCAGAATTGACTAGTCAATTCTGGGGAATTTTTTTTCTTAATTTTCGGGAGTTTTAGTTTTTTCTGCGCGATCTTCTTCCATAATAAAGCGGAGCATGTTGACATATTTTTCGGGTACATGTTGACCTTCATATAATAACTGAGCATTTTTATTAGCTATATCTAGGCAGTCTTTTTTATTACTACCTTTTTCTTGACCTAATAAATAATCAGTAGAAACGTGCAATTCTCGAGCTACTTTAGTCAAAGATTGCGTGGAAGGTTTAATAGTTTTCCACCTATAAATACTATTTTCACCAATTTGGGCTTTTCTAGCAAGTTCTTTAATAGACATGCCATGTTTTTTAGCGGTATCAGAAATACGCGAATATACATTCATTCAAATTCTTCCTTAAAAAAGTATCACAAATGATTGTATTTGTGCTTGACCGCTATCATAAATGGCAATATAATAAAAGCATCCACATAGTGGTCGGCATGATTTTTATCATCGTGTTAACTAATTTAGTAGTCTGCGTTCAACATCGACTACTTTTTTATATACTTATATAGTATCACTTGTGGTAGTAGAAAAAGCAATATCAAATGTTGCAATTTTAAAAAACGGGAGGTTAGTAGTAGCCTAAATAAAATATGTTCAATTAAAATGTTCATATTTAATAATATCTGGGCCAAAGAAAAAATTTTTAGTAGTTTTTACTTCTTTGTTAATGATATATACAAAGAGACAAAATAGCAATAAAAAATGTTTTGTTGCAATGTATTGATTAGCAATCACAACTAATGGATTTTTACATATTCATTTTACCTAGCATATAATTTTTGAATTGTAACAATTCTAATAGTTGGCTTAGGCTGTAATCAGGTTTATTTGATTACAACTTAGATTGCTAATCAATATTTTATCAAAAAATATTATATATGTATTTATTATAGCTAAAATTTATCAGTCTCTTTTTTATAACACCTATAACGGTAGATGATAAGGTAAAAATTTGGGAATAAAGAGACATTAAGATGCTATCTTCATTAAAAATTGAATGCTATGAAAAAATGAAACTTGAAAAAGTGGATTAACTTTTTTTGCGTAATAACCGATGATGGATTTAATTTTTAAGTGAAGTTTATAGATATATATAGGAAAAATGCAAAATTAAGTTAATGATAAAATTGTCTTTTGTTTTTGGCTAAAATTAATAATAATATAATATATTTTTAAATATTAATGAATAGTTTGCCATAATGAAAAATTGAAAATTGGGGATAACCCTATTTAACTCTTGATAATGCTTAAATAATGGTTTTAATAAAAAACTTATATGCAAGCTACACTCACTTATATTATTATGAGAAATTGGTAATTGAGACTACAAAAAAGACTTGAATCTGACAGAGTTTTTCCTTTAACTCAGTTAAAAACCAATAGTAATTTTAATTTAAGAACAAAAATTTATTGCTTTTTGACTTAATTATTCTTACCTCTGAAATTATTAAATAGAAAGGGGAGTGATGCCAATAAGTCTCAACCTTAAATATCAACTCATTATCTGTGAAGATCTAATTTTATTATTCCTAGTGTTTATTCATATAATAAAAAATTTTTCTATCTAAATAAGTATGTTTTTAAAATCGCAGTAAGAATAGGTATTTAATGGATTAAAGCAACACGAAAGTGTTGTTTTTTGTTTGAAACAAACATTTAAAATCAAACATTTTTCTCTATGTCTTTATATAATAATTGCAAAAAAGGTGGCGGAAAATATGGCTATAATTGGACTTGACAATTTAGTACTTACAGTTAAAGATATTAAAACAACTACTGATTTTTACCATAAATATTTTGGTATAGAAACAATTAATTTTCAAAATGGCCGGACTGCTTTAAAACTTGGACATCAAAAAATTAATTTACATGAATTGGGACATGAAATTGATCCTAAAGCTGAATTTCCAACTCCAGGGTCTGGAGATATTTGTCTGATCAGTGATAAGCCAATTGATGATTTACTGAAGACTTTTCAAAAAAATAACTTACATATCGTTTTAGGGCCAGTTTTGCGAACTGGTGCTGAGGGAAAAATAAAATCAATTTACGTTAGAGATCCAGATCAGAATCTAATTGAAATTTCCAATTATATATAAACGTTTTTAAAAAATAAAATAAAGAACATACAAACTATTGTATGTTTTTTTATTTGTGAAATTTTCTGATTTATTGCGACAAAAGCATGATTAAGCATGCTTTTTAAGTATTAGACAATTATTAACCGTGACTTTAAACTTTTATTGTAAAAGGTGGTGAACGGCAATAAAGCCAGGCAAACTATAAATTTTATGTAAATGAGAAATAATAAATATAAAAAACTAACTTATATTTATTAGCTTTTATAATTTGATAAACGAATCAATCATTAATTTTATAAGCAGACTTTGGGAGAATATCAATGAAAAAATTTTCAAAGCAGAAAACTACAGTTATTGTGGTCTTACTTTTAATACTAGTGTTTCTGGGTTTAGGCATGTACTGGTTTATAAATAGAAATCAGGCTCAGGAAAAAGCTGATGACAAAAGAAATGAACAGGTTTCAACTAAAAAAGTAAAAAGTTTAAACAGAAGTCACGTTTTAATCGTTTATTTTTCAAGATCTGGTCAAAATTATCCTGGAGTTAATTTAAAGCGAGGAAATACTGCGCGTATCGCTGATGAAATTAAAAAAGTTACTGGTGCTCAAATTTTTGAGATTAAACCCAGGGTAGCTTATCCAAAGTCTTATGATAAAACAGTAAGTCAAGCAGAAAGGGAGCAAAAAAATAAGGCTAGACCAAAAATAGAAGGGGAGCTGCCTAAAGTTTCTAAATATGACACCATCTTTTTGGGTTACCCAATTTGGTGGGATGATATTCCAATGATTGTCAGGACTTTTATGGATCAGGTCGACCTTGATAATAAAACAATAATACCCTTTTCTACAAATGCGAGTTCAGGTTGGGGCAAGTCATTAAATACTATTCATAATGTTTTTCCAAAAGCAAAATTGAAAAAAGGCTTTGAAATTAAAGGAGAAAATGCTGCTTCTGCCAAAGCCAAAGTAGATTCTTGGCTTCATGATTTAGGATATTAAACATAAAAAGAAAGGAAACCATATTGAAAACTTTAGTTTTAATTTTTCATCCTCATATAAATAATTCACGAGTAAATAAAGCTTTGAAACAAGAAGTTCTGAAAAATTCTTCAAAGGAGGTGATAGTAAGGGATGAATACGAAAAGTATCCAAATGAAAAAATAGATGTAGAATTAGAGCAAAGTCTGTTAGAAAAAGCCGGTAGAATAGTTTTACAATTTCCAATGTACTGGTATAGTTCCCCCAGCTTATTAAAAAAATGGGAAGACAAAGTTCTTCTACATGGCTGGGCTTATGGAAGTAGCGGAAATGCTCTTAAAGGCAAAGAGATGATTATTGCTGTTTCTACTGGTGCTCCAGCTAAAAATTATCATATTTACGGTGATTTTTATTATACCATTGATGAAATGCTTATTCCTTTTAAAGCTACAAGTAACTTGATTGGGACAAAATTTCTGAAACCTTTAATCCTCCAAGGAGTAATGCAAAATCTAACAGATGAACAGTTAAAAAAAGAATCTGAGAGATATGTTGACTATATTTTAAGCAACAAATAGCTTTCTTTCTCATTAGTTATTTTAGTTAAGCTCACACAATTGTGTGAGCTTTTTTGTTATATGAGAAAAATTCTTTTTTTTGCGTAATTAATAATGGTAGCAAGATAAGGAGGTTTTTATGAAAATCAAAGAAGCTGTTAATTCTTTAATTGAAGATGCAATAAATAAGCATTCAAGTGACATTTTCTTTTTAATGCGGGGAGTTAATCTAGTTGTGAGATTTCGCACAATTATGGGTATAGAAAATCAGGCTGAATATTCAATAAGAGAAGGCAAAGAAATGATCAATTTTCTAAAATTTGCTGCTCAAATGGATATAGCCGAACATCGTAGACCACAAGTAGGAGCATTCGAATATGATTTTAAGGGACAAATATATTACTTGCGGTTATCAAGTATTGGAGATTTCAATGATCATGAATCTTTGGTAATTAGAATTATTTATCAGATAAGTACAGGTAAATATTTTTTTGATGAACAAATTGAGAATCTGAAAACTTTGGCTCAAAGAAGAGGCTTAATAGTTACAAGTGGTCCTACAGGATCGGGTAAAACTACAACTATGTATAACTTGGCAAAAATGATAGGTCAAAATCAGATGGTTATGACGATTGAAGATCCTGTTGAAATACATGAAATAAATTTTTTACAAACGCAGGTTAACATGACAGCGGAAATCACATATTCCAGGTTGCTTGAAGCAGCTTTACGTCATAGACCAGATATTCTAATAATCGGTGAAATTAGAAATGCAATAACTGCAAGGCTGGCAGTAGATGCTGCTCTAAGTGGCCATCTTGTTTTTGCAACTGTTCATGCCAAAAGTACTTTGCAGACTATTTCGAGATTGGAAAGTCTAAATATTAATGCGGCTGATCTTTATAATTGTTTGACCGCTGTTAGCTATCAACGCTTACTGCCAACTAATACGGGTTTTGCCTGCTTAATGGATATTGATAGTGGACATCAATTACAGGCAGACATAAGCAAGCATAAACGAGGTGATTATGTTAGTTGGCACCAAAATTTGGTCAAGCTAAAGGAAAGGAAAAGAATTAGTGAACAGGTCTTTGAACAATTTCAGGCAGGATAAGCTAACAAATAAAGAACGGATTGAATTTCTAGAATATTTACAAAATAGTTTATCAAATGGCTTTTCGTTAAATACCAGTTTAGAAATGATGCCGATAATATGGCCTAAAAGAAAGAACTTATTTAATAGGTTAAGTAACAGCATTCAGTCAGGAAAAAAACTAAGTTTCGAAATGCTTAATTTGGGCTTTTCTAAGACTATTGCTACTCAGATTGAGCTGTCAATGGTACAGGGAAACCTAATTGAATGTCTTACCCAAATTGCGACTCTAACTCGTTTGAAACATGAACAAATAAAAAAGTTAAAATCTGAAATGACATACCCTTTTATTTTAGTGTTAATGATGATTTTTCTTTTATTGTTTATGCAGACTTTTGTATCTAATCAGTTTGCTGAATCTGGTGAACATACTGGAGACTACCTGTTATTACTTCTATTAATTTTGAGTTTAGGCTTAGTTTATTTTATGAGCAGAATACTTCTGTTACTAAGAAAACAAGATTATCACTCTTTGAGTAGACTTAATCACTTTCCAGTTGTTGGGCCATTGATCAAAATTTATGTGAAATATATTTTGATCTATGATACAGGACTACTACTGGCTAGTGGCTTTTCCTTGCAAAAGATTTGTGACTATTCAGCAATGCAAGTTAAGGGATCTTTACAGCAATATGTGGGCACAAAAGTTGGTAAACAGCTGGCAAAAGGAATGAGTCCGGAAGAGATAATTAAAAATGAACAATTTTTGCCTAATGAAATTCTATTGTTGTTAAAAGCTGGATCAAAAAGGGGAGATTTGAGTAAGAAATTTTTATTATTAGGACGATCTCTTTTTAATGACTTAGCACAAAAAATTGAGAAATTAATAGTAAATGTTCAACCTGTTTGTTTTATTTTAATCGGTTTATGCATTATTGGATTATATTTGAAACTTTTATTGCCAATGTATGCAATGATGCAGGAAATATAGGAGAAAAAAGTGAAAAACATTTTGACAAAAGTTACATCTCAGAAACACAAAGTAAAAGGTTTTACTTTAATTGAAATGGTAGTAGTGGTTGCAATCATAGTGATGCTGCTTATAATTATTGCACCAAATTTAACAAAACAAAAAAATAGTGCTAATGAAAGGACTAATGATGCTTTTAAAACAACCTTGCAAACTCAAGCTACACTTTATGAAGATGATAAAGACCGTAATGGTAAAGAAATTAACTTTCAAAATATGTTTGATGATGGCTACTTAACGAAGAAGCAATTCTCAAAGTCTAAAAACTATACTGTAAATGATGGTGTAGTTGAAAAAAATGCTAAATAAGTTCAAGTTGCAAGGATTTACTCTGACTGAAATGGTTGTTACCCTCACTATTATGCTTGGATTAGTGGGTCTAGGCACTATAAAAATAAATGAATATAGGGAAAAGCTGATATTGGAAAACACGGTCAAAGAGATTAAAAGCTCTATTGAACATGCAGCAAGAAGATCAGCTATACAAAACCGCACAAGTATAGTCAGATATTATCCTCCGTCAAAAAAATTGATAATTATTGGTGGAAAAAAGCCTCAGACAATAAAAATAAAACCACAAATAAGTATAAGTAACTTAAGTCTATTAAAAATTTCAATTAGTGGTTCGTTACCACCTCACACAATTACTGTTACTAACCATCACTATACACGAAAAGTGAAGTTGCAAATGACTTGGGGACGAGCAATTGATGATAAATAGGAAAAAGAGCGGGTTCTTAATGGCAGAAAGCATGATTGGTTTGATGATCGCAACAGTCGGTGTCATAACGTTAGCTTTAACAGTTAGAGAAAGTAGAATAATTGAGCGTAAAGTAGAACAAAAAACTGATCGCACATATGCTTGGAGTGTTTTGAAAAAGCATGGATTAAAAAGAATATTAATCCACGATCATATTTATGAGCTTAATGGTAATAATAGCATTTATGATATGGCAGAAAAAAAGACATACAAAATTAAAAACTAAAGGCTTCATTTTGGCGGAAGCAGTATTTGCGGTGTTTGTGACATTTGTGGTAGTTCTAATTTTACAGAATTTAGTAAAAAGTCTTACTCTAGCAAATAAAGTTCAGCATCGAACAGATGACATTGTATTTTCATATGTGCAACTAAACCGATTTATTAAAGAGAAACAGAATATAAAAGCATTTACCTTACCAGAGAGATCTAATTCTGAAAAGGCTGTTTTTAAGAAAATTGATGCGCAAGGAAAAGATACAATATATCGTTTGACTCAATATAAAAATATGTTGCGCGTGACCACTCCTGAAGGCGGACATATGCCACTATTGTTAGATGTAAAAAGGTCTAGTTTTACAACCAATGATAGAATGTTGAAAATAGAAGTTACAGAAACAGACGGCAGAAAATCAGAATTATATTTTAAATTTAACTCAAGACCGACAAAAAAAGAGAAGGAGAAGGTATTAAATGATCGAAAACAAAAGACTAAGATTAAAAGCTAATGCTTTTCTTAGCAGTATTTTGGTATTAATCACCTGCTTAGTTTTTATTCAATTTTATCTAGATGTTTATCAAGAAAGCTTGGAAAATGATTTTTTATTAATTGAGTATTTAATTAATGATTGATTCTCTTGCTCTAATTACCTTTCTTCTATTAAAATATTTAAGAGATAAGGGGAATAAGCAATGGATAATATTGAAAAACTGTTTAATAATTTCTTGGACTGTGTTAAATGCTTGCAAGAGGCATTAAATGTCTCTTTTGGTGAAGCTCTGACAGAAACATTTGATAATCTCGAAAATAATCAAATTAAGGTTGAGCTGGGAGCTCCCGACAAAAAAACGGTTCAGGAATTGAGTCAAAAATATGAAAAATTAGATTATAGCGGACTTTCTAATAAGCTAAAGCTGCAAATTTTTACTTATTTAACTTTAAAAGCAATTAATGAAGACGGGTTGGATGTTAATCAAATGCCGACGCCTCCTGCGATTTCAACAGTAATTGCAATGTTTATGTTAAAACTTTTACCAAAGGAAAGGTTGATAATTGCCGATCCTGCTATTGGAACTGGAAATTTATTGTTTTCTGTAGTCAATCAGTTGAAAAGTGCTAATCATTCAAAGTCTGATTTTGAACTTTATGGTATTGATAATGATGAAGAAATGTTGAGCTTTGCTGATATTGAAGCTCATTTGAGTGATATTGATATTGAAATGTTTTGTCAGGATGCTCTAACTCCCTGGATGTTTAAAAGCCCTGATGTTGTTGTAAGTGACTTACCAGTTGGTTATTATCCAATTGATAAAAACGCTAAAAATTTTGCTACCAAATCTGAGAATGGACATTCGCTTGCTCATCTTTTATTTATTGAACAGACCATTAAAAATCTTAAAGCCGGTGGCTATGCTTTCCTGATTGTGCCACAGAATATTTTGTCTGGCAAAGGTGGTGGTGACTTTATGCCATGGCTAACTGATAAGGTTTTTCTGCGTGCAATAATTGAGTTACCAGACAGTGCTTTTCAGAATAAATTTAATCAAAAATCAATTTTGGCCTTTCAAAATCATGGAAAAAATATCAGAAATAGTGAAGTTTTTCTCACAAAGTTAGATTCATTTAAAAGTGAACAAGACCTAATAAAGCTTAATGTTAAACTAAATGAGTGGTATACTAAAAACATTGATTGATTTGTGAAAATTTCAAAGTCAAGTTTATGGAGGAATTACATTTATGAAAAAAGTTTTAGCAATCAACTCAGGCAGTTCTTCATTTAAATATAAGTTGTTTGCTTTACCTGAAGAAAAGGTTTTAGCAAATGGAATTGCTGACAGAGTTGGTATTGATGGTTCTTCTTTTGAAATTGAACTGGAGAATGGTGAAAAACATTCAGAGAATGTTGCCATTCCAGATCAGGAAACTGCAGTTAATTTACTACTTGAAGCATTAAAGAAATACCATGTGATTAACGATTTGAGTGAAATTGTAGGTGTTGGCCATAGAATAGTTGCAGGTGGAGAAGACTTTACTGATTCTGCTCTAATTGACAAGGAAAAACTTCAAAAGATTTATGATTTGAAGGAATATGCTCCACTTCATAATCCGGCAGAAGGGAAGGGCATTGAGGCCTTTATGAAATTGCTACCTGGTGTTCCTGAAGTAGGCGTTTTCGATACCTCATTCCATCAAACTTTAGATCCTGTGCATTATATGTATTCGATTCCCTATCATTATTATGAGAAATATGGCGTTCGTAAGTATGGTGCTCATGGTACTTCTGTTCGTTATATTGTAGGACGCGCTGCTCAGATGTTGGGTAAAGATGTTAAAGATTTAAGGTTAATTGTTTGTCACCTTGGTTCAGGTGCATCCATCACTGCAGTTAAAGGTGGTAAGTCCTTTGATACATCAATGGGCTTTACTCCATTGGCTGGTATAACTATGGGTACACGCTCAGGTGATGTTGACCCATCTGTTTTGCAATATATCATGAATAAAGACCATATTGATATCAATGAAATGATTGAGATTTTGAATGATAAGTCTGGTCTGCTGGGAATTTCTGAAATTTCTTCTGATATGCGTGATCTAGAGAATAATTCTGATAAAAAAGCTGATCTCGCTAGAGCTATTTTTGTAAATCGTGTTATCCAATATATTGGCTCCTATATGGTGGAAATGAAGGGCGCAGATGCAATTATTTTCACAGCAGGCGTAGGTGAGCATGATTCCGGCATTCGTGAAAATGTAATGAAATCTTTTGAATTTATAGGCTTAAAGCCTGACTTGGAAGCAAATAAATCCAATGGCGAGAAGTTTATTACTAAACCAGATTCAAAGATTAAAGCTCTAATTATTCCAACTGATGAGGAATTAATGATTGAGCGTGATGTCGTTCGATTAGCACATTTGAATTAATAAAAACAAAAAATTATGAACCGTTAAGAAAGTTTCTTAACGGTTTTCTTTTATTTTGAAAATGAGCTAATATGAGGTGGATTTGCTGATCTTAGAAGTGACTTAGTTATAGAATTTACATATTTTGAGTTAACAGTTAACATAAATAAATGTTTAAAACCCTATAGATATACAATTTTTTATTTTGAAAATTTCTGTATAATGAAAAGTAAGCTTGGAAGCCAGGCTATACAATAACTAACTATTGGAAAGAACCATAGAAAGAAACATAAATGATTAAATTAGTAGCTGTTGATGTTGATGATACTTTATTAAATAGTCAAGGTAAGATTCTAGAATCCTCTCGAGAAGCAATTACAAAAGCAATTAGCAAAAATGTTAAAGTGGTCTTATGTTCAGGAAGGCCCTATGCTGGAGTTAAAAAATTCATTGATGAATTAGCGTTGAAAAACAATAATCAATATGTAATAACTTTTAATGGTGCCGTAATTGAAACAGGGTTGCACGTAAAATTACTTGAGAAATGTTTGTCTGCAAAAACTTATGAAGCAATTGACAAATTTAGTCAGAAAAACAAAGTTTTTTATAATATTGTGAATGCTGACAGTCAAATTATTACCAGCAATTTGAATGTGGGTAGAATAACAGTAACGCAGGCATGGGAAAATAATGCCGGAATATTGATTAGGAAACCACAAGATTTATCAAGTAAAGAAACTGTTATCAAAGCCGTTTTTGGCGATGAAAAAGAAAAACTAGATGAAATTGAAGCTGAAGTTAAGCATGTTTTTGGTCAAGATAATTATGTTGTCAGAGCAGCCGTTAATTTTTTAGAAGTAATGCATGCCAATGTTAATAAAGGTATTGCATTACAGTACTTAGCACAAAAGTTAAATTACAAAACGGAAGAAATAATGGCAATTGGGGATGAACGAAATGACATACCAATGTTTCAAGTAGCTGGAACTTCAGTAGTCATGAATAATGGTTCTGCAGAAGCAAAAAAACAAGCTGACTTTGAAACTGCATCAAATGATCAAGATGGTATAGCCTTAGCTTTTAGCAAATTTGTTTTTGATAAATAAAAAGTGATTTTATAATATTAGGCAAGATTGCTATATTATGCTATAATTATTTCTACCCAAAGCGGGGGTGTTTTGGGATTCGACAGGCGTAGATTCGCATTGACTGCGGTTCGTAGGTCACGTCTACGTAAAAACGTCACAGTTTTATAACTGCAAATAAAGAAAATTCTTACGCATTAGCTGCCTAATTTAGGCGCATGTGTTGCTTGTTTTCGGATTACTCACGTCTGAATTCAAGTATCAACTTAGTGAGTTACGTTTAACTACCTCATCTGAATAGTTAAAAAGAGTCATTCCAGGTTAGCTAGCCCATACTAGCCCTGTTATATGGCGTTTTGGACTAGTGAAGTTCAAATAATATAACTATGATCGTAGATGTCAGTGACGGAATGCGTTTGGACAGGGGTTCAATTCCCCTCACCTCCATAGATATTTAAATAAAGCCCTATGAATAAAGCAATCATAGGGCTTTATTTTGCTTTCGCACGGCATAAATGAATAAATAATCTAAATATTTTATTTTTTGAATATGGAAACCAAAGTGAAGTGTTTGTTAATAGATAACAATTCATTTTTTGATAAACATTTTCTGTGAAAGATCATTCAGTAAAAATAATATGAAGCAATTAATCGTGTAGCAAAAATGCTTATTAACTATATAGACAATGGAATCAATAGAGTATTATGATAAAGGGGAAGCAATAAAAAATAAGTAAGTGTTATAAAATTAAAAAGTGGAAATAAATGTTACTTGATATTAACTGAGTATTTAAAAATGATGATTTACAAGCTTATCTATTGCCGTATCAAAATTATATAAAAATTGTTTGATGACTATGAAGTTGATGAAATGGATCCACATAAAATGACATTGCAAGAGTTAGGAAAACATTTTTATGGTAGAACTGTTCAATTTAAGTTAAAAAATGGCAAAACGAAAACAATATTTGTCCAAGATATTATGAATGAAGAAGATGATGAACCAGAATTAACTTTTATTGGAGGTTCTGAAGAAAATGAAGTTCGCATCTCAGAAATTGTGAGTGCGTGTGAAATCAAGAAATAAAATTTTAACAAAAAAATAGCCTCCAAATATTTTATGAATTTTGAGGTCACATTTTGAGATAATTGTTTTTTGGAATAGTTTAATTTTAGTTAGTTGTATTAAAGTTTACCATTCTACTTGTAATTATAAATTCGTTTATTTGAAATCCCATCAGATTAGGTAAAGACCTTTTTGTCTTAATACCTGTTCAGAGGTTTATCAGCAGGAGAATAACCATTATTTAGTAGTTCTGATATATACCAAGAATTATATTTGACACAGGTTACAATTCTTATAATTAATCCTATAATTCCAAAAGAAAAAAATTCAAGTAATTGAATAATTCCAAAAAGAATGGCAAACTTCCAGTCTCCTCTGAAGATTGGTACCCACGCACCAAAGAAAAGGGCTGTCCAACTTGCCCCAGCTTTCACCCGTTTAATTACTCCTGTTTTATCACTTTTTAAATTTGCTTTCATTTTTACACTCCTTAATTTTTACCTTAGGTTTTAGGTCGCTAGCAATATGGACAAATCTTAAGAAAATTTGTTATTCTATTTATATATATTTATTATACTAAAAATAAATCAAAAAACGATCTGATTTAAAAACTATCTTACTAACAATAAAACTACTTAAATTAATTTAAACTTAAAAACGGCGAATTATGTGCGTTGTAATAGTTAAGTACATAGTCTGTCGTAAATTTAAAAAGAAGTCACAATGAAAAATTTAACACAAAAAAATAAACTACTTTTAGGCTATGCCATTTCAGGACTGGGTGATCAATTTTACACTTTTGCAATTCCACTGCTGATGCTGTCTAGAACTCATTCATCAGTCATAATGGGACTTTTAACCGCAGTTGAATATCTGCCGACAGCATTGTTTGGACTAACAATTGGACCCATTTTTGATATATATTCTCGTAAGACAATCATGCTCTTTTCTTTGATAATGCAAATGGTGCTAATTATAATTGCACCATTTTTGGTTATTAAAAATATTTCATTATATTGGCTTTTATTAGTAGTCTTTATACTTGGTTCATTTGATTTAATTACTTGGACCGGATATCAAATTTTCATAGCCGAATCGGTTAAAAAAGAAGAACTATCTTCCGTTTCAGGACAAATGGGATTAATTTCATCGATTCAAAAAACTTTTGGTCCAGGTATTGCAGCTGTCATTATTAATTTAATTGATTACGTAGGTGGTTTTTTGCTAGATGCCTTAAGTTTTGGCTACTTAACCTATGTCATTAAAGATTATGAACCGTTGTATAAAGAAATTAAGTCAGTGAAAGAAGAAAAGTCTTTTAATAAAAGCGCAAAAGATGGAATCACTTTTTTATTTGCACATCATGATATTAAATGGCTGATCGCAAGTTTTTTCGTGGCAAACATTGGCTTTCAAGCAGTTGTTCCCATGCTTACTTTTTTGTTAAAACAAGAAATGAAAGTTTCTGTCAATATGGTCAGTATTTTTTACACAGTAGCAGCGATTGCAAGCATTTTAGGCAATTTTATTTATTTGCGCGTTAATAAAAGCATGAGACTCGGTACTCAAATGATTATGATTGCCCTGTTAATAATGGGAGGTTTCCTAATTATGCTTGATGTCCAGTCATTTATTTGGGTCACTTTTGGTTACGCATTGGTTTCGTTTGGTAGCGTCTGGTCGCAAGCCAACTTCTTTACTGTTATTCAAGCAGAAACCCCATCTAAATTTAAAGGAACAATAACTTCTATTTCAACTTCGCTAACAAGAATAATTGGTCCTGTTATGTCTTTAATTAGTGGCTTTCTAATTAAAGCAGAAATCCATTCAATATTCGTCGTTGCTGCCGTTTGCATGTTTCTCTCAGTGCTTATAACTATAGTTACTGGTTTAGGCAAATTGGGAAAACTGGACTAATTATAGAAAGTAACTTAATACTTATTTTTTAGACAGGGAATGTTCTAATATATTATAAATAGCTGGATTTTTATATATCGCAACAACATCGTATTTTAGTTTAGGCAAGTTTGGTAAAAAAGTAACATATTCATCATATATTTTCGGCAGTGGCAGCTCTTCTGGATATATAGCCATCCCATAATTTAAAACAACATTTGATAAAGCAGCGTCAAAGCTATCCAAATAATTAATTTGTTCATAACAAATATTCATTTTTTCTAGAATATTTTTAATTTTTGTTTGTACATCATTATTATCAGTAGCAGTCCATTTTTGTAAGAAAAGGGGCTGCTTTTTTATAACTTCCTTTTTGAGTCTTCCTTTTTGATCAATAGCCTTTTGATTCAATAAAATGCCAAAATTAGCTGTTCCGATTTTTCTAACATGGATATTTTTAATTTTACTAACGGCAGTGGAAAACCCAATCAATACGTCATAATCTCCTGCATCGAGTTTAGGTATACTGGCGGCAAAGTTTTCAGTGTCAAGTTGTAATTGTAAACCTGGATTGTTTTTAGCAAGAGACTGTGCCAATTGAACTGCCCAATAATTGAAGGCGTGCAAATAATGAATTCTTATTGTTTGAAAGGAATTGTTTAATTGGCTGATTTTTTCGCTAAACTCATAATATTTGTTTAGTACAGGCACTGCACAATGGTACAAATTAATTCCGGCTAAAGTGACCTTAAAATGAGAAGTTGACCTATCAATAAGTTGAACGCCCAGGTCTTTCTCTAAATTTTTTATTGCATTGCTAATTGCTGTTTGGGAGACAAAATTTCTTTTGGCAGCAGGGGTAAATCCTTGAGTTTCAACGACGTCAATAAAGTACTTATATGTTAATAAACTATATTTCATTATACTTTGTCCTTTTACTTATAACTTTAACTAATAAGTTATTATCATTATATGTTAGCGCTTCCCGAAAAGCGAGGGTAAAATTGAATTGTAACGACAGTTACCTTTACAAAATTAGTTTTAATACTAAAAAGGAGAAAGTATAATGGCTGAAAAATATATTTTAGCGATTGATGAAGGTACTACTAGTACAAGGGCAATTATTTTGGACCATTCTGGTAAAAAAGTAATTGACTCACGGAAAGAGTTTAACCAATATTTTCCTAAGCCTGGCTGGGTAGAACATGATGCCAATGAAATTTGGAATTCAGTTTTATCTACAATTGCCAATTCATTTATTAACTCAGGGATTAAACCCAACCAAATTGCAGCTATTGGTATCACAAATCAGCGTGAAACGACTGTTATTTGGGATAAGAAGACTGGCTTGCCAATTTACCATGCGATTGTATGGCAGTCTCGTCAGACATCAGATATTGCAGATAAAATTATTGCTGATGGCTATTCAGACATGATTCATGAAAAAACTGGCTTAATTCCTGATGCCTACTTTTCAGCAACCAAAATTCGCTGGATTCTTGATCATGTTCCTGGTGCGCAGGAACGCGCAGAAAACGGAGAATTATTGTTTGGTACTATTGATTCATGGTTAGTTTGGAAGTTAACTGGCGGCAAGGTTCATGTGACAGATTATACAAATGCAAGTCGAACAATGCTGTTTAACATTACCAAACTTGATTGGGATGATGAGATTCTTAAGTTATTAAACATTCCAAGAAAAATGTTGCCTGAAATTCGTTCTAACTCCGAAATTTATGGCACTACAGCTGAATATCACTTTTATGGCAGTCAAGTACCAATTGCTGGCATGGCAGGTGACCAGCAGTCAGCCTTGTTTGGGCAGTTGGCATTTGAGCCGGGAATGGTTAAAAACACATATGGAACTGGTGCGTTCACCGTTATGAATACGGGTGAAAAGCCTAAGTTTTCAGCTAATAATTTGTTAACTACTGTGGCATATGGCATAAACGGCAAAGTAAATTATGCTTTGGAAGGTAGTATTTACGTTGCTGGTTCAGCTATTCAGTGGTTGCGTGATCAGCTGGGAATTATTGATGATGCTCCTCAATCAGAAGAAGCCGCCAAGCGCTCAAAAGATAACAATGAAGTTTTCGTCGTCCCTGCATTTACCGGTTTAGGAGCGCCATACTGGGATTCTAATGTCCGTGGAGCTGTTTTCGGTCTGACTCGTGGAACAACCAGTGACGACTTTACAAAAGCCACATTACAGTCTCTAGCTTATGAAAGTCGTGACGTTATTGATACGATGCACGAAGATACCAAGATTCAAATTCCAAAATTAAAGGTTGATGGTGGTGCTGCTAATAATGACTATTTAATGCAGTTCCAAGCTGATATTTTAGGCATCGAAATTGAACGTGCGGCTAACCTTGAAACAACAGCATTAGGTGCAGCGTTTCTTGCAGGTTTAGCCATTGGTTTTTGGAAAGACTTTGATGAAATCAAGAAAATTCAAAAAGTAGGTAAAACCTTTAAACCACAAATGAGCAGTGCAGAAAGAGATCACCTTTATGAAGGTTGGAAATCAGCTGTTAAAGCTGCTCAGAGCTTTTCATATAAGCCATATCAAAAGAATAATTAGAAATTTTTATAAAAAAGAAAGAGGCTAAATCATGGCGTTTTCAATTGAAACCAGAAAAGAAGAAATTGAACGTTTAAAAAATGAAAAATTAGATTTGCTGGTTATCGGAGGCGGCATTACTGGAGCAGGTGTTGCTCTTCAGGCCAGTGCAGCTAAAATGAAGACAGGCTTGATTGATATGCAAGACTTTGGTGGAGGTACCTCATCACGGTCTACCAGACTTGTACATGGTGGTATTCGTTATCTGAAGACCTTTGATGTTCAAGTCGTTTCTGATACAGTCAAGGAGCGTGCTGTTATCCAGCATATTGCTCCGCATATGACCCAACCTGATCCTATGATTTTGCCAATTTATGACGAACCAGGGACAACGTTTACTATGTTCTCGGTAAAAGTAGCAATGGATCTTTATGATCATTTGGCTGGTATCGAAGGAGATTCACCTTTAATTAAATATGCCAACTACATGATGAATAAGGAAGAAACATTAAAACGAGAGCCACAATTAAATAGTGAGAACTTGCAGGGTGCAGGTGTTTACTTAGATTATCAAAATAACGATTCCCGCTTGGTAGTAGAAAATGTTAAAAAAGCTCATGAATTAGGATGTCTGGCCGTTAGTCGACTGAAGTGTATAGCAATTTTACATAATGATCAGAAACAAGTTAATGGCGTTCGCGTTCATGACAATTTAACTGGTGAAGAATTTGAAATTCATGCTGATGTTGTTATTAACACTTCTGGACCTTGGTCTGATTTGGTAAGACAAGAAGATAAAGAAGTTTATAAAAAACCGCGTTTGCGTCCTACAAAAGGTGTCCACTTGGTAGTTGACCAGTCCCGCTTGACTGTGCCACAGCCAACATATTTTGGTTCAGGTACTGCTGATGGCCGAATGATTTTCACTATTCCTCGGGAAGGTAAAACCTATTTCGGCACAACGGATACTGACTTTACAGGTGATTATGCTCATCCTACAGTTGAAAAAAGCGATGTAGACTACTTGTTAAATATCATCAATAAAAAGTATCCTGCAGCTCATTTAACGATTAACGATATTGAAGCCAGTTGGGCCGGTGTACGACCTCTAATCGAAGTTGAAGTGGAAGGTAACGAAGCTGCAGATGCAGCAACTGGTGCCAGCGTTTCTGACAGTACTTCAGCACCATCTGCGGTATCGCGTGGTAGTTCGTTAACTGAAGCTGAAGATGGATTGATCACTTTAGCCGGCGGTAAGTTGACAGATTACCGCATCATGGCTAATGGTGCAATGAAGAAAATTCAGCAAAAATTTCATGACGAGTTTTCTAAAAACTTTACGTTGCAAGATTCAGCAGAAATTAAAGTTGCTGGTGGCGATTTCGATTCTGACAACGCAGAAGCTGAACTTGCTCTCATTGCGAAAGATGGTGTGGCTGCTGGCCTTGCAGCTGATGATGCAAAAGAGATTGCAAACTTATTTGGTTCTCAGGCGGAGCAAATTTACGACTATGCCCAAACAATCAAACCAGAAGAAGGATTGAGTATTGGTGAAACTGCAGCTCTTGATTACTCTCTTGCAGAGGAAATGACATTAACACCAGTTGACTACCTATTAAGACGTACTTATCATATTTTATTCAAGAGTGATACTTTAGACCAAGTAAAGAATGGTGTGATTAAACACATGTCTGATTATTATGGCTGGGATAAAGCTCAAAGAGAACAATATGAAAACGAGTTGGAACATGAGATTGCAGAATCAAGATTGGAGGGATTAAAGAGTAAAAGAAAGTAGAAGAAAACAATAAAAATAGTAGTAAATTATTCCCCATTTAAAAACCTGTCAAAACAATATGACAGGTTTTTTCTTTGGTATTTTTGAAACGTTATATTAAAATAAACTAAATTATTTATTATAAATATTTTATTATGGAATCAGCTTTTAAAATAATAACATTTGTTTTCATATTTGAAAAAATAGTTTTAAATTTATAGTTTAAAAGATTAAACTAATAGTGAGGTGATCATAATGGAGCCATTTTTTCTTAACCCATATTTTAGACCCAAAATTTGGGGTGGACGAAAATTAAAAACTATTTTTAATTACGATATACCTGACGGTAAAGTTGGTGAAGCTTGGGTTATTTCCGGATATAGGGATGACGCTTCAACTATTACAAACGGTGACTTTAAAGGACAGAGTTTACGTAAAGTATATTATGAAAATCCGGAACTATTTGGTAACCCCAAGAGTCAAGAATTTCCGCTCCTCGTTAAGTTTTTGGATGCCAATGATAATTTATCTGTGCAAGTTCATCCAAATGATGAATATGCTCGCAAAGTAGAAAATGACAGTGGAAAAACAGAAAGCTGGTATGTTTTACAAGCAGATCCAGGATCATATCTAATATATGGTCATACTGCTAAAACACATTCAGAACTTGCTGAAATGATTCACAAGGACGAGTGGGACAAATTATTGCGCAAGGTTCCTGTTAAAGCTGGTGACTTTTTCTATGTTCCTTCAGGAACGATTCACGCACTGACTAAAGGAATCCTAGTCATTGAAACGCAGCAGTCAAGTGATGTTACATACCGTTTATATGATTATGATCGTGTAGATCAGAAAACTGGTAAAAAAAGGCAGCTGCATACCCAGAAGTCTATTGAGGTCACTAAAGTACCTCATGTTGACCCAAAACTTAAAATAACAACTAGTAAAAAACAAGATGCCACGATTAAGACATTGGTTGAGCCACCATTGTCTCCCCATTTTTATCTATGGCAAATAGATCTAAATGGTCAATGGAATACTGGTTTAAATAAACATCCATTTTTATTAGTAACCATTATCAATGGTTCAGGTACAATTGAGTGCGAAAACAAGACTTTCAATTTATCTATTGGCACAAATATGATAATTCCAAATAATATTAAGGAATTTAAATTTTCAGGTAATATGAAAATGGTTATTTCTGCTCCTGGTAATCAGGATTAATTCTTAAGGTGGAAAGGAAAAAAGAATGATTTATATAGCATGCGGTTCGATTATGATAGTGGTTGGACTGTTATGGCTGATATCGCCTCCTAAAAGACCACGTCCATTTTATAGTTATTATTCGTACTTGGCCCAAGTTAATAAAGCTAGTTTCAAATTTGCTCAGCACAAGGCAAGTTACTATTTTATTATATTTGGTTTAATCCAATTAGTATTAGGGATTGGAATCCATTTGCTTAAATGGGATCGATATTTTTTACTTTGGCTGCTGACATTTTATCTTTTCATTATCTTTCCAATCATGGCTACGGAAAAAAGTTTAAAAAGCTTTTTGCAAAAACGCCATGAATTGCCAGCAGATTACGTAGACCCTGACAAAGTAAAAAAGGAGAGAACAAAAGGATTTAGGGACCGAAAATGAAATTGAAAATTTTAATGGTCGAGGATGATCAGTCGGTTGCAGAAATGATGGAAATGTTCTTTGAAAAAGAAGGATGGACCACTGAAATTGCGACTGATGGAGAACAAGCCGTTAAAATGTTTGCAAAAAATCCAGATCAATATGATTTAATAACATTAGATCTTAACTTGCCGAAAAAAGATGGCATAGAAGTTGCTAAAGAAGTTTGTGCAATTTCACCATCCATACCAATTATCATGCTGACTGCTCGTAGTAGTGAAGAAGAACAGATTCAAGGATTTAATGCTGGTGCTGACGACTATGTATCCAAACCGTTTAGTCCCCTGGCTTTAATAGCTCGCATCAAGGCTTTACAAAGAAGAATTAGAATTGAGGATAAACAAGAACAAACAAAATCAGCAGAGAATACTGAAAAATTTGATGTCGAAACGGATCACATAAAAATTTCTAAAAGTCGGCGTGAAGTGCTTTATGATGGTCAATATGTTGAAAATATTACACCTAAAGAGTTTGATTTGCTTTATACTATGGCACAGAAGCCTAAACAAGTATTTTCTCGTGAACAATTATTAGAGTCCGTCTGGGGCTATGATTATTATGGTGAAGATCGCACCGTGGATGCACATATAAAAAAACTACGCCAAAAATTGGAAAAAGTAGGTGCAAATGTCATCCAAACCGTTTGGGGCGTTGGCTATAAATTTGATGATTCGTAGGTTTTAACATGAAGTTAATTTATCAGCATATGCTTAGCTTTTTACTTATCATTCTTACTACGGTATCAATAATCGGTTTTTCTGAAATAAATAATGCAACTAAACAATCATATGAATATAATTATCGCAGAATGGAAGACTTTGCCTCAGCTTTAGGTACTTTAGCTGAAAGTGATAAAAAAGATGGCTCGGCTATGTTGAATCCCAAATTTTTGCATAAACTGGAATTTGTTCTCCATAGTGACAGGGTATATCTCAGTGTTTTTGATGATCAAGGTGCTCAAATTTATCCTAAGAAAAATGAAGACATCCGACTAACCTCACAGCGGGTTGCGCAATTAAAGAAAGGGAAAAAGCTTCATATAAAAAATAATAATGAGGCACTTTCCAGCTTAGGACATAAAAAAGATGCTTGTACCGGTGTTCTCTTACCATGGAAAAACAAAGGTAAATTCATTGGAGCGATTTGGCTAGGCGTGCGAGTTGCCATAGTTGAAAGGCCAGTGACCATAGCCAAGCAAAATTTGTTTAATGCTCTTATTTCGGCAATAATCGTTGGGCTGGTGCTTAGTTTCATTCTTTCCTTCTATGCAACGGACAGAATAAAAAAACTGTCACTTGCTACAAAGAAAGTTGCAGCTGGTGATTTTGATGTACAAACAAATTACAGTGGACATGACGAAATAACCCAGCTGGCTGACAACTTCAATCAAATGGTTCGCGTTTTAAAGAAATCAAACCAAGAAGTTAAGGAGCAGGAAAAAAGACGTGATCAATTTATGGCTGATGCAGCACATGAAATGCGTACCCCTCTGACTACCATTAATGGTATTTTAGAGGGCTTGCAATATGATGCTATTCCTGATAAAGCAAAGCCTAAATCTATTGACCTGATGAATAGGGAAACTAAGCGACTGATTCGATTAGTTAACGAAAATTTGGATTATGAGAAAATTCGTAATAATCAAATAAACTTAGTTAAGACCACCTTTAATGCTAGAAAAACGCTCGATGATGTGACAATGCAGCTTAAACAAAATGCTGCTAAGGCTAATGACACAATAATTGTCAATGCACCAAGAGATCTGCCAATTTATGCTGATAAAGATCGTTTTACGCAAATAATGGTCAATTTAGTCCAGAATGCAATTCAATTTACTGCTGATGGCAAAATTCAAATAAGCGGCTATAGAGTTGCACATGCAACAACTATTATTGTTGAAGATAACGGTATTGGGATGAATCAGCAACAAATTAAATATGTTTTTGAAAGATACTTTAAAGCTGATCCATCCCGCAGTCGCTCTGGAAGAGGAGAATATGGATTAGGATTGTCGATAGTTTCCTCTTTGGTTAAACAGCATGGTGGCAAAATAAGCGTGCAGTCAGAAATGAATCATGGGGCAGAATTTACTATTATTTTATTCGATCGTGGATATGAACAATATCTCGAAAACTAAAAAAATCATTTCCAAATTTGGAAATGATTTTTTGTTTTTCAGAGTTTATTCTTTATCTTTAGTTGTCTCATGCCAAATCTTTGCAGTTGCTGGGATGCTTCCCAGATTTGTGAGGTCATCTTTATTAACTACAATTAAGTTGTCAGGTCCCTTGGCTAAATTATTGAAACTGTCCAGACTCTGATTTTTAAAGTATCCGTCACTAGCCTTAGCCAGACTCGCTTGCAATTGATCTATACGATATGCTTCAGCATCTGCTCCTGTTTTAACAGCTTCTGCCTTAGCCTTAGCTGTTGCAATTAAAGCATCATTTTTAGCTTTTGTAGTCAATTCAATATTTTTAGCTTCACCTTCAGCCTTTTCAATAGCAGCTATTTTCTCACGATCAGCAGTTAACTGTTTGTCCATGGCTTTTTGAATTTCAGTGCTAGGCAAAAGTTCGTCAATGTTGACTCTGACTACACGAATTCCATAAACGTCCGTTAAATCACCGATAGCTTCCGAAAGCTGACTATTTATACTACTTGTTGAGCCTAAAGCATCGTTTAGATCCATCCGTCCAATAATGTCCCTTAAATGGCCACGGATAAGTTCAACCATTGATTTAACTGAATCTGTATTATTGTAAAAATACTTATATGAATCAGTTACTAAGTAATTTAAGGTTAAGCTGGTAGTAATTTCTGCATTGTCTTTAGTAATAATTGAATATTTCGAAATTTCTGCCGGAAACATCGCCAGGGAAACTTTGCGCAATCTCTGTATTACCGGAATGATTAGTACTAAACCAGCTTTTACGGTTCTGGAATATTTGCCTAATGTTTCTATTAAACCTTCATTGTTTTGCGGGACAACACGGCACATAGAGCATAATAAAAGCAAAACCAGCACGACAATTATGATAAATTTCATTTTAACCTCCCAAATTAAAAAATTATGATTATTTCTTAATTATATGACTTTTTACGATTTTTTCCAGGTTTATTCTGCTTTTCAGTTAAATGATTGCCCGAAACAGATTCTGGAATTGTTGTGATTTCATCTTCACGACCCTCAAGCTCAGTAGCGTCCGTTTTGTATAATCTGGTAGTAGATTTGCGTTGTTTGTTTATAAGAGCTGTGGATTTATTTTTCAATTTCTGCCGGAACTCTTCCATCTGTCTATAATTGGTTAAATAGTCGAACTGTGTAGGGTCAACAGGTTTAAAGCCGCTGGGAGTATAGAAACGCAACAAATTATGATTATTTAGTAAGTCAGAGTATTTCAGTGACATTTTGCCTTCTTTTGCTAATTTTGTAATTTCATATTTTTCTTGTTCAGTAAAATTAATGATCTGCTTGCCACTTTTACGGTCGTAAACAATGCCCTTTAACCCCTTACCTCCAATAATAACGTATTTCTGACTAACAATAGTGCCGTTCCTAAAAGTAAGCCACGGGCGATATTTTGGAGCTAGCAGATCACTGCCAAACTGTATATAATTGCGATTTGAAATTCCCAGAAGATGGAGCAAAGTCGGCAATACATCTATTTCACCTGCAACTTCCTGTTTGATTTTTCCCTTTAAATTCGTAGCATGTATCATAAAAGGTACACGTTGCATTTGAACATTATTATAGGTATTCCAAGTGTCAGAACTTTCACCTACGATTGGTGCCAAAGTTTCATTTTCAGAATTAGTTAGTCCATAATGATCTCCATAAATTACAACCATAGTATTTTTAATCAAACCTGATTTCTTCAGGTAATTGAAAAATTCTCGGATAGATTGATCCAAATAATGAGCTGTTTCAAAGTAGTTATTAATTGAATTGTCTGAAGTATCACTGGTTTTAAAGCTCGGATCCAGATCCTCTTCGTCCATGTCAAAGGGAGTATGATTTGTAACGGTAATAAATTTAGTATAAAAAGGCTGCTGCATTCTTTCTAAATATTTGATACTTTCAGCAAACATAATTTTATCTTTGATGCCATAGCCAATATGGTCATTTTTATCATGACTAAAGTAATTTTGGTCAAAGAAATAGTTATAACCCATATTTTTATAAACATCATCACGGTTCCAAAAAGTGCCAACATTTCCATGAAATACAGCAGAAGTATAGTTGCCTTGTTGACGCAAAATTTGAGGAGCAGCCTGAAAAGTATTTGAGCTGCCCATGGCAGTGAATAATGATCCGTCAGAAATACCATAGGTACTGGTTTCCAACATGTTTTCGGCGTCACTGGTTCGGCCAATTCCAACTTGGTGGTAAAAATTGGCAAAACTTAATGTATGTTTGTTGTGATAAAGTGAATTGAGATAGGGAGTAACTTCCTTACCATTAATTTTTAAATCAATTAAAAACTGTTGAAAGCTTTCCAAATGAATTACTATTACATTTTTGCCTTTTTCTTTACCAAAATATTCTGTATTTACTGGTAATTTATTTTTTTTGGTATAAGCTAAAATTTTATTTAAATCAGCAGTATTGGCATTTTTATTTACCTGTTCGGTTTGTTCATTTTTAACAGCATCATAAACCGTGTAGGTATCAATACCAAGATATTTAACAATGTATGAACGATCGAATGTGGTACCTAACAAGCGTGGTCTGGAAGATTCAGCCAAAAAAACATTTAGCACTAAAATTAAAGCACCAACTGAAGTAACAGCAAAAGGTGTAAGGAGGCCAAAAGATTTTTGATCAATTCTGATTTTGTGCGAAATTAGTAATATGATAATTATGATAAGGTCAAGCCACAACAACAGGTCAGAAGGTTGAAGCAGTGCGACTGCACTTTTTCCTAAGCCAGGTGCAACTTTACCAGCATTAGTAATGGTCTTCACCGTAATAAAATCAGAAAATTGACGGTAGTAAAGAACATTAGCAAATAACAGTCCCGAATTTGCTACATCAAGCAGGACCATTGCACAATATGAAACAAGAGGCTTGGAAAAATATAATCCAATGCTCATTAGTAAAATTGCACTACCAACAGGACTTAACCACATGATAATATGTTGATAAGGATCTGAAATACCCAAATTGAAATCATGGTAGGCTGCAAAAATGTACTTGAGCGCAAAC
This sequence comes from Lactobacillus sp. M0396, assembly GCF_016101625.1. Classification (NCBI taxonomy): domain Bacteria; kingdom Bacillati; phylum Bacillota; class Bacilli; order Lactobacillales; family Lactobacillaceae; genus Lactobacillus; species Lactobacillus sp. M0396. Next base: position 65,423 of record NZ_JACFQE010000006.1, read on the forward strand.
AAAACAATCAGAAGGCAGAAAAAGCCTATACGAGTCTGAATGAAGTTAGTCAGATTTTTTTTATTCAAAATGAACTCTCCCTTATCAGACTATTTTAAAAGTTTCTGTCCTTTTAGACAATCTTTTCTGTTTTGTTAGACCTTTTTTAATAATTAATAGCAGAAACTTGAGTATAATTTAAATGAACTATATTTTAGGAATTGAATCAGAATGATATTTTTAGGACCACTATATAACCTGCTTTCGCAACTTTACGCTACTAAAATAAATCATTTTGCTTTGATTAAGTTGATTGTACTGGCACTTGATAAAACTATCTTTTATTTCCTGTTTTTTATGGTAATACGCTTAATCTGGCTAATGACTATTAGGAGTCGGCGTACAATTAAATCTGAAGCGTCAGTATGGTTATTTGCTTTTTATTTAATTTTAGTGCTGATGTTAACTACTTTTCGTAACACTTATTTTCCCTGGAACCTGACCCTTAATCTGCACAGACCTTTAAACGAAATAAATTTTGTCTTTTTGAGGGAAACCTGGAAAATGTATCATGCACCCAGCAGGCTAGACTTTGTATACAATTCATTGGGTAACATCCTGTGCTTTATTCCATTTGGATTTTTATCACCATTTGTTTTTTCCAAAAAACAAACCTTTTGGCGTGTTGTTCTCGCTGGTATCATTTTTTCAGTTTTTATTGAAGGGATGCAGTTTTTACTGGAAACTGGAGTTACAGATATTGATGATGTGTTCTTTAACAGTTGCGGAACGGTAATTGGATATTTCTGCTATTGGCTTGTAATGATAATCAGGAGAAGGACCCATAAAACTAACTAAAAGCACTGGTATTTGTAAAATAAGATTGCTAAAATGTTCTTGTGAAATACATATTTAATTCAGTAAGGAGAGCGTGTTTATGAGTTTAATTAAATTTGATGGTACAAAACTGACACCATTTGTTCACGATAATGAACTAGGTGAGATGCAAGCTTTAGTTAACGTTGCCGATAAAGAACTTAGAGATGGTTCAGGTGCAGGCAATGATTTTCTAGGTTGGGTCGATTTGCCGGTTAATTATGACAAAGAGGAATTTGCCAGAATCAAAAAAGCAGCCCAAAAGATTCAAGGTGACTCTGAAGTTTTAGTTTGTATCGGTATTGGTGGTTCATATTTAGGCGCTCAAGCAGCTATTGAGTTTTTAAATGGTGCATTTTATGGCAAGGGTAAAGAAAAATATCCTACTGTTGTATTCTGCGGCAACTCCTTATCAGGTTCATATTTGCATGATTTGATTGAATGGCTCGGTGACAAGGACTTTAGTGTTAATGTAATTTCTAAATCTGGTACTACTACTGAACCAGCTGTTGCTTTTCGAATTTTTAAAGATAAATTGATTGAGAAGTATGGCGCAGATGAGGCTAAGAATAGAATTTTTGCTACAACAGATCGTGCTAAAGGAGCTTTAAAAACTGAAGCAGATGCTGAAGGTTATGAAGAATTTGTTGTGCCGGATGACATTGGTGGACGCTACAGCGTACTATCAGCTGTTGGTTTGTTGCCGATTGCAGTTTCGGGAGCTGATATTGACCAATTAATGAAAGGCGCTGCTGATGCCAGAGCAGAGTATACTAATACGGATTTAAGCAACGCGACTCCTTATCAATATGCTGCTTTGCGTAATATTCTTTATCGCAAAGGCTACACCACTGAAATTGTTGAAAACTATGAACCAACTTTAAGAATGTTCAGTGAATGGTGCAAACAATTAATGGGAGAATCAGAAGGAAAGGATAATAAGGGCATTTGGCCGGCCAGTGCCAACTTTACGACTGATTTGCACTCATTGGGTCAATATATTCAAGAAGGCAGAAGAAATCTTTTCGAAACAGTTATTAGAGTCGAAAATCCGGCAAATGATGTGAAAATCCCTTCTGATGATCGTAATTTAGACCAGTTAAATTTCTTATCTGGCAAAAGTTTAAACTTTGTAAATGAACGTGCCTATGAAGGAGTTGTTCTTGCTCACACTGATGGTGGTGTTCCTGTTATGACAGTTAATATTCCTGATCAAACAGAACACACTTTAGGTTACCTAATTTACTTCTTTGAACTGGCAATTGCTGTTTCTGGCTACGTTAATGGCATTAATCCATTCAACCAACCTGGTGTTGAAGAATATAAACGGAACATGTTTGGATTGCTTAATAAACCAGGTTATGAAGAATTACACGATGATTTGACAGCTAGATTCAAGGAAGAAAAATAATTTTTTATTATTGAAACTTTTTTAAAATAAGCTTATTATAATTATATGCTTACTTTATACAAGCTATATTGATATAAATTAATTATAAAATATATATCATCCTGTACATTGTATCTATTCATGTTAACCATTATGGAAAGGGTAAAAGTTTTTGACTTTTAACCTTTTTTTATTAGGGAGATTTAATTATATGGAAGAAAAGAAAGAAACACCCAAGAGGGTTCTGGCAATTATCAGTTGTGCTTTAATGGCTTTTGTTTCCATTTTGACAGAAACAAGTTTAAATGTTACTTTTCCCACATTGATGAAACAATTTCATATTGGGTTGGGATTAGTTCAGTGGACTACAACGGGATATTTATTGATGATCTCTGTAATAATGGTTGCAAGTTCATATCTAAATGACCGCTTTTCAGCAAGACAATTGTTTTTAACTGCCGCAATTGCATTCATCGCTGGTTCAATTGTGGCTGGTTTTGCAACAAATTTCTGGGTTTTACTCGCAGGTCGCTTGATTTCTTCGGTTGGAGCAGGATTGTCAATACCGTTAATGTTTAATATGGTAGTGGAATTAATGCCGCAAGAAAAATGGGGCTTCTATATGGGTTTGACTGGTTTAGTCATTATTCTTGCACCGTCTCTAGGCCCCACATTTGGTGGCACAGTTGTTTACTATTTTGGTTGGCCACTAATTTTTGAGATTGTAGCTGTAATTGCTGTATTTATTATGATTTTGGGTTTATTCGTAATTGAACAATACCATGAGAAAAAACATCCGACTTTTGACTGGCTAAGTTATATTGTTATTGCTAGTGCAATGGTAATTTTTAACTTAGGTTTCAATAGAATTAGTAATGGTTTTAGAGATATTGGTTTTTGGCTTAGCATGATTGTTGTGGCAATTTTGGTATACGCGTTTATAAAATTGCCACGCTCCAGCAAAAAGAAACTGATAAACTTGAATATTTTTAAAAATAAACCCTTTATTTTTGCCATGATATCTTATCTATTATTGCAGTTTATCAATATTGGTACCAGTTTCGCTGTGCCTAATTATGTGCAAATTGTTAATCATGCCAGTTCTTTAATCGGAGGTATGGTTTTGCTTCCCGGTTGTATTATCAGTGGTATTTTAAACCCCTGGTTTGGTCATATTTATGATAAAAAGGGTGCGCCATTGCCACTACTTACGGGAACAGTATTCTGCTTAACGGCCTGTTTGCTTTTTTCTTTGTTTAGTTTGAAAATCAGTACATTCATGGTCGGTGTTTTTTATGGCATTATGATTATTGGTCGCCAGATGGCGTTTAACAACACTATGGCTGAAGCATCGAAATTACAACCAGAAGAATTGCATACTGATGCGACCGCAGTCTTTCAAACTGGCCAACAATATGCTGGATCAATGGGAACAACAGTAATGGCAGCTATTATTTCATCTTGGCAAAAAAGACCTGGTAATTATGCAGCACTTACGGCCCAAGGCACTCAGGAAGCATTTTTATTTTTGACATTTGTCAGTGTGATAATTTTGCTCAGTTATTTAAACTTATTTAGACTTGAGAAGAAATTGAATTAAAATCAAAAATAAATATCAAAATTGAAAATGAACTATTAAGGGAATATTTGCTAAAATATTCCCTTTTTCTATTTTTGGCGATCTTGCACTTAAAATAAAGCTTTGCTAAAATACAGGAGATATAGATATCTATATATTGTCGTAATACGGACGACAGTTTCTACTCGGAACCGTAAATTCCGAACTATGGATAAATCAGCATTTAAAACATTGATTTCTGTTTTTAAAACGGCTTTTTTACCATGGCTTTGGTAGAAAAGTCGTTTTATGTTTTGAGGAGAAAAAGTGAAAAAACCATATACATAAAACAAACTAAAAGTATGTTAAAAAAATAGTCAAGAAATATCACCAAAAAATACTTGAAAGGAAAAAACAATGACAAAAAATGTTCTATTAATTTGTGGTTCCGGAGCATCTTCTGGCTTTATGGCAGCAAATATGCGTAAAGCTGCAAAAAAAGCAGGTTTGGATTTTAAAATTCAAGCAAGAAGCGAAGCAGAGCTTTCAGATTATGCTAATGATATTGATGCACTAATGGTTGGACCTCACTTGAAAGCTGAATTTAATGCAATAAAAGAAAGAGTACCTTCACAGGTAAAAGTAATCTTAATGAAGCCAGAATATTATGCAATCCTTGATGGTAAGGGTGCAATAGATCATTTGAAAAAAGAATTAGAACAATAAAGAAAGAAGGAAAATTTAAGAATGAATGGCTTCATGACCTTTTTAAATACAAAATTTGCTCCTAAGGCACAAAAAGTTGCTAATAATCAATGGATTATCACTATCAAAAATTCTATTTTGGAAGTTTTACCATTTATCTTCGTCGGTTCACTAATTACTTTATTAAATATACCGACAAACTTTTGGAAATGGTGGCCAAATCTTTCGCCAATTAATAGTTTCACTTTTGGCTTGACCTCAATTTTTGTTGCCTTTTTAGTCCCATTTAATTTCATGGAATTTAAAAAGATCAATAAGCAAAGAATTATAGCAGGCCTATCCTCAGTTGCGCTTTTTCTGATGCTTGCTAACCCTTCATGGGATAAAACTGGTAATGTAATCTCTTACCAATTTTCAGAACTCGGTGCAGGAGGGATGTTTGTTGCCTTAGTTGTTGGTGTTTTTGTTGCTTTGATTATGGAACTATTTGCTAAGTTTAGTTTCTTTAGTGATGATACTTCAATGCCGGATTTTGTGACTGCTTGGTTTGATTCAATGTTGCCTATTGCTGTTGTAATAGCAACAGGTTGGTTGCTTACGGATATCTTACACTTTAATCTTTATCACTTAATTGTAGCTATTTTTTCACCTATAGCGACATCTTTAGATACTTGGTGGGGTTTTACATTTTATTTATTTTTACAGTGTTTTATTTATTCAATGGGAATTTCCAGCTGGGTATTATCTGGAATTGATAAGCCAGTAATGCTGGCTGGTATAGCTGCCAATGCAAGTGCATACTCTTTGGGACATGCAGCTAAACATATATTCACTAGTGAGCTTATTTTTAGTTTTCCTTGGATTGGTGGTATTGGATGTACAATGCCGCTTGTCTTAATGATGCTATTTTGGGCAAAATCGAATCGACTTAAAGCACTTGGAAAAGCCAGTGTTTTACCAACAATTTTTAATATTAATGAACCTGTTGTATTTGGCACAATAGTTTGGAATCCTTACTTAATGATTCCATTATGGATCAATGGCATTGTTTTGCCTTTGATTACTGCGTTTTGGTTTAAATCAGGTCTTTCTCCTATACCACACTCATTAATGCAAATGTGGTATATTCCATTTCCTTTTGTTACTTGGATTGTCAGTCCAGCATTCAGCTCTATGATTTTATTAGTAATCCTTTTTATCGTTGGTGGTTTAATTTATTATCCATTTTTCAAAGTTTATGACAGAAATTTGGTTAAACAAGAAACTGAAAGTGAGGCATAGACGTGGAAGATAATAATCAATTCAGTGAAGAAAATGTTAAAAATACAATGAACATTATTTTAAACGCCGGTGATGCCCGTGATTTTATCAGTAAAGCCCTGGATGATGTGGCAAATTCGAATTACGATAACGCAAAAGAGAACATGAAGAAAGCAAATGAAAAATTAGTAAAAGCTCATCGTCTGCAAACCAAAAAAATTCAAGAAGAAGCTGAAGGTAAGCCAATACAATACTCAGTATTATTTACACATGCTCAAGATACTTTGATGACAATCAACACTGAGTATAATTTGGCAAATCATTTAATAAAGATATTTGAAAAGCGTGATTGTCAGTGTAAAGGTGATCTGAATGAGAAAAAATAATTTTCCATACTTTCCCAAAAACTTTTTATGGGGTGGTGCTCAAGCTGCAAGTCAAGCGGACGGTGCTTTTCAGGCAGATGGAAAAGGATTAAATTCCTCAGATGTGCAACCCTATCTTCAAGGATTATCAAATAAAGAGTTGCAAGCCGCGGAGTCACAAGGGATGACGCTAAACGAAGTTAAGAAAAACAGTCAAGATACTGAAAATTATTATCCCAAACGTTTTGGTATTGACTTTTACTATACTTATAAAGAAGATTTACAGCTTTTAGCTAATGCAGGTTTTACTACCTTTAGAACTTCTCTAGATTGGTCGAGAATTTTTCCTAATGGAGACGATGAAAAGCCTAATGAAAAGGCACTAAGGCATTACTCAGACATGATTGATTGTATGGTGCAATTAGAAATTGAACCAATTATCACAATGAATCATTATGAAACTCCTATTAATATTACACTTAAATATGGGGGTTGGCCTAATAAGAAAGTAATTCCTCTTTTTGTGAAATTTGGCAAAGTATTGTTGGATTGGTTCGGTGATCGCGTAAAATATTGGATTGTAGTTAATCAAATTAATATGGTTCAAATAGAACCTTGGCTTTCAGTTGGTGTAGCTAGTGATCAATATCCAAATCAAGAACAAGCTCTTTATCAAGCAATGCATAATCAAATTGTGGCAGGAGCCGAAATAAAGAATTATGCACGTTCCTTGAATAATCCTAATATACACATTGGAACAATGGTTGCTGATGGTACTGTTTATCCTGCAAGTAGTAAGCCGGACGATGTTATACTTGCAATGCAGCAAAATCGTATGCAATATTTTGTGACAGATGTTCAATTTAGAGGTAAATATCCCAAATTTGCTTTAAATTATTTTAATGATAAGAATATTGAACTTGATATTACGCAAAATGAATTGAAATTAATTAACGAAAATCGTATGGATTTTTTAGCTATTTCTTATTACTATTCTCGTATGGTTGACTCAACGAAGAATAAGATGCAGCCAGCAGATAATTTACAAAATCCGAATTTGAAACAAAGTAGTTGGGGCTGGGCTATTGATCCTCAAGGACTATACAATACTTTATCTCAATATTATGATCGCTATCAAAAACCAATTATTATTGCTGAAAATGGCTTAGGTGCTTATGACAAATTGGAAAGTGACAAAAAAATATATGATCCTTATCGTTCAGAATATCTGAGTATGCATATTGAACAAGTAGGAAGGGCAATACATGATGGGGCAGAAGTAATTGCTTATTGCGCTTGGGGACCGATTGATATCGTTTCGTGTTCTTCTCAACAAATGTCAAAACGTTATGGCTTTGTTTATGTAGATATTGATGATAACGGACAGGGAAGCAGAAAACGTTACTTAAAAGACAGCTACTTCTGGTATAAACAAGTAATTAGCTCGAATGGTAAATATATATAAATGAATCAGGAATAAGAAAAAAATTTTAAAAGCAACAAATGCACTTTTTGAGATGATTTAATTAATAGCGAAAATTTCTCGAGAGGATTTAGTACATTATAAAAAGTTTTTTGCTTAAGAATAGTGAGAACCAGTTTCGTTAACTTTTAAACAGGTAACAATTTTGTTATCTTAAGTTTTTCGTTAAAAAGACTGATTTTGAAATTTTAATGATATTATCATTGATATTATAAAAATAAAATACATTTTTGCAGTATAACTAGACACCAAGAGTATCTAGTTATACTTTTTTATTACCTAGTATAAAATTAAATATTTTTAATATTTTTATGTACATTTTTAAATAAAATGATAAAATACTTAATAATTAAATTTAAGGAGGAAAAAGCAATGAGGCGAATTAGCAATCAGCATATTTCGATTTTGTCACAAATTATTTTGCTGACAATGTATACCTAATCACTATTATATTAAAGGAGTACAAATATGGCTGACACAACCAATACTAACAAACTAACAGTAAAAACTTTTCTAAACAACATTTTAGCAGGAACTGCAACTGGAATAATCGTAGGCTTGATTCCAAATGCAGTTGTCAGTGCAATTTTAAAATTATTTGGTCAAAATCCGGTGACGGCATCTATTAACCAGGCATTACTGATTTTTCAATGTGCTACACCTTTGCTAATTGGGGCGTTAATTGCCATCCAATTTAAAATGGTTCCACTGGATGTTGCCATTGTAGGAGCCGCTGCTTATGTTGGCTCCGGAGTTACAAAATTCGTACCACAAATTGTGAATCCTGCTACTAAAGCTCAAGGCATCTTTGTTTCGGCAGGAACAGGCGATCTTATTAATACCATGATTACAGCTGGCTTGGCTGTGGGGCTTTTGTTATTAGTGGGTCAACGTTTTGGCTCTGTCAAAATTGTTGCAGCCCCGATTGTTGTTGGTGGTGGAGCAGGTTGGATCGGCATGATGATTTTGCCATATGTAAGCAAAATCACCACCTGGCTTGGGTCAGTAATTAATTCCTTTACTAATTTACAGCCAATATTAATGTGTATTTTAATTTCCTGTATGTTTGCAATTTTGATAATTTCACCAATATCAACTGTGGCAATTGGAATGGCTATCCAATTAAATGGTCTTTCGGCAGGTGCAGCAGCAATGGGAGTCGCGGCAACGACACTGGTATTGGTCGTTCATTCTTGGCGAACTAATAAATCAGGAGTTACTATTGCAATTGCATTAGGAGCAATGAAAATGATGATGCCCAATCTTTTCAGGCATCCAGTTATTGTTTTACCAACATTAATTACAGCAGCGCTTTCCGCTATTCCAGTGGCTCTATTTCACGTTAGTGGAACTCCAGCTTCTGCTGGTTTCGGTCTCGTTGGCCTGGTAGGGCCCCTGGCATCCTTAGATGCTGGCAAAGCAAGTATTAATATTGTAATGGCCTTGATTGTCTGGATAGTATTTCCAGTTCTAGTAGCAATGGTATGCCGTTTCCTCTTTGAAAAGGTCTTTCATGTTTATGATGAAAAGGTAGCCTTTGCCTATCTAGGTGAATAAATGTAATTACTTAAATCTGTCATAAAAAACCAATCCTTATTTACACCAATTTATTTTAAGCATCAAAAAACTCGTGAAAAACAAATTTTGTTTTATTCACGAGTTTTTATTTGTAAACAGGTTACTAATTTAAATTAATTTTTTTCCATGCAGTTTCGATTTGATCATAATTTAATGCTGCTGTCTTAGGAAAAAGTAATTTAGCATCTTTTAGATCCGTTATAGAGCCAACGCCAACTGATAAAGCACCTGACTTGTTGATAGCAGTGATACCTGCAATTGAATCTTCAATACCTACGCAATCTTGTGTTTTAAGATTAATTGCTTCAGCTGCAGCAATAAAAATGTCTGGTGCTGGCTTACCAGCAGCAACTTTACTTGGGTCTGCAATAGCATCAAATGCATCTGTCAATTGTAATTTTTCTAGTATGAATGGACCATTTAAACTAGCAGAAGCCAAAGATAGTTTAACGTTGTTTTTTTTAAGGGATAAAATTAATTCACTAATTCCAGGTAAGATATTTGCGGGAGTTAAACTAGCTAACAAATTACGAAAAATGTTGTTCTTTTCAGTGGTCATTTCATTAAATTGTTCTTGTGACACGGAGATATTTAAAAATTTTAAAATTGCCTTTAAAGAATCTGTTCGGCTTACACCTTTTGTTTGTTTTTCAAGTTCATCCGGTAATTCGAGATTAAAATGTTTTTTGATTAATTTTCTCCAAGCTTGGAAATGGTATACGGATGTATCTGCAATGACCCCATCTAAATCAAAGAGAACGCCTTTCATTTAAAAACTTCCTTTCACTTGTTACTGGCGTAGTATCAAGTATTTTACTAATTTGGTTAAAATCTTCGTCTGAAATATTAATAAATGGCAACAGACTATTCAATTCTACCATAGAATTTTCACCAAATTTTTTGAGATTATCGGGATCTTGCAAAAAGTCAAAAACAGTATTGATTGGTCTTAGCTGTTTAACAAGTTCCGCATCGCTCATTAATTCTTTTACGGGCATATTGATATTGTAGTATTCAATATAACTGTTTTCTGGCACATAAGAAATTGTAAAATCACCGTTAGTTAATTCCAATGGCAAAGATAATCGCTTGCTGTTAATTTCTACTTTATCCTTCACTCTAGGTAATTTTACGGTTACTCTTTGACCAAAAGGAATACTAAGGTTGACCTTGAGCCTTCAGGCAAGACTGAATTCCAGCGTTTCCAAATAGTAGTGGCATCCAAATTAACGTCATAGAGCCAGCTTGGAAAATTTTGTGTTACTTCACTTCTAAAAGTGGAAAGCATAAAAATACAAGATGGCAAGATTAACTTTGAACTAATACCACAATCATGCGCATTGATTACCGTTTCTAATTATTTTGCATAACAATAAAAGGACTTTAAAATGATGAAATTAAAGTCTTTTTTTATAGTTTGAAAAGCAATTAAATTACATAACGAATAAAAAGCATTAAAATGATTTCATCAAAAAAATTATTTTCAAAAAAGTTTATTAACGCTTACGAATGTAAACATTTTTATATAATAACAATAATTGTAAATAATTTTAGCAATTCGACTTTTCAGGGATTAAATAACTAAAAAAAGCCCCAATTTTTGCCTAAAAAAAGGTATAATTTGAAATGAATTGAAGGGAGTTTTTTTACAAATGATGTGTGATAATTTGTTTTTCAAAATTTTGTGGGTAGTCGTTTACGCTATTACTGCTTATTATACCTTTACCGGCAATATGATGATGGGGATGTACTGGATGGCAGGCGGTATGCTGGCTCAAGCAGTAGTTGACCTTGTCTATCATTTTTGGCCAAATCGTAAAAAGTGCTAGAAAAGCAGCTTCTATTATATGAAGCTGTTTTTTACTCGTCATTTTCTTTTAAAAAACTCTGAATAATTCTTTCTCTCATAGTTAGAAAGACCTGATTATGACCAGTAGGGTGAATACGATTGGTCAAAAGAATTAAGCCAGACTTTTTTACGCGGTCAAGAAGCATAAGAACACCGGTGAAGCCGGTATGCAGAATCAGCGGGTAATGCAACTGAGGGTCAAAGCGCAAGTCCCAGCCCCATGAGCGTGGCTTGACACCCGCCGGATTTTTATTATCGAATAACATTGCGACAAGTTCTTGACTGAAGGGCAGAATTTGTTTATCCAAACCCAAGTAACCTTTGCTTAATTTAGCCAAGTCATTCATTGTGGAGAAAAGTCCTGCTGACCCGCAATCACTGCCAAGCTGGCGTGCCTTAGGATCGTGCGGTTCGCCTTGCAAAACTTTCCCTTGGTAAACAGCAGTGGGCACACATAAGTCCTTAGGGGGATTGAATGTCATATTTTTTAAACCAGAGGGCTCAATTATTAATTTTTGACCAACTTCTTGAACTGGTTGACCAAATATTTTTTTAACAACCAACCCCAACAAGATAAAATTCGTATCGGCATAGCGCATTTTATGTTCAAACTCGTCTGTGACAGGTAAATGAATGATGGCATTGATTAATTCGTCATGGGATAATTGATCACGCTTTTCAATCCAGCCACGAATTCCGCTGGTATGGGTAAGCAAGTGAAAAAGGCGGACACGTTCATCTTTAAATTCAGGAATAAAGTCGTGCAGTGGTTCAGTAAAATTGAGCTGTCCGTCTTGATATAATTTAAGCAAAATATTTTCAGTAATAATTACTTTGGTCAGACTGGCTAAATCATAAAAGGCAAATGGGCTAAGCTGAGTAACTGTCGGATAAGTACTTGCAAAGCCGACGGTTGAAGTGAAAACTTGGTCATTTTTAAAAAAAGCATAGTTTACGCCTGGCACAATGCGTTCCGTAACCATTGATTCAATTAAATTTTGGGTGTTTGAGTAGTCAATCATAAAATCTGTCTTTCAGTTAATATTTCTAATTATATTATATACAATTCGTTGGTTTATTTTTGCAAATAAGTGCGAATGAAATTTTAAATGTTAAAAAATAGATTTAATGGTAAATTTTATGTAATCGCTTGCATAAATTGATTTCTAATGTTAAATTTAAGTTTGTAAAATAAAAGAACTTTTATTTGACGTGTTACTGGTAATGCAGGCAAGATCGAATGTATGTAATTAATAACCGAGATGGACGGTTTTATTTACGTATGTTTGGTCTTTTTTATTTAAATAAAAGAAGGAAAATTATGGATAATCATAAGATCGCGCTACAAATCATAGATGGAGTGGGCGGAAAAGATAATGTCTCTGGTTTAACGCATTGTTTTACCAGGTTGAGATTTGTTCTAAAAGACGAAAGTAAAGCAAGCAAAGACAAAATTTCCAGTATAGAGGGAGTGATTCAGGTTGTAGAGGCCAGTGGTCAGTTTCAAGTAGTTTTAGGTAATAAAGTGGAAGCAATTTATGATGAAATCATGCCGTTGCTTGAAAGTACCGCTACGGAAGATGATGAGCAAGACAAAAAAGTTGGTATTGGGACAAAGATTTTAAATGTTGTAACTGCTATTTTTACGCCAACTATTCCGGCCATTGCCGCTTCGGGAATGTTAAAGGGTATTTTGGCTGTTGCAGCATTAATTGGCTTAAATGTCTACCATGTTGATATAAAGACATTTAATACTTATATTATTTTGAATGCTGCGTCAGATGCTCTATTTTATTTTATGCCAGTGATTTTGGCTAGATCGGCTGCTAAAGTTTTTAAAACAAATGAATACATAGCTATGACTCTGGGAGCAACGCTATGTTATCCCACTTTGGTAGAGTTGATGACGGGAAACAAAGCAGTAACGCTGTTTGGGATTGGAATTACCAAGGCAAATTATGTTTCCTCTGTTGTTCCCATCATCATAGCGGTTTTTGTACTGGCATACGTTGAAAAATTTGTTAAAAAAATAATGCCGGATGTGCTCAAAATTATTATGGTACCAACTTTGTCTTTACTTATTATGGTACCTGCAACCTTAATGATTTTCGGTCCGATTGGTATTTATATTGGTAACGCAGTTAACTGGGCATATCACTATATCATGAACTTGAGTCCGATTTTATTAGGTGCCTTTGTTGGAGGTATTTGGTGTGTACTTGTTATTTTTGGTGCTCACAGAGCAATCATTCCAATTGGTATAAACGATGTTGCTAAAACGGGACGGCAAAACCTGCTTGCCTTTGCTGGTGCAGCAAACTTTTCACAAGCTGGTGCGGCTTTGGGAGTTTTCTTCAGAACTAAAAACAAAAATCTGAAAACCGTGGCAGCTTCAGCTACAGTGACAGCATTGTTTGGTATTACCGAGCCGGCTATTTATGGTGCTAACTTGCGTCTGAAAAAGCCTATGGTTTATGCAGTAATTAGTGGTGCTTTAGGCGGTGCCTTAATGGGCTGGGGAGGCTCTTATGGGAATGCTTTTGCAAATCAAGGTGTCTTGACCATTCCCGTATATGCTTCTGCCGGAACTAAGGCATTTATTTGTTACATTTTGGGTTGCTTAATTGCCTTTGGTGGAGCTTGCATTTTAACAGTTATATTAGGTTTTAATGATTTACCTAGTGATGATCTTGTAGAAAAAAATAGTTCAAAAACGGATCAAATTGAGGATAATCAGGAAGAAAATCCTGCTAAAACCATTGATGAAGATTTAGTTGCAGATGACTGCGACTTATCTGTAAATTCTCCTCTTGAAGGTAAAACGATACCTCTAGCTCAGGTTTCAGATGAAGTTTTTGCATCCGGAGTTTTGGGTAAAGGTATTGCAGTTCAACCTGCTTCAGGAAAAATTTTAGCTCCTGCAGATGCCACAGTCAGCATGATATATCCGACTTTACATGCAATTGGTTTAATATTAGACAGTGGAATTGAAATGATGATCCATATTGGCATTGACACTGTTAAACTAAATGGAAAGTATTTTGAAAAGCACGTTCAAGATGGAGATCATGTCAAGAAGGGGCAGCTGCTAGTTTCATTTGACATGCAAAAGATTGAGCAGGCAGGTTATGACTTAACCACGACCGTTGTAGTGACTAATTCGAAAAACTATGCAGCCATTGGTTCGACGAACAAGGATAACGTCATTAATAACGACCAGTTGTTATACCTGTTATGGAAATCATAATATCGAAATCTAAGATATGATTATTAGAGGAGTAATTATGGAAAAATTTAACCCAGACTTTTTATGGGGTGCATCTTCATCAGCCTTTCAAATTGAAGGCGGATGGAACGAAGATGGCAAGGGAGAATCAGTAGCAGATTATAATTCTTTTGTTCATGCTGGTCCTCAGCAAGCTGATACGAAAGTAGCCAGTGATTTTTATCATCATTATCGAGAAGATATTTCTTTAATGAAAGAATTAGGTCTTAAAGTATACCGTTTCTCCATTGCCTGGTCGAGAATTATTCCTGACGGTGATGGTCAGGTTAACCAAAAGGGGATAGACTTTTACAGTAAAGTGATTGATTGCCTGATTGAAAATGGGATTGAGCCGTTTGTAACTCTATATCATTTTGATTTGCCCCTAGCCTTGGTAGAAAAATACAACGGCTGGGAAAACAGGTCTTGCATTTCAGCTTTTAGAAGATACGCCCAAATATGTTTTAAAAAATTTGGTGACAGAGTCAAGAACTGGCAGGTGATCAATGAACAAAACCTAATGGTTCGTGTGGACGAGCGCTTAAACATGTATCATGTTGAAGCTAAGAATAAAGAACGTGTCAGAGCTCAAATGGATTACAATATGTTTGTAGCAAGTGCCTGTGTTATGGAAGATTGTCATAAGATGGTGCCAAACGGTAAAATAGGACCTGCAATATCATCCACCATGACTTATCCAGCATCTACCAAGCCACTAGATGTTTGGGCTGCTAAAATGAATGACAATTTTAAAACTAATTATGCCCTGGAAATGTATTGTTACGGACAATATCCAGGGTACTATAGCAATTACCTTAAAAGAGTGGGCATTTTTCCATCAATGCAAGATCAAGATGAGCAAGTATTGCGCGATGCTCGGCCTGACTTCATAGCAGTCAATTATTATCGTACGCTCGTTGCCAGTTACTTACCGAGTGATGCCAAGCACCAATTTGGTACAAGGAAAAATGATGTGGATTTTGATCTGTATGGCTATTTTAAGATCGAAAAAAATACTAACTTGTCTGCAACGGAATATGGTGCTCAAATCGATCCTATGGGGTTGAGAATTGTACTGAATGAATATTATCGTCAGTTTCGTTTGCCAATGATTATTACTGAAAATGGTTTAGGTACGCCAGACATTATGGCAAAGGATGGCAAGATTCATGATCAATACCGCATAAAATATCTTGCAGATCATATCCAGGCTTGTTATGATGCAATTCAGGATGGGGTAAAGCTAATCGGTTATTGTCCTTGGTCAGTTATGGATCTGTTAAGTTCACATCAGGGATTTAAAAAGCGTTATGGCTTTATTTACGTCAATAGAACTGACAATGATCTAAAAGATCTACGTCGGATTCCCAAGGACAGTTTTTACTGGTACCAAAAAGTTATTGCAAATAACGGATTGGTCAACTAAACAATTGTATGCAATTAGGCGGTGAGCTGATGAAAGTGCTAAAAGTTTTGAATAATTCGCTTATTTTGGCATTAGATGAATCAGGTGCAGAGTGTATCCTAATGGGCAAGGGTCTAGGCTACCATAAAGCAATTGGTTATCCTGTTAAAAAAGATGAAATTCAAAAGATTTTTGTCTTAACCGATAATAAAATGCTAAAAAACTTTATTCAGCTAGCCAGTACGATAGACGAAACTTATCTAAATATGGTTAGGGAAATAATAGATTTTGCCGCCAGAAAATATCAAATCAAAGTAAAAGATTACCTTTATTTATCCTTGGCTGATCATATTTCGTTTGTGGTAAAGCGAGTTAAAGAGGGAAATATTGGCGAAAATTTCAACTATCCTGACGTTTTACTTCACCATAGAAACGAATATCAGGTAGGGTTATTTGCAGTTAATTTGATTAATAAAAAAATGCATGTTTCGTTACCAAATAGCGAAGCAACGGGCATTGGCCTACATTTTGTGGATGCGGAAGTTGATGTTGAAGATCAACAGAAAAACAGGGAAATAGCTGATTTGGTGAGTAGTCTTGAGAAAATAGCTCAAAGGATTATCGGGGGGAAAATCGACCAAAATACTTTCACTTATTCGCGCTTTTTGACTCATCTAAATTATTTTTGTGAAAGAGTTTATGAAAACAAACTGTTTTCAGATGAAGATCAAGAGGGACTTTACCAAGACCTGGCTGCAAAAATGCCCAAGGAAGTTGAAATTATTAATGCTTTCGATGAGTTTATTAGGAAAAAAATTAACTTGAGGATTACTAAACAGGAAAAAATATACCTAATTGTTCATTTGCACAAAGTAGTTGAAGAAAACTGCAAAAAAGTGTAGTTGGTAAAAAATGGGGCAATAATAAAAAAACTTCCGGATTGAAGAGCTTTTCGGAAGTTTTTCTTTGTGTTAAAAATACTCATTAGTTAAATTTAGTTTTTGAACTGAAAGTACTTGACAATAACTGTCTCTTCAAGCATAATAATTACTGTTGATTTTGCCCGCTGGTCAAATGGTTAAGACGCCACCCTCTCAAGGTGGAGTTACGAGTTCAATTCTCGTGCGGGTGATTTAACACTGGGATATAGCCAAATGGTAAGGCACAGGTTTCTGGTTCCTGCATGTTTCGGTTCGAGCCCGGATATCCCAATTTTCATGATTTGTCTTAGTTTCAACTAGCTTGAAGTGTTGGTACTAAGGCATTTTTATTTTTTGCCATTTTTTGAAATTAACTGAAATTAGCCCAATAGGTGCAAAATTCGGTGCAAATTTTTTGGCAATGGTGGATTAGTCAAAATATCTTAAAATTGGTATAGTTAGGTACTGAAAAGTGCTATAATATCAAGTGTTCAGAGATTTAATAATTTATAGTTTATTTACCTTAAGAAAGTCTATTTTGGACTTTCTTTTTTGTTTGAAACTGCAAAATCGGTACAAATTTTTCATTTTTTATAGAATAAGAGAATAAGTAATTGTCTTTGCAATTAGGATAAATAAATTAGATCTTTTGAGGTAGAAAAGGACATGTAAGGAGGAAACCATCCCTATGGAAGTGACGGAAAATCTAAAAGTATTTCTTAAGCAAGATTTAGATATGTTTGTGGCGCACTCAGGTAGGCATAAAACTGATTTAACGGCTGATAAGATAGATAATCTTACTACAATGGATAAGGTAATAGCCACTGAAGAAATTACTTTTGCTGAGAACGTGACTTGGTGTGTGGGCAAAGCTATTCAGAAATGTTCTATTAAATCAAAGAAAATTCTTACTGGTGTTTATTTATTTGACCATACTAATAAAGAAGTCATGAAAAAAATGGGCTATGGTAAAACTAGATATTGGGAGCTGAAGCAGATAGCTATAAATGAATTTATGAAAAACTTTGCTACATATCAAAAGAAGATAGGTATAGAACCTTTCGTTAAGCTAATAAATTAGTGATCGTCTTTCACAGTAGCTTTAAGAAAAATGTTCAAGTTTTTTCAGGTTTTAATCTAAATATTATGTGTCTATTTCAACTAGTTAAAAACAATTAATCCTAGCAAATACTAGCATTTACTAGGATATTTATTTAACAAAAACTGTCAAGAATGCTGATTTATAGCGTATTTTGTCGCTGCACACTTTTTTGAAAACTGCACACTTTTTATGCGTTATTCAGAGGGGTGAACGAAATGGGCATCCCTTTTATAATCAATAGGGAAAAACCAAAGTTGGATTGTCCTAGTGCTTTCACACTAGTTATTACAATTGAAATAGAAT
Source organism: Lactobacillus sp. M0396 (assembly GCF_016101625.1). Classification (NCBI taxonomy): domain Bacteria; kingdom Bacillati; phylum Bacillota; class Bacilli; order Lactobacillales; family Lactobacillaceae; genus Lactobacillus; species Lactobacillus sp. M0396. The sequence goes on from NZ_JACFQE010000006.1 coordinate 83,461, forward strand.
GTAGGTTGTTTAACTTATTTTGTACCCCAAACCAAATGTGGATCGGGCATAAAAATTAGCATAATTGCTAAATATTTTAAAGCCAAAACTAGTTTTTAAGTGATTAAACTTTTTAGAGCATTTTTTAATTACTAAATATAAATAAGGGGGCCCCACGTTAAGGCTCCCTTTCTAGTAAGCGAATTATTTACAATTTTAATTGGAGAAAAGCTTTATATTATGTAAACTCTCTTTAGAAATAATATTATACGGAATTTATTAAGATATTTGAGTAATTTCACGTTATCATTTAGTCCAAAAATATCTGTAACAATATAGTTTCAGCACGGATTTGACATTTTGGTATCCCTGACGGTAATAATTAGTTACTACTTCTGAATAAAAAGCCAACACTTTCCAACATTTTTATTGCAGACTAATTGATTATAATTGCTGATGTATAAGCCTTCTTACATTAAAAAAGGGTGCATACAATGCATACAAAAATTTGGCTATTGAAGCATTCATAATTTTTTATTTTAATGAAAAATTTGCCTAATTGACGTCTATTAGTATGAAAGCACTTATAGCAAACCATAAATAAGGTTAGTATTTATTAGCATAAACAGAACATATTCGTTTTTACATGTTTTCTGTAATTATTAAGCCACTTAAGCGCTGTTCAAGCACCATAAAAGCCATTAAATCAATGTTTGCAAGTGTTTTACCCTCTCTTATCAAAAAAATTTAAAAATTAAGTCTGTCATGTAAGCAAACACCACATGTTGCGGCTATTCGCCTACAAAGGTTAGGGGAGGGGATCAATTTATTATCAGAGTAGGGAACTGTATATCATTGCTAAGTAAAGGGATGCATGTCATGATAACTATCGGCAATAACTTTGAAAATTATAAAGATAAAGAAACTACAGATCTTGCCAATTGTCCAAAGATAAATACTGCAGCCGTGAATAACCACACACTATTCGATTCAAATATCAATATAAATCTTGTTTAATAAGTAATTAGCACCTTATAAAATCAGAGTAAACAAAAAGACACATCTATGTCTGTTTTACCGACATTATTGTGTCTTTATTTTTGATATATTGTAATATAGTCAGAAAACAGCCTTAGATTTTGAATCTAAATTATCTTGTTTATTTTGTATGCCATCCTTATTTTCAACTAACAATTTTGTCACATAATTCCTAAGATCCTCAGACGTGTCGTATAAATAGCTAAGATTCTTAGAAATTTCTTGAAGTATATTTATAAGGGTTTTGTTGTCAGAATTAGAGTTTATCTTTTCTTCGTATTGAAGTATACTATTGCCAATTTTATGAGATATTTTTGATACTTTTTTATTAAGATTCCTAAGATTATAGTATTCTTCATTAGAAATATAACATCTCAAAATGAATTTATTCCAATTTTTCATGTACTTAATAACTAGATTACTAAATTCACCTTTAAAAGACTCGAACGTATTTAGATCAATGACTTCATTTGGGTATTTTTCGAAAAGATTAAGAGAGCAAATGTTGGCCATATAATCTGATACCTCTCCTAATATCATTGTTAAATTATTGATTTCATCTATTTTAATTGCATTGTCTAGATCGTTTATTTTACTTTGTTCAAGTTGTCGCTCTAAGCTTTCTTTTTGTCTATTAGCTTCAATTTTTGAATTAATATATGCAAAACTAATTGATAGTATACTTCCTAAATATGATCCCCAAAAGCCAAGCCAAGCACTTGGAGCTCCAATATTAATGCACCTTTTCAAACTCATACCAATTCTTACATAGTTATTTTGAATGGCTATTGGTAACCCCAACATCATAATGGCCAAAGTAATATAAAGCAATATTGATTTCTTCTCATCAATATAACATTTACAAAAATTATTAAATTTTTTATACCAATTTATTGATGTTTTAATTTTTTTGCTTCCTTTTTTATTTTGTTCAAATCTGATAAACAAAAAAATCATAAAAAATGTAAAAATAAGAAATAGCAACGACAATATAGTCCAAATCAATTTTAAAATTAGAAATCCCCAATTAAGAATCCAGTTCATCCAATTCACCTCATAAAAATAATACAAAAAACTAGCCGTTTTAGCTAGTTTATTTTAAAAGAGTATACTGAAAAGAGGATAAGTAAAAACGATACCTATTAGCTTTAGCATTTATTAGCATAAACATTTGTAATTAGTCATTTACTAGTTGCTTAACCTCACGTTTAATTTGATTACCTTTTATGGTGTATATATAAAATGACTTAGTTGAAAAGGAACCAAAGAATAGTGTAGGTGTACCGTCATGCTCAACGGCTATCCTAGACCAAGTTAGCTCATCGTTCATTTCATCAAAATACTCGCTATGTTTTGCTTTATTTAAAATTAATGTCATACAATCGCAGAAATGAATAGCAGCTTGTTTACCAGATTTTTTTCAATCTGCATAACAAAATCTAATTTATCGAAGTTATTTAAATCTTCAAGTGAGTAATACATATAATTTAATTCCCTTACTTAATTTTATATAAAAGGTAATTGACCATTCACGCTTTCTGAAATTGTTTAGCGAATGTATAGAAGTATTTGTCACAATTATTTTTGTGCTGTCACAAATTTAAAAACAGACCTAAGCCCTACAGTATCAAGGTTGGGAACAAAGAACAAATTTTTTAACGATTTTACCCACGCATGTATATATATTATATATATCTTCTGCTGTTTTAATATAAGAGTGTTCCTTTGTTCCTTACCTAGTTATTCAAGGGATTTGGTCATTTTGAATTTTGTTCTTTAATTGTTCACATGGGTTCCTTTGCTGATATTTCAGTGCTTATGAGGATTGTTTTTTGTTCCCTTAGTTATTTAGCTTTGATATTTTTGTAGAAATAAAGGCGTGGTCTTTTGCCGTTTGATAATCTCAATTGTTTGCTAATTCGTACTATCCCTTTTCTTTCTAATTCGTTTTTGAGTTTAGTCATTGTGAGGGGATGTTTAATTCCATTGTCATCACACCAATTTTTATAAGTCTGGTATAAATTTTCTTGGTTTACTGTTGAACCCTCACTTTGAATGTAATTTTCATTAATGAATTGCTGAACTAGATCATTGTCAGTTAACCATTTGTTTCTTGCTTTCAAAATTGATAAAGTTTGTGTAAGGGTATGTTTAGCCATAGCTTTCTCTGCTATGTAAATACATAAATAAACAAATTTACCACGTTCTTTTTTTATTTTTTCAGTATCGATGGCTTTATCAAAGTTCTTTATTCGCATGAAGTGAACTATGTTTGCCCTGCGCTTAAAGCCATTGCTGGTATCGGAAAAACTAGGTTCTTCGTTACCAATAAAGAGCAGCTTAGCATGGTTAGAAAAGGTGATATCAGCTTTATTTTTTACTGGAGCGTTCATTTCACCGCCACCTGTTAAGGTTTTGATAATAGCTGGGTTCTTAATAAAGGACTTTGAAATATCATCATGGATATTTAGCCATTTACCAGCTAGTTCTGAAAAACTAAAGTTGTTGCTTTTATCATCTGTCAAGTTCTCTAGAGAAACATGAGCAACGTTTTCCTGGCCTAATAGCGTCTGCAGGTAATTGGCAAAAGTTGTCTTACCGTCACCACCATTACTTATTATCAAAACAAAAGCTTGAATGGGCTTGTAACTGGGGTAGAAAGAATAACCGATCAATTCCATTATTGGAGTTATGTTTTCACCAAACGATTTCCAAAGCCATTTAGTTGTTTCAAATTGCGCTGCTTTTTTATTCTTGATATTAGTTAACTCTTTTTCTACATCAAAGGGGACTAAGTCATAATCAACACATGATGTAAAATAGTACTTAGGCGAATGCTCTTGCAATTTGAAATCATCCCAATTCCAAACACCATTTTTGAAGTTAAAATAATTACCTTGCTTTTTACCAAACGTATCTATCCATTTAACACGCTGAATGCTGTCACAAACAAAATGAAAAGCATCCCTAGCCACTCGATCAGTCCACACGTTATATCTGTTTAAAAGCTCTGTAATAAAGCTCTTAATGCTTTTAATGTTTCTAAGCTCCCAGTACCCTTTTACTTCGTTATACTCGTAAAACTCCTCTTTGTTGCCATGTTCGGCTATTGTGTAATCATGCTCTGCAAGAACATCTTTTCCTAGTTTAGGGATGTCAACTTTGCGTTTGTCACTTTGTTCATCTCTATAAATCCATGATATTGTTGGATTACTTTGTCGATCTTTAATTTTATCTAATTCTACTGTATCGAGTTCTTCTTTGATCATTAACATTAACACCTCCTGTTTTCTTTCTTTGCTACTGAATTAACAGTCTTAATGACTTCTTTTTCAGGTAAAGGGTCGGGAGTGTGTTCATTAACAATGTGTGCTAATTCTGCTACTGAATAGGGGTCAACACCACGAAATAGCAAACTACCTATAAAGCTAGTTAAGGTATCATTGCGGTTTCCAGCTTCCCCCAAACCTGTAGTAATCATTTCAAAAAGCTGTGCTGTTTTGGTTTTATTACTGTTAGTTTTATAAAGGGTGTCTTTAGCTTGATGTCTGCTCCTGATTAGATTAATTAAGCCTTGTGGTGCTGTCTTAATAGGGCAATGATTAAGCCATTGATAAGGGTTACCGTTAATTCGGCTAGGTGCTACAACTATGTAGTTATTAGGATGTGCTTTTAAATCTACACTTGGTAAGAAACCAATATGTTGGCTAATATTAAAATCTTTGGGCTTTTTAAAAAAGAAATGATAACCGTCATGAGCCGTTTTTTCTGTCAAGGTATCTTTAAACCATTCAGGATGATTAAGCTCTCTAATTGAATTTAAGCCATCCACGTTATTACCGTGACGATCAACGTCAATGACAAAAAATTGTTCGGTCTTTAGCGCAATATTGGCATTCGGATATTTAGCCCATATTTGTTTAATTTGTTTTACTGTTAAGGATGGTCTATCAGCAAATTTAATTAATGGCCGCTTATTCTGACCAATTGGAATTACTGAAAAACCATGTTCAGAATATTTAATAGCATAATCTACTAGCATAAATACCTCGTTTTATCTATAATTAAGAAAATAATTCATTTAGAATACTTTGATTAATCCACCATTGCCTATTGTGGTTTTAATTTTTATTAATGGATTATTTTGCTTGTTGCTCGTTACTGTTGGTTAGTAACGGGCTTTTTTGCTTGCTCTTTTGACTTTAACCAGTTGGTTATACTTTCCTTGCCATACATTTTGCGCTCGTCAATAATAGCTACCGGCATCCCTAAAGAAGCCCAATAGCTAATAGTAGAATCAGCTACACCAAAATATTTTGCAATCTCACGGCGATTTAAATACGGTTTGGGTTTGCTAAGAGCTTCTTTAATTGTATTAACAATAACAGTCTTAATCTCTTTTTCTTCCATAAGTTTTACTCCTCTTTAAACTCAATTAGCATTTGTGTATGTGATATCTCATCTCGCTGGTATTTTGCGTAAACTTTCATTAAGTCTGTTAACGCATAAAGCTGTTCATAATCATCTAGCGTCATGTCTTCAGGACCCTGTATACTATGTAGTTTTTCAAGCATTATTTCCGCAGCTCTTAACATGTTTTCACTTTGAAGGGATGCAGCTATTAATCCAGTATTCAATGCTTTAGTATTTTTAACAAATGTTTTCATTTTTGTTAATCCTTTCCGCAAGTAACCAACATATAAGTTTGGTTTACCAAGTTATTATGTTTATCTGCATAACTTTCAATTAACTTGGCCAAAGCTGATATTTTATTCAATTTATCCAACGTTAAGTCACTAGGACTTATAATTTCATCTATTTTGTCTGTGAGTAAACTTAAGCATTCATTTAAAGTACTGCTTTCTGAAGCAATTTGAATAAATTTATTGTCAAGATAATTTGGTATTTCAACTTCTTTTTACATTGATAATCTCCTATTTAATGGTAGTGTATTGTTCAATTAACCAATCGTTGATAGCCTTGAAAGTTTTCTCGTTAACATTTCGATGTTCGTGCTTAATGATGTCATTCAGTGTCCACCTGTTAACTCCGGTTATCTTTTCTAGATCAGCTGTTGAATAATTGAGCTCACCACGTTTACGTTTAAGTGCTAAAACTTGTTGTTCAGTTAAATACATAGTCTCATCCCTTCATCATTTTAATTCACATATGTGTGAATGCAATATTTATAATAATTCACATTATTGTGAGTGTCAATAGGATAATTCACAAAAATGTGAATTAATGCTATAATTTAGCTTAAGGAGATTAAGAAAATGCCAAATAGACTGAAAGAGCTAAGACAAAAAAATAACCTAACTCTAAAAGAGTTAGGTAAACAAATTGGTATGTTAGATAGTACCCTTAGTCAATATGAAACTGGAAAAAGAAATCCAAGTACAAAGGTTTGGGAAAAACTTGCAAATTTTTTTAATGTTTCTGTTCCGTTTATTCAAGGAACAATTTTTTCTAAAAAAGAATTAAAAAGCATTTTTCCTGAACTATTACATAAATATTATTTTGATGGCTACAAAATTGAAAACTCTCTAATGAAAAATGGAATAACATATAAAAATTTACCCAATATAGTAAATAATGTAGACACTTATATAAAAATAACTAGCAAAGATAAATTACCTTATGAGCTCTATCCCAAGGATGAAACAGAATTTCCTTTGACAAAACTTATGAAAAAATATTGGTTGAAGCATTTTTCTGACTTTTTAGAAGATGATACTTTTAATAATATAACTAAAGATGGTCCAATTAGTTTTTTAATTTACAAATTTAATGACAAGCTAGACTTAAAGGTCAAAAGTATAAAAACCACTGCAAATGTAACTGCGTTAGGGGTAATGTACAGAAGTGCATTTTCATATGAAAACAAATTACACGAAGAAACTATAGATAAGATAGAATTTTATAATTATGAAGAAGCTAAGGTAGCAATAAACAATTATTATAAAGTTATATCAAATTTAAAAGAAGAAATTGATAATTTTAATGAGTTAGAATATTTTAAATCTTATATTATAAACACTGCAATTTATAGCCAACGTATTGACTTCGATAAAAAAGGAAACGAGATTATAGATGAAATGGAGTTAAGAGTTAAAAATAATGATAGACAACTTATTAACTTTATTATTAATCATGATGCTGAAAATCTTATAGAAGTATATAGAAAATTTAAGAGAAAAAATAATGAGGATACGACCGAAATAGATGATTACATAAATAATAAACATAATTAAAGAATAAAAGTAAAGGCAAACAGGAGTTTACCTATAATTCGGATTAGATAGGAAAGCTGATTTAAGATGTCTTTTTAAGAAGGTTATATTTTTTATTCTTTAAATATAGGTTAGGATACTTTGATTAGTCCACCATTGCCTTTTAAAACTAAAAGAGGTAACTAAACTATGAACATTATTGAATATGAAACTAAAACAGGTAAGAAACGCTATAAATTCAGTATCTATGCTGGTAAAGACAGTAGTACAGGTAAATCTATCTTAATTAGAAAAAGCAGCTTAAAGAGTCTAAAAGAAGCACGTGAAGCGTATCTAAAAGCCGAGTTAGCCATTGAGACAGGAGAATATAGGCCATTTAATGAACGGCGTCTTAAGCTTTCTGAAGTGATAGAGATGTGGCTAGAGGTTTATCGACCGACAGTAAAAGAAAGCACCTTTGCTACCACAAAACGTATTATTAACGACCATGTGATTAAGGTGCTAGGTAATATATACTTGGACAAGCTAACAGTAATTCAGTGCCAAAAGGCAGTAAACCAGTGGTTTAGGGATGCACCAGGAACTTATAAGAAGTATATCTTCTATACCAGTGATGTTATTGATTATGCTATTAAGTTAGAAATAATCAATAAAAATCCTATGAAGAATGTAGTTCGTCCTAAAGTTAAGAATGTCCACAAGGAGTTTACTAACTTTTATACTAAAGAGGAGCTAAAGAAGTTCCTGATGTATGCTGAGAAATACAATCAAAAGGCGTTTACCTTATTTAGACTGTTAGCTTATACAGGATTGCGCCGAGGAGAAGCATTAGCGCTTAAATGGTCTGATATTGATTTTAAAGAGAATGTATTGAGTGTTAAACGTACCCTTACCAAAGGACTAAATAATAAGGTTATTGTGCAAACACCAAAAACCAGTAGTAGCTATCGTAAAATAGCAATTGATAAGAGTACGGTAAATATACTAAAGCAGTGGCAGCAAGAGCAACGTAAACAAGCAGTAGTTATTAGTATTACTAGTAATCAGGTCATATTTAACCGTGGTGTAGAGAATAAGCCATTGAGTGAGGGCGCTATTGTCAACTGGAACAAAGCTATTTGCAAAAAAGCAGGTCTTAGACGCATTACTATTCACGGTTTTAGGCATACCAACGCCTCACTGTTGTTTGAAGCAGGTGTTTCTATGAAAGACGTACAAGCTAGGCTAGGACATAAGTCCATTAAAACTACGATGGATATTTACACTCACGTATCAAAGTATCATCAGAATAAGGCTGTTGAAAAACTAGACAATTACATGAATGGATAAATCGGGTACAAAATTCGGTGCAAAATTTTAAATTGAGTTCTGAAAACGTTGATGTAACAAGCATTACAGCAAGTGCAATGCTATCCCGGATATCCCAATAATGACATTTTTGCCTTTATATCAGGTGGTTTAAACACTGGTATAAAGGCATTTTTGTTTTTTCAAATTTTTTCCAAATTACCTGAAAGACATATTTTAGACGCCATATTTTTTGTAAAGTAAAGACGGAGTAATCTTTGATATATCTGTCAAAATTAGAAGAGTTTGGAATTAAAATTACTATTATAAATTACCTCTGGGAGTGGTAACTATTTATTTTCTTTCTACATTTTTTCTATGAAAAATTAAATTGTAATGATTACTGGCTATAAAATGACTATTGGTAAGTTCAGATTAACATATAATCCTAAAACAAACTGGTGGAGATTATAAAGCTTACCAATGACAACTATAATGAAAGAGAAAAAATAAAACAAACAAGAAAATTTAAATTTTCAGTGATAGTATAATTCTTGCATTGTCTCTTCCTTCAACTCTAAGATGAGTAAATTATTATTCTTCTCATTACTAGTGATAGATTTTAATTAAGTTTTTGTATAAAGGGATTAAAAATAATTCCATTAGACAATTTTACAAGTTCATATTGATTTAAAAGTAACATATGTTATTATAATTGTGTTGCGTATAGAAATAAATAGTGTGAAAGTAAAGAATGAAAATGAAACCTGAAAAGCCTATGAATTGATTGCAGAATTGCAAAGCCAAAAGTCGCGTGATAATTACTATATAGATTTTGTACCAATAACTTTCCCAATGAGGATTATTCAGAATTAGCAGATTATTTAGAAAAAAATTATGAGTTTGCAAATAAAATTGTGCTTATTGCTTTTACTATTCTATATTATTATGATTCGCAAGTTTTTATAGATAAATGGGATAAAGATGATGTTCCTCAGTCATTTGCATATTTAAAAAAGAATAAACATACTAAACCTATTTACCCAGATTTAGTATTTAAAGACATAAGACATGTTGGTTTAAATGCTATAGCTATTCTAATTAAAATAATGATTATGGAAAATAGTTAACGTACTTTTTAAAAACAATGGTAAGACTTCGTTAATGTGCATTGAATATTCTAATATTTCTTTTTGCAGCCTTACAGGAAAGGCCTTAAAAATGATTGACAATTTAGTAGAGTATCAAGGACTATTTTAGAGGTGAGTTACTTATTCTGATTGAGTTTTTTTAAGTTAAGTAAAAGCAAAACTGAAGTAAGGCAATATTATTGGTAATTTTAAGTAAAAATCCCTTTTAAATAATTAAAATTGGGATCAAATATAAAAAAGAAATGAGGTCATCAAAATGAAACCCGAAAAAGCCTATGAGTTAATTGTAAAATTGGCAAGTGCAAAGCCAAGCCATAAAGATGATTATTATATAGATTTTGTACCAATAACTTTTCCCAATGAAGATTATTCAGAACTGGCAGATTATTTAGAAAAAAATTATAAGCCTGATTTTGCAAATAAAATAGTCTTTATTGCTTTTACTATTCTATATTATTATGATTCGCAAGTTTTTATAGATAAATGGGATAAAGATACTGATCCTCGATCATTAACTTATTTAAAAAAGAATAAATATACTAAACCTATTTATCCAGATTTAGTGTTTAAAGATATAAGACATGTCGGTTTAAATGCTATAGCTACTTTGATTAAAATGATGGTTATGGAAAATAGCAAAGGAATTAATATACTTTTTAAGAATGATGGTAAGACTTCATTAATGAGTATTGAAGATGAGTATAGTACATATTTTTACAATCTTACTGGAAAAGGTTTAGAAATAATTGACAAATTAGTAGAACATCAAGGACTGTTTTTGAAGAAAAACACTTATTCTGATTCAGACTTTGTTTTCTAAATTAAATAAAAGCGAAACTGAAGTAAGGCAATATTAGTGGTATTTTTAAGTAGGAATCAGTTTATAAATAATTAAGATTGGAATCAAATCTAAAAAAATTGGGAGGAAGAAAATGAACTCTGAATTAGCCTATGTTATCATAGATAATCTGTTAGGTCCTGAGGGTCATGGTTATAAAGAAGACAAGGGCTGGAGAATAATTATAGACAAAAATGGTCATGGCCATGGTAAATGGAAACTCAAAAATAGAAAAGGAATCAGACAAGCTATATTGTCAGCTAATGGAAAAATCCTGAGAAATTAGAGAAATAGAAATATGAATCGAAAAAAGGCTAATGCCAATAAAATAAAAGACAAATTATTAAATACAGAAATAAATCCAAAAAACTATTATTATATAGATTTTGTACCAATAACTTTTCCCAATGAAGATTATTCTGAACTATCAGAATATTTAAACAAAGATTTTAAACCTCATTTTGCTAAAAAAATTATTTTTATTGCTTTCACAATTCTTTACTACTATGATTCACACGTTTTTTTAGATGATACTGACCAGAAGCCACTTTATCCAAAACTGATAAATAAAGATTTACGACGAATTGGTTTAGATAAATTAGCTAAACTGATAAAAAAATAATTATTGAAAATTGGTCTGCTTTGTATATAATTTTCGATGATGGCAATCAGTTTTCAATAATGGTAATCGAAGATGGATATGATACATATTTTAAAAATCTTTCCAAGAGTTCTTTTAAGATGATTGATCAACTAGTATCACATCAAGGGTTGTTCTTGAAAAAATATATAAATAATTAAAGAGTTAAAGAGTAAGAATTGCGTAAGTAATTGATATTTTGCTTTTAAAAATAATGCTCTATGCTGAGGTAATAAGGGTATTGGAGGTTTATTTCCAATACCCTTATTAGTTTATTAGATAAATAACACTTAAATATCAGTAAAATTAATCATGTTAGCAAGCAGAATAAAAAGTAAAATTAAACTTCTCTGTTATCATCTTATATTATATAGTAAATGTTAATAACTTTGTATAATGTTTAATATAAGGAAAATAATACATATGAATATAGCATTAAAAAATTCTCTTAAAAAAAGCAGTTTAACTGTTGCAACCTTTACACTTTTTATTATCGTCAATGTTAACGTTGTTAGCGCTAATAGATTAAAAAATTATGAAAATAATATACAATTAGGAAGCAGCAAGAGCATTGATGGATCTACTAAAATTGGTTATCAAGAACTGCATACAAGAGTAGATGATGATTCTCAGATACAAAAAAATTCTGTACAAACTCAAGATGAATCAACTGTTGTCAAGTCTGGCAAATGGGGAGCTGACGGTCCTGAATGGAGTTATGATCCTTCAAATAACACATTAAAAGTGGGTGCCGGTACAATTAAGGGTGCAGACAATGGTGCGGGCGCATTTGCAGACCCAGATATATTAAAAAACGTAAAGAGGATCCAATTTGACCAGCATTTAAAACTAGTAGGCGACTTTGGCTATTGGTTTCGATATGTAAAGGATGAGCGTTTAATAAATCTCACAGAGATTAGTGGTCTGAGTAACATTGATACTTCAGAAGTAACTAGCATGAGAGGGATGTTTTATGCCAGTAAAATTAAGTCTCTTGATTTATCAAGCTGGGTCACTTCTGCAGTTACTGATATGAGTTACATGTTTACGGATATGTTCATAGATAGTGATGACGGATCATTAAATATTGGCGGTAATTTTGCTTCCAATGCAAAAAATGTCAAAGATATGACTTTTATGTTTAATGGCTGTGCAAATCTTACTAAAATTGATGGAGTCAAAGATCTTAATACCAGTTCTGTTACTTCAATGAAAAATATGTTTCATGGTGATTATAATTTAACTGAACTTGATTTAAGTCATTTCAATACTGAAAAAGTGACTAACATGGCAGATATGCTTAGTTATTTGATCAGCCTCAACTACTTGGATTTGAGTTCGTTTGATACTACCCAAAGTCCCAATATGAAAAATATGCTGGCATATGATTTGACTCTACCAGTGGGGACTATTGTGAACGGCAAGGTTGTATACCAATACGCACCAGGTATAACTACTTTAGTTTTAGGCACAAAAACAAAATTAAGTACCGATGTGGCTTTGGGGCAACCAAATCCTGAAAAAACACCGAATAAAGAAAATTTTATCAACAAATGGCGATTGACCAATAATAATAGCGAACCTCAACTAACTACTGCTGAATTAATTCAAAAAAGTCAAGATGGATCTCTTAAGCCGGGCGCTTATACTTGGAAAAAACTAGTAACACCACCAGATGATACCGACAATAATTATCCTGCTCCTAATCCCGTTCCGGTTGAGCCAACAAATCCAGTGGAGAATAATGATGAAAATAAGGACAAAGACGAAAGCAATAATAACGGTTCAAGTAGCGAAAAGACTGTAGTGTTGATGCACAATGCTTATCTTTATGACAATACTGGTACTCGTGCAAACCAAATTATTTTAAAAATTGGTTCGAAACTGATGACATATGGTAAAACGACTATCAACGGACGCAATTTTTACGTTCTAAATGGTAAAGGCAATAGCAAAATAAATTATTACATTGCTGCCGGTAATGTTGATTCTATAGTCCGTAAAATAAAACATAATGCATACATTTATAATCAATATGGTGATCGCCAAAATAAGAAAGTTTTGAAAAAAGGTTCAACAACAAAAGCATATGGTGATCCCATCAAAATTAAAAATAAAAAATATTATATTGTAGATAAAAATAGATTTGTTAAGAAAGCAAACTTTTAAGATAATCAAAAAGCATAATTCACTTCTAAGAATTATGCTTTTTCTGTGTTCGTTAAATTACATTTTAATTGATTTTGAAAATTTCATTGTCAATTGTGACATTATCTTTGGAAAAGAAGGTTAATTGATCATTCTTTTTGTCTAAAGCAATGACCATTACTGTTGGATCATAGCCCTCTTTTTTGATAGCTTCAAAATCAACTTGAACTAGAGGATCACCTTTTTTGACTTCTTGTCCCTCTTTAGTAAGAACTTTGAAGTGCTTTCCTTTAAGGTTAACAGTATTTATGCCAATGTGAATTAGATATTCATTACCAAGAGGGGTGGTAATTCCAATGGCATGACCTGTTTTATATGCAACTGTGATCTTTCCATTTACTGGTGAAACTATCAAATCACTGATTGGAATAATTCCAACTCCTGAACCCAAAGATTCAGAAGAAAATACTTCATCATTCACTTGATCTAGAGCAACGACTTTACCATCAACAGGTGCACTGACAACTTCTTCAGAATTATCAATATTGTTACTAGTTATTATATTTCCTGTGCTGTTTTCTAAATTGCTTTTGGTCACAGGCTGATCGATTTTGACAAATAGGTAAGTAAAAACAAAAGCTAATACAAAGCCTAAAACCCCAGTTATAATTGCATTAACGAAATTCCCCGGCTTACCAATAAAGTTTACGATAGTGAAAATACCAGGAGAGCCAAAAGAATAGCGAACAACTTTGGTAATCCCAGCATAAAAACCGGCAATTCCACCTGCTGCCATAACAGCATATAGAGCACGCTTGTATTTTAAGGTGACACCATAAAGTGCAGGTTCGGTAATACCAGAAAGGGCAGTAATTCCTGCAGACGTTGCGATTTGTCTGTTTCTAGGAGTTTTGTCTTTTACTGCAATTGCAAAAGAACAGCCAGCTTGAGCTATATTTGAAGCAAGCATACCAGGTCCTTGCACGTTTTCACTTCTTGCTGCACTGGCAAATCCCAGAGAGGCTAGAGGTGTCAGAGCCACATGCATACCTACCATAACCAGAAGTGGGGTGAAGGTGCCCATAAGAGTTGGCACTAGCCAAGGTACATATTTGTTAAGTGTGTTAACTAAAAGTGCTAATAAATTACCTAACCAAGATCCTATTGGTCCAATTAGAATTAAAGCAAGCGGCGCCATAATTAAGAATATAAGTAATGGCTTTAGCATGGTTTTGATAACATTTGGTGAAACTTTTTCTGCAAATTTTTCAACGTATGACTGAATCCAAATGCAGAGAATTATTGGGATTACAGTGCTGCTATATGAAGCCAAAGTAACAGGAATGCCGAAAAGTGCAACAGGCTTGCCTGCAGCTACCATAGCCGCCCAGTTGGGATGCAATAAAACACCAGCAATTGCAATGGACAAGAACTTATTGGTTTTAAAATATTCAGCAGCACTTACTGCCAGCATCACAGGTAAAAAGTAAAATACTGCATCGGCCATAAAACTCAAAATGGCGTAGCTTTGAGATTTTAGTGAGATTAAATTAAAAGTAGTTAAGATAGAAATAATAACTTTAAACATACCACCAGCTATTAAAGCAGTGATGATTGGAGCCATTATTCCCACTAGAACATTAATTAATCGCCTAAACCAGCCGACTTTATTTTTTTCGATATTGTTAGACTCGTCATTTTCACTTGAAATATGGTAATCTTTTTGAATTTGCCTAAAATATTCACCAACTTTTGCACCAATTATAACTTGTGACTCTTCTCCAGACTGGACCGCGCCTAAAATTTCCGGTTGTTCTCTTAAAAACTGATAGTTGAATTTCGTTTTATCTTTTAGATTAAAGCGAATGCGGGTGGCACAATGATACATACTTGAAATATTATTTGCCCCTCCAATATTTTCAACTATTAAATCAGTCACTTCTTTATTGCTTCTCATATACATTCTCCTTTAATACATCATTACTCTGTGAATATGAATAATAAGATAAGCTAATTCTTCCTTTGAAATTCTTTTGGTATATATTACTTCTAAAGTTTGCTTCAGTTTAAAAGCAATTTTACTTGCTTCGGGATATAAATCAGACACCTTTTCGAGTAAAGTAGGGTCATCCGCAAACATTTGATCATTTATATATCTTTCTGCAAAAAACTTTATGTGTGTCACAAAGCGATCGTAATTTATTCCCTCATACTTTAACTTTCCGTGACTAATAACTCGTAAAGTTTGTAAAATGTTATCAATCATTCTGGAAATTTCTAAGACATTACTGCTTTCATCTTTGCTTGATGCATTTATAATATGAAAAGCTATGTTTGCCGCTTCTTCTTGTGGCATCTTGATGCCTAAATTTTTTTCAATAATATTTAGTGAGAATATACCTATTTTAAACTCATCTTTAAAATAGGTTTTCATTTCTAAGTATATTCTATTTCCCAGAGTTAAATTTTGCTCTAATCTTTGAGTGGCAAAATATAAGTGATCTGAAAGTGAATAGAAAATACTTGCATCCAGCTTCTCATTTAAAAACTTCTCCGCAAATTCAACAATTTCTTCTGTTGTTTTAATAATATTTGCAGGTATTTTTTTCAAAGATTGAATTAGCTCATTTTGCTTACTATTGTCTACTGAAGTATAAATACGGCTTATTTTTTCATCGGGTATAACTTGATTGATTTTTGCATGATATCCTATTCCTTTCCCAAAAGCAATATACTCTGTACCATCTTGTTCAATAACAACAACATTAACGTTAAGTATTTTCTTTATCTTATTCATTTTTGTTTGCCACTAAAAAAGCAGACAAAAACAACAATAATAACTAAGATTTAAAACTAAATTTTAGTCATCAATGTAGTCTTGCCTGCATTACCAGTTACATACGCTATCATTAACAAGATAAATATAGCAGAAGTTTTTCAATTATGCAAGCGCTTTTATAAATTGTAAATTTTTAAAAACTAAGTTGCAAAAATTAGGTCAATAAACTTTTTTTTCACCACTTGTTTTTGTTCTAGTTGCTTGATTTACCAATAGCAAAATCTTGCTTGCCGAATACTTTGTTTAAAAACATCTGCATTTAGCAATTACGTTTATACTACATTCACTTTTTTTAAACCACTTAGCTGAAAAAATCGACCTCTTACTCACATCTGATAGTCATTTGTTTTTAATCTTGCTATAATTACAAACTAAATAACTTAAGCTAAGATGGGGTAAAAGCATGAACAAAAAAGAGGTAAATGTCACACTAAAATGGGTTTTGAGCAATCTTAATCCCTGGATGATACTTTGTTTATTTATCTTTGGTGTTACCAGTTCTTTTGAAGGAGTATTAAATGGCTATATTTTAGGTTATATTCCCAGGCTTAACGTCAAAGATGGTCACAGTTTGATCGTATTTGGCCTAGTCGCAGTTTTATCATATTTAACCGTTTATGTTTCTCTTTTCTTATTTAGCCTGTTAATGCAAAAAGCAATTCAGACTTTAAATGAAAAGATAAAAGGCATTTATTTTAGGGCAAATTTTGCCAGTTCATTTAACAATCCTAACTTGGATTCATCTGAAGTTTTGAACAACATGACTAGTATTTCCAAACAGATAGAAGAAAAGTATTTTGAACCGCTTCTATTTCTTTTTCAAAGTTTGATGACAGTGATATCTTCTACAGTTGTAGTATTAATGACTAATCCGGTTTTAGGTCTGATTTATTTGGCTCTTTCCTTCATGTCGCTTCTTCCCAGTTATATGGGTAAAGAAAAGATGAAAATTAAGACAGACATGTGGAGCCATTCTAATTCCAATTTTTTAGCGATTACGCGTGACTTATTTGCAGGGCGTTTTGAAATTACGAATTTTGGCGTTAAAAAACTATTTATGCAGAAATTTGATCATTCTTTGCACGATGAGGAACAAAGATATTACCAATTGAATGCTTTCCAATATGTTCTGCAGTTTATTTCTTGGCTATTTGCCATATTAATAACTTTAACTCCGATTTTCATAGGTCTTTGGATGGCCAAAAACAGCATCTTAGGGGTCACAGTAAGTACGATTCTTACCTTGACTCTTACTGCGGATCACGTGGTTGGTGGCTTTCGGCAACTGACTAATTTTGAAACTCAAATTCAAAGTACAGAAGGAATTAGAAAGATTTCTTGGACTGAAACAAAAACAGATCAAGAAGTTTCTCAGCCAGAAGCTGACCATAGACTAGTTGTTAAAAAACTGTCGGTTAAACGTGGTGACCGGGAAATTTTTAAAAACCTGTCTTTAAGCTTAAATGAAAACGACAAAATGATTATTACTGGACCCTCGGGTGTTGGCAAATCGACTTTGCTAAATGCAATAGCAGGATACATTCCAATTGAAAAGGGTGATGTGAAATTTGGCGGACACAAATTGAAATATTCAGATTTTGTGTTTATTTCACAGAATATCTGGTTATTTGCAGGAACGATTCGGGAAAATCTTTCTCTTTTGCAAAATTTCACAGACGAAGAATTAGTTGCTTCTCTGAAAAAGGTAGGTTTATACAAAGAATTAGGGAGCAAGGCACTGGATTTTGAAATTAAGGAACAAGGCAAAAACCTTTCCGGTGGACAAGCGCAGAGACTGGCTGTTGCCAGAGGACTGCTGCGTCATAAGAAGATCTTTTTGCTAGATGAAATTACTTCTAGCCTGGATCATCAAAATGCTGATGAAGTACACCGCTTAATTTACCAACTGCCTTCAATAGTTATTGAAGTGGCTCACAATTTTAACGAAAAAATCGCGCAAGAAAACAACGTCAAGATCTTTAACTTAGCACAAAATACAAAATAAAAATAACCCGCAAAATGCTTCATTGCACACTTTGCGGGTTTTCAATTTATATTATTGCTACTTTTTACATCCCAGCCTTAATCATCTTTTTCTCAGCCATAGTCTTGCGTAAAGAGAGCATAGCAGTATAGGTAGACAAAATGTAAACCTTTTTCGTTGGTAAGTTAGCAATATTGGCAATTACTTCCTCATTGTCGGTGCAGGTAACCATTTTACCCAGATCAAAACCTGCAACTTCCAGACGAAAGCCCATGTCGTGCCAGCGTTCTCCACCAACCAAAATTTTTTTAATTTGCTTATGGTTGAGGTCTTCAAACTGACCATCCCAAATCCAGGAAGTGTCAATGCCGTCAGCGTGGTTGGCATTAAGCAAGGCTACTAAGGAATAATCATCTTTTTCAGTGTTAAGCATGTGCAGCACCTCATCTAGACCAACAGGATTTTTAACTAAGATCAGGTTAATCTCTTTTCCTTCATATTTAATTAATTCTTGTCTGCCAAAAATCCGCTTGTTTTTTCCAAAAGCCTGAGCAATTTCTTCTTCACTTAGGTCAAAATAACGTGCCACAGAATAGGCAGCTAGAGCATTATAAATATTGTAAGTTCCGCCAATGTTGATGCTGTAGTCTTTTTTGCCCATTTGAAATTTGAGATTATTTGGTGACTGCTCAATAATTTTGTTAACAGAATAGGTTAATTCGGGTCTGTGATAATTGCAGTTAGGACAGAAAAAGTCTCCTAAGTTGGCATAAATACGTTCATGATAATGTAAGATATGATCGCACTTAGGGCATAAGATGCCATCTGTGTTGACAGGAGCCTTGCTGTCATTTTGCGGTTCATCGTTAGGCAGTTTAAAGCCATAAAAAATTTTAGGATTAGGTAAGTCGACTGAAGAAAAGATACTGGCATCACCATTGGCAATAATAGTAGCCTTGGGTGCCAGTTTGATTCCTTCAACAATTTTATCGTATGTAGTGTAGATTTCACCATAGCGATCCATTTGGTCGCGAAAAATATTGGTTAAAACAAAAACGCTGGGATGAAGCAGTTCCGTCACCATTTTGACATTTGCTTCGTCAACTTCTAACACTGCAATTGGTCTTGAAGATTTTTTCTTTTTGTGTGCTAAAAAGGCCGTCACAATTCCTTGTTGCATGTTGGAACCCGATGGATTGGTCAAAACATCGCCGTATTTTTCTCTTAGTGCAGCAACGATCAAAGCTGTAGTCATGGTCTTGCCATTTGTACCGGTAACAACTACAGTTTCATATCCTTCAGCTAGTGTTTTTAAAATTTCAGGATCCAGGTCCATTGCCAACTTGCCGGGAAAACTGGTACCGCCTTTTAAAACATTATGTAAAAACCAGTAACTTGATTTACCCGCGCTTTTTGCTATTACAGACTTAAAACTCATATTCTTCCCTCGCTTTAAAATCACTATCAACTATAGCATAGCCACAAATTGAAAACGAGTTTTTAACCATTTAACTACACATATTTTATTTTTACATTATACTAGATTAGTTAGGTGAATTTAAATGAAACAAAGGAGCAAAAATGGCACAATTATTTTTTGAGTATGGCACGATGAGCAGTGGCAAAACTTTAGAGATACTAAAGGATGCTCATAACTATGAAGCTCAAGGTCGTAAAATCGCTTTGTTAACCAGTAAGATCGATGATCGTAGCGGAGTTGGGACTGTGGCCTCAAGAATTGGACTTCACAGAAATGCAGTTCCGATTGACCATGATTTTGATATTTTTGCTTATATAAAAAAGTTGAATGAGCAGGAAAAAGCACGTGGAGATGGTGCGATTGCCTGCGTGTTTGTTGATGAAGCTCAGTTTTTGGAGCGTCATCATGTGGTGGAATGCGCACAAATAGTGGACGATTTAGGTATTCCGGTAATGACATTTGGCTTAAAAAATGACTTCCAAAATAATTTATTTGAAGGAACCAAGAATTTATTAATTTTTGCTGATAAAATAAAAGAGATCAAAACGATTTGCCACTACTGCGGTAGAAAGGCTACAATGAATCAGCGGATACACAATGGTAAACCGGTTTATGAAGGCGAACAGGTTCAAATTGGCGGGGATGAAAGTTATTACCCGGTTTGTCGGTTTCATTATTTTCACCCTGAGCAAGAAAGATAGGAAGGGATTAGAACAACATGGATAAGATTATGGCACAGCTTGAAAGTCTTGTTGCTCATTATGATGAATTACAAGAAATGATGGCTGACCCAGAAGTTATCAATGATACTAAAAGGTACATGGAGGTTTCTAAAGAAGAAGCAGATTTGCGAGATGTAGTTGAAAAATACCGCAAATATAAGGCTGATAAAAAAGAGATTTCTGATAACAAGGATATTATTGCTAATGAAAATGATTCTGATTTGGTAGAAATGGCCAAAGAAGAAAATGAAGATTTAGAGCAGGATATTGACAAACTGGAAGATGAAATCAAGATTTTAATGCTGCCAAAGGATCCTAATGATGACAAAGATATCATTATGGAAATCAGGGGAGCAGCTGGTGGGGATGAAGCTTCCTTATTTGCCGGTGATTTGCTCAGAATGTATGAAAAATATGCAGAAAGACAAAACTGGCAGGTTTCTATTGTCGACAGTGAACCAACCGAAGTTGGCGGTTACAAACGGGTTGCCATTATGATTACTGGCAATAAGGTTTATTCAAAACTTAAATATGAAAACGGAGCGCACCGCGTACAACGCGTTCCTGTAACTGAATCCCAAGGTCGTGTTCATACTTCAACGGCAACTGTTGCCGTAATGCCTGAATATGAGCAGGTTGACCTTGATTTAGATCCCAAAGATATTAGAGTTGATGTCTATCGTTCTAGTGGTGCCGGCGGTCAGCATATTAACAAAACATCGAGTGCTGTGCGTATGACGCACTTGCCGACAGGAATCGTTGTCGCAATGCAGGATCAACGTAGTCAGCAGCAAAACCGGGAAAAAGCGATGCAAATTTTAAAATCTCGTGTCTATGATTATTATGAAAGTCAAAATCGGGATCAATATGATGCTAAACGCAAAAATGCTGTCGGGACTGGTGACAGGTCAGAGCGTATCAGAACTTATAACTACCCGCAAAATCGTGTGACTGATCATCGTATCGGCTTGACGCTTAATAAACTTGACCGGGTAATGAATGGTGAACTTGACGAAATAATTGATGCTTTGATTTTGTATAACCAAACTAAGCAATTAGAGGAGCTGGCTGAACAAAATGTCTAAGATTGACACTTTAAAAAGTCTGAGAATTTGGGCTGCGGAAACGGCACCAGAAGAAAGGCCGGAAGACATCGCTTTTTTGCTGGCTGAAAGATTGCAGCTGAGTCCAAGTGAGTTTCAGTTGAAACAAGATATGGAACTAACGACACAGCAGGTTAAACAGGCACAAAATGATGTGCGCAAGCTGGCTAAAGGGATATCACCTCAGTATATTTTGGGTTATTCCTGGTTTTTTGGCTACAAGATTTTAGTAAAACGCGGCGTCTTAATACCCCGCTTTGAAACAGAAGAATTGGTTGAATGGACTCTGCAGGATCTAGATAATGGTGACAAGGTGCTTGATTTAGGTACTGGTTCTGGATGCATTACTGTAGCCCTAGCTAAAGAAGCTGCCAAAAAGCAAATTACGAATCTTGATTTATACGCTTCTGATGTCACCGATGCTGCCTTAAGAACAAGCGAAGAAAACTTTTTGATTCATAAAGTAGATGTAACAGTCCGCAAAGCCAATATCTTAATCGGACTGGAAAAATTCGATAAAATAATTTCTAATCCACCCTATATTAAGGAAACAGAAAAAGACGTAATGGACCAAAATGTTCTGCAAAATGAACCGAAAGAAGCGCTTTTTGGTGGTAAAAACGGCATTGAATTTTATCAAAAATTTGTTAAACAGGTGCGCGATCACTTAAATAGTGGCGGAGAATTTTTCCTGGAGTTTGGCTTTAGCGAAAAAGACCAGCTGGCTGAATTATTTGCTCAAGAATTGCCTGATTTTACTATTGAATTTAAGAAAGATTTAGCCGGGAAACCGCGTATGGTTAAGGGAAAGTGGAATAAATGATGGAAACAAAAATTTTTTCACAAGATCAAATAGAAGATGCAGTAAAATTGCTTGCTGAAAGGGAGTTAGTTGCTTTTCCCACTGAAACCGTTTATGGCTTAGGTGCGATTGCTACAAATGAGCAAGCTGTTAAAAATGTATACGCAGCTAAAGGTCGTCCTAGTGACAATCCCTTAATTGTGACAGTCTCTGATGCTCAAATGATGTCTAAATATGCCAAAGAAGTTCCAGAACGTGCTCAAAAATTAATTAAAAAATTTTGGCCTGGTCCGCTAACTCTCTTGCTATATGTTAAACCTGACAGTTTGCCTAAAGCTGTAACCGGTGGTCTTGACACCGTGGCTTTTCGTTGCCCTCATGATGCTCTGACACATGAATTGATCAGTAAATTGGGTTATCCAATTGTTGGGCCTTCCGCAAACACATCAACTAAGCCCAGCCCAACTACTGCCCAGCATGTTTATCATGACTTAAAAGGTAAAATTGCAGGGATTATTGATGGCGGACCTACAGAAGTGGGGTTGGAATCAACAATTATTGACCTCTCTGTTCCAACTCCAGTCGTTTTACGTCCTGGTGCAATAACACCGGAAGAGTTGAGCAATGCCTTGGGTGAAAAAGTTTTAATTAACAGCGGCAAGGTTTCTGATAAGGATGTTCCAAAAGCTCCGGGGATGAAATATCGCCATTATGCTCCTAGCGCTCCTGTAGTCGTTGTCGATGATCCGCAGGATTTTGCAAATATTGAATTGACGAGTGCAACAGGCGTAATGGCTTTAAACGATGTGCTTAACAAAATCAATTTACCGGCAGTTAATAAATTTAATCTAGGCAAAAATTTAGCTGATGCCGATCATAACTTGTTCGGGGGTTTGCGTTACTTCGATGATAAGCCCGAAATTAAACAAATTTTTGTGCAGGGATTTAACGGCAGCGAAGATACTTTAGCCTACATGAATCGGCTTAATAAGGCTGCTGCAGGTCATCATTATATGGCAAAATAAAAATTTACTAGCAAGGGACTTTAAACCCTTTGTTTTTTTTATTAAAATACTCGTAAACGTAATTATGTTTATAGGAGGAAAAAGATGGGCAAATTTACGGTTTTGAATCATCCGTTAATTCAACACAAGTTAACAATTATTAGGCGTAAGGAGACAAGTTCCAACGAGTTTCGGCGGATAGTCGGTGAAATCGGGGGACTGATGACTTATGAAATTACCAGAGATTTGCCGCTAAAAGATGTTGAAATTGAAACACCGATTGGCAAGACCACACAAAAAGAAATTGCCGGCAAAAAATTGACTATTGTGCCAATTTTACGTGCCGGTATTGGTATGCTTAATGGTGTTATGGAAATGATTCCTTCAGCTAAAGTTGGAGTAATTGGCATGTATCGGGATGAAGAAACACTTACGCCACATGAATATTTCTGTAAAATGCCAAAAGATGTTGCCGAACGCGAATGTTTGGTAGTTGATCCAATGCTTGCTACTGGTGGTTCTGCTAATATGGCGATTGGTGCGCTTAAAAAGCGTGGCGTCAAAGATATCAAACTGGCTGTTCTGGTAGCTGCTCCTGAAGGTGTAAAGGCTATTCAAAAAGAAAATCCTGACGTTGATATCTATGCTGCCGCAGAAGACGAAAAATTGCTGCCAAATGGCTATATTACGCCAGGTTTGGGAGATGCAGGCGACAGATTATTTGGCACTAAATAACTGTTTTTAGGTAAATTAATTGCAAAATACGCTTACATTTTTCACAAAATTATTGAATGGTGTTAATATTGTATGAGTGTTCGATAATTTGGGCACGAGAAGGGAGGTCACGAAGAATTGGAGCAATCATTTGTTTTTAAATTTCTGGGTTTGACATTTGATCTTTCTGGGATCATCGGCTCAACTTTAATGGCAGCTGTAGTATTGTTTGTCTGCATATGGTTATCAGGAAAAGTTGAGATGAAACCGAATAAAAAGCAAAATATCATGGAATATTTGATAGACTTCACTGATGGTATTGTTAAAGACAATGTTAGTGATGTTGATGCGCGAAAGCACCTTTCGCTTTATGCTTTTGTTCTGTTCATCTACATTTGGTTCATGAACCAGTTGGGCCTCTTCCTAGAGGTAAAAGCGGGGGACAATATTTTTGTTAAATCTCCCACAGCAGATCCGGTGACGACAATGTCGTTTGCAATGATGACCTTGCTTCTTTCATTTACATTCGGAATGCAAAAATTCGGTACTGGTGGCTACTGGCGTAATTATGCCGAACCTGTTAGTTTCCTGTTCCCCATTAATATGATTGAAGAGGTCACTAACTTCTTGACATTATCTTTGCGTTTATATGGTAATATCTACGCAGGTGAAGTGTTATTAACTTTAATAGGTAATAGCTTTGCTCCTAGCTTTGGTGTTATCACTTTGGTTTTAGCAGCACCGTTAGCTATGATCTGGCAAGGATTCTCTGTCTTCATTGGCTCTATCCAGGCATATGTTTTCGTAACTTTATCCATGGTCTATGTCGGAAAAAAGGTTACAAAAGAATAATTTTTTGGAGGTTTAAACATGTCACAAGCTTTTAAATATATCTCAGCAGCTATCGTAGCTGGTATCGCTGCTTTAGCAGCTTCTTGGGGTAACGGTAAAGTTATTACTAAGACAGTTGAGAGCATGGCTCGTCAACCAGAAAGCGCTGGTAACTTAAGATCAACAATGTTCATTGGTGTTGGTCTGATTGAAGCCGTTCCTATTTTGGCGATTGTTGTTGCTTTCCTGATTCTCTTCGTTTAATTTTATTTAAAATAATTTAGGTAAAAGAGAGAAGGGCAGTAAATGACATTTCAAATTTTATTTGCAGCCTCAGCAGGTCACATTTACCTTGGAAATACTCTTTGGTATTTAATTGTTTTCGCAATTTTGCTTATTTTGGTTAAACATTATGCCTGGGGACCTGTTTCCGACATGATGGAAAAAAGACGCCAAAAGGTAATTAGTGATCTTGATTCAGCTGCAGACAATCGCAAAAAGGCCGAGGTTTTGGCTAATGAGCGTGAAGCTGCCTTGAAGAACTCAAGACAAGAAGCAACGCAAATTCTGACTGACGCAAAGGCAAGTGCTGAGAAAACCAGTACGCAAATTGTGGCAGAAGCAAATGATAATGCGGCTTCTATTCATGAAAAAGCAAAAGCTGATGCTGCTCAGGCAAAAGCTGATGCTTTAGATGAAGCTCGTGCACAAGTTGCAGATATTTCTGTAACGATTGCGGAAAAAGTGATTTCTAAGAATTTATCTGCTGATGACCAAAAAGATTTGGTTGATCAATTTATTAAGGGGCTGAATAAATAATGGCCTTAAGTAAAGCAGAAATTGCTGCACGCTATGGTACTGCACTATTTGATTATGCAGAAGATATGGATGCCTTGGCTTCAGTTCATGCAGATTTGCAGGAACTGGCACAAGCCATCTCAGAATATCCGCAAATTTTGAAAGTTTTTAGCGATCCAATTTTTAACAGTGCTGAAAAAGCAAAGTCGCTTTCTGCGATTGAGCGGGGTCTGACTAAAGAAGTTCAGAATTTTTTGAATTTATTGTTAGACTATGATCATTTTTTGGAATTGCCTGATATTATAAATTGTTTCAATGATTTATATAATAAAAGTCAAAAAATTGAAACCGGCGTTGCTGTTTCAGCAGTGCCACTGGATCAGGAGCAATTACAAAAATTAGGTGCTGGTTACGCCCAAAAATATAATTTGCAAAAAGTCATTCTCACTAATGTGGTTGACCAAAATATTATTGGCGGTGTAATTTTAAAAGTTGGCGATTGCGTAATCGATGGGTCAGTCAAAAACAAACTGAAAAAGATTCGTGCGCAGTTAGTTAATAAAAATTAAAAGAGGTGAAACCATTGAGCATAAAAGCAGAAGAGATTAGCTCTTTAATCAAGCAGCAGCTTGAACACTATGATGACAAACTCGACATTAATGAAGTCGGAGTTGTTACTTACATAGGTGATGGTATCGCCCGGGCTCACGGATTGAACAATGTTTTGGCCAACGAGCTATTGGAATTTGACAATGGTTCTTATGGTATTGCACAAAACCTTGAATCAAATGATGTTGGTATCATTATTTTGGGCAATTTTGATGATATTCGTGAAGGTGACCAAGTCAAAAGAACCGGTGAAATTATGCGTGTGCCGGTTGGAGATGCACTAATTGGTCGCGTTGTAAACCCATTAGGTCAGCCAGTTGATGGACTTGGCGAAATTAAAACGTCAAAGACTCGTCCAATCGAGTCTTCGGCACCGGGTGTTATGGAACGCCAGTCAGTTAATCAGCCGCTACAAACAGGTATCAAAGCCATTGATGCTTTGGTGCCAATCGGTCGAGGTCAACGTGAGTTAATTATTGGTGACCGTAAGACTGGTAAAACAAGTTTGGCAATTGATACAATTTTGAGTCAAAAAGGACAAGATGTTATTTGTATTTATGTCTTTATTGGTCAAAAGGAATCAACTGTCAGATCACAAGTAGAAACGTTAAAGCGCTTTGGCGCAATGGATTATACAATTGTAGTTGAAGCCGGTCCAAGTGAACCGGCACCAATGCTGTATATAGCACCATATGCCGGAACGGCTATGGGCGAAGAATTCATGTACAATGGCAAGGATGTTTTGGTAGTCTTCGATGACCTGTCAAAACAAGCCGTTGCTTACCGTGAACTTTCTTTGCTTCTCCGTCGTCCGCCTGGTCGTGAAGCTTATCCTGGTGATGTCTTCTATCTGCACTCTCGTTTACTAGAACGTAGTGCAAAATTGAGTGATAAACTTGGTGGCGGCTCAATGACTGCCATTCCGTTTATTCAAACTGAAGCGGGAGATATTTCAGCATATATTCCAACTAACGTAATTTCAATTACTGACGGACAAATTTTCCTGCAAAGTGATTTATTCTTTGCTGGTACTCGTCCAGCTATTGATGCTGGTAACTCAGTTTCGCGTGTTGGTGGTAGTGCTCAAATTAAGGCTATGAAGAAAGTTGCTGGTACGCTTCGTACAGACTTGGCAGCTTACCATGAACTTGAAAGCTTTGCTCAATTTGGCAGCGATTTGGATCAGGCAACTCAAGCCAAACTGAATCGTGGTCGAAGAGTCGTTGAAGTTTTGAAACAGCCTTTACATACGCCAATTGCGGTTGAAAAGCAAGTTGTCATTCTTTACGCTTTAACTCATGGCTATCTTGATTCTGTTCCAGTTGATGATATTGCCAAGTTTGAAAAAGAGTTATACGACAACTTCGATACTAATCACGCAGATTTACTAGAACATATTCGTAAGACTGGTGACCTGCCAGATGAAAAGAAATTGCAGGAAGCAATTTCTAAATTTGCGGATAGTTTTTCACCAAGTAATAAATAGGAGGTAGTTATATGCCTGCATCTTTACTTGCGTTGAAGAAAAAAATAGCTTCAGTTAAGCAAACTGGTAAAATTACCGAAGCCATGAGAATGGTTTCGGCATCGAAATTAAACCAAACAGAAAAACGGGATAAAGGTTACACGATTTATAATGATCATGTGCGACAAACTTTATCACGTTTGATGAGTGCCGAGGTAGTCAATCACTTGCGTAAAGAGCATGTAGCAATTGACGAAGACAGCATTGGCAAAATTGATTATGAAAACGTCTTTGGTTTAGGGATTGTTTCTGATATGGTTCAGGCACGTAAAAAGATCAATTCTACCGGTTATTTGGTTATTACCGGTGACCGTGGTCTAGTCGGATCATATAACAGTGCCGTCATTAAAAACATGATGGGTCTGTTTGAGGACTCAAAAGTTGAACATAAAGATATTAAAGTCTTAGCCGTTGGTTCGGTTGGTGCGGACTTTTTCAAGAAAAACAATCTCAATGTTGTGTATGAAAATGACAGCATTAGTGATGTACCAACTTTCGATGAGGTTTTGCCTATTGTTTCAACTGCGATCAAAATGTATTTGAACGGAGTTTATGATGAGCTGTATGTTTGTTACACTCACCACATTAACTCGTTATCATCTGCATTTCGAGTTGAAAAAATGTTGCCGATCGTTGACATTGATATTGGTGTCAAAGAAGCTGAAGCTCATAAAGACTTAGAATACGATATCGAACCTGATGTTAATGCCGTTTTAACGACACTAATTCCTCAATATGCCCGTTCTACAATATACGGAGCTATTCTGGATGCAAAAACTGCAGAACATGCCAGTTCAATGACAGCAATGCAGAGTGCTACGGACAACGTTGATGATTTGGTTTCGAGTTTAACTACTAAATTAAACCGTGCAAGACAAGCAGAAATCACTACTGAAATTACTGAAATTGTCAGTGGTGCTAATGCTTTGAAATAATTAAGAAAAGGAGGTAGATGTTTTGAGTGAAGGTGAAGTTGTTCAAGTAATCGGCCCAGTTGTCGATGTCAGATTTCCGCTTGACAAAAATCTGCCTGATATTGACAATGCTTTGCGCGTCGTTAAGTCGGACGATGAATCTGTTGTTCTTGAAGTTACCTTGGAACTTGGCGATGGCGTTTTAAGAACGATAGCTATGGAATCTACCAATGGTCTTAGGCGCGGCATGAAAGTCGAAGACACAGGTGGACCTATTTCTGTACCTGTTGGTAATGATACTTTAGGTCGTGTCTTCAATGTTTTAGGTCAGCCTATTGATAATGGTCCTAAATTTGACAAAGATCATGCTCGTGACAGCATTCATAAGAATGCTCCTAAATATGATGAGTTAACTACAAGTCAAGAGATTCTTGAAACTGGTATTAAAGTTATTGATTTGCTTGAACCTTATGTTCGAGGCGGAAAAGTTGGATTGTTCGGTGGTGCCGGTGTCGGTAAGACCACGATCATTCAGGAACTAATCCACAACATTGCCCAAGAACATGGTGGTATTTCTGTCTTTACCGGTGTTGGTGAAAGAACACGTGAAGGTAATGACCTTTACTTTGAAATGAAAGCATCTGGCGTTTTAAGCAAGACAGCCATGGTCTTTGGTCAAATGAATGAGCCGCCTGGTGCCAGAATGCGAGTAGCATTGACTGGACTTACTTTAGCTGAATACTTCAGAGACGTTGAAGGTCAAGACGTGTTGCTCTTTATTGATAACATTTTCCGGTTTACTCAGGCTGGTTCCGAGGTTTCCGCTCTGTTAGGACGTATGCCTAGTGCCGTTGGTTATCAGCCAACTTTAGCTACTGAAATGGGACAGCTGCAGGAAAGAATTACTTCAACTAAGAAGGGTTCTATTACTTCGATTCAGGCGGTTTATGTGCCGGCCGATGACTATACTGACCCAGCTCCAGCTACTACTTTTGCTCACCTTGACGCTACCACCAACTTGGAACGTAGCTTAGTTGAGCAAGGTATTTACCCGGCCGTTGACCCGTTGCAGTCAACCTCCAGTGCTTTGGACCCAGAAATAGTTGGTCAAGAACATTATGAAGTGGCAACAAGGGTACAGCATATTTTACAACGTTACCATGAATTGCAAGATATCATTTCAGTTTTGGGAATGGATGAATTGTCTGACGAGGAAAAGGTCATTGTTAGCCGTGCTCGTAAAGTACAGTTTTTCTTATCACAAAACTTCTTTGTGGCAGAGCAATTTACAGGTGTGCCTGGTTCTTATGTTCCAATTAAGGAAACAATTAAAGGCTTTAAGATGATTTTGGATGGTCACTTAGATGATCTTCCTGAAGATGCATTCCGTAGTGTAGGCCGAATTGAAGATGTTTTAAAGAAGGCTGAGCAAATGGGTGTAACTCCTAGTGATCCAGAAGCTAAAGCATTATTAGAAAAGTAAGGTGATGTCAAATGGCAGATCCAGAAAAACTTTTTATGGTAAATGTTGTAACTCCAGATGGACTGATTTTTTCTCACCACTCCAGTATTGTGGAAATGAGAGCAATTGACGGTCAACGTTCAGTGATGTACAATCACTTGCCAATATTGACTCCACTGGCAATTGGTGAGATTAAGGTCAAAAGAAGCCGCGAAATGAACAATATTGTCAATCACATTGCTGTTAGCGGTGGCTACTTTGAATTTTCTAATAATGTAGCTACGATTATAGCTGACAGTGCTGAACGAGCAGGTAATATTGATGTATCTCGGGCTAAAGCAGCTAGAGAACGTGCACAAAATGCACTGAAAAAAGCTCAAGCTGCTCACGACCAGCGATCACTTGAGAGGGCACAGGTTGCACTAAGAAGAGCCGTCAATCGAATAAGTGTTTACAATTCAGACAAATAAAACTAAAGTTTTAAGCGGATGCACTGCTTTGTGCGTCCGCTTTTATTGTGACTTAAGAAAAGCGAGAAAGAATATGTTTCAACTTGGCGTCCACGCACTAATTAGTATAGTAATTTATTTAATTACAATCGGTTTGTCTTTTCAAATTATGAAAAGCGTCCGTATTGAAAAAATAATTCGTAAAAACAGGATCTTCGAAGCACAGCTGCTGCTGATTTTTGCTGCGATTGCTCTAGGTTTTCTTGTTGGTAATTTTTTCATCACATTATTTGATACTTCTTTGCAATTAAGTAATTTCTTTTAAGACTTGTTAAAACTAATAAGTTGCCTACAAATTTAAAGTATTTGTGGTAAAATATGAATTGAATATTATGGAGGATTATTGTGGCACGAGATATAGGAATAGATTTAGGAACAGCAAATGTGCTCATTAACGTTTCAGGCAAGGGAATTGTTTTAAATGAGCCTTCAGTTGTTGCCGTCAATACAAGTACAAATAAAGTGGTAGCTGTTGGAACAGAAGCCTACAAAATGGTGGGAAGAACTCCGGGTAATATCCGCGTGATTCGTCCCTTAAAGAATGGAGTTATTGCGGATTTTGATATTACTGAAGCAATGCTATCCTATTTTATTGAAAAATTAAATGTAAAAGGCTTTATGTCCAAACCAAATATTTTAATATGTGCTCCTACAGGGGTAACTCAGATCGAGCAAAAAGCAATTATTCAGGCTGCTGAAAAATCTGGTGGGGGAAAGGTCTATCTTGATTTTGAACCTAAGGTTGCTGCCGTTGGGGCTGGTCTTGATATTTTTAAACCCCAAGGCAACATCGTGATTGATATTGGTGGTGGCACTACTGATATTGCAATTTTATCAATGGGTGAAATAGTGACAAGTCAGTCTCTTCGTTTTGCCGGTGACCACTTAAATCAGGCTATAGTTACATACATAAAAAATAAGTATAACTTGTTGATCGGTTCCCGAACGGCTGAACAAATAAAGATTGAAATTGGTAGTGCTTATGAACCAGAAAAAGAAAAAAGCATTTCGGTTCGTGGACGTGATGTGGTTGATGGTTTGCCGAAGCAGGCTACTGTGACAGCGCCTGAAATTCAAGAAGCACTTCATGACGGTCTAATGAACATTATTGCGGCTACTAAAGAAGTTTTAGAAAAAACACCGCCTGAGCTTTCCGCGGATATTATTGACCGCGGCATCATGCTGACTGGTGGCGGGGCACTTTTGAGAAATATTGACAAGCTGATTTCATATTACCTCAAAGTGCCGGTACTTACAGCTGATCATCCACTTGAAGCGGTAGCACTTGGTACTGGAATTTTACTCAAGAACATCGAGAAGCATCAGCGCCACTAATTTTTGGAGGCACGATTTGCGTAAAATACTGATTTATTTAGTTAAAATTTATCAGAGATTCATTTCTCCGGCTTTACCAAAATCTTGCCGTTATTATCCGACTTGCTCAACCTATATGGTTGATGCATTAACCAAATTTGGACCATTTTTAGGACTAATAATGGGGATTTGCCGGATATTGCGTTGCAATCCTTTTGTGCGCGGCGGAGTTGATCCCGTACCAGATAAATTTACTATTTTTCGCAATCCTCATCCAGAACGATATGAAGATGAAATTATAGCGAAAAAATTTCATCCAAATATAAAGTAGGAGAATTTATGTCAAAAAAACCAGAAAATATTAACGTTGAAATCAATGAAATCAAGGGTAAAAAAAACCCTACCTGGGAAGTTGTAATTCCTCAGAAAAAATCTATTGGTGTAATTGAAAAAATTGCAGGTCGTTATCGGGCTACAACTGGCAAAACCAATAGCATCTTGTATGCAAAAAGCTTAGAAAGCAGCATTAATGATTTGCTTTCATACTTTGCTTTACATGAAAAGTAATAGGTTGTGATAATTAATGGTCAAAGTACAAAATAAAACCAATCTTTTTGATCGAATTGCCTGGAATATTGTTGTCCCTGTGCTATTGCTGGCAGTGGTGGGCCTTTATTCCATTTATTTTGCGGCAGTTGATGATCCCAGTCACATGGGTAGCCCTGTAAAAGCTGTGGCAATGCAGGGACTTTGGTATATTATTTCAGTGGCCATCGTTGTTTTTGTGATTCAGTTTGATGCTGAGCAATTGTATAGGATTGCGCCATATGTTTATGGGCTGGGTATCTTGCTCTTGATTGCGGTTTTGTTCTTTTACAATCGCAGTATTGCCGCAGATGCCGGCGCCAAAAGTTGGTTTAAACTGGGGCCAATTTCTTTTCAGCCATCAGAGGTCATGAAACCCGCTTTTATACTGATGCTGGCGCGGGTCGTGCGTGAGCATAATGACATGTTTGCCCATACTATCAAAAATGATTGGGTTTTAATTGGCAAAATGCTGGCTTGGCTTTTACCGATTGCCATTCTGTTAAAATTGCAAAATGACTTCGGTACGATGCTGGTCTTTATTGCAATCGTAGGAGGCGTTGTATTAGTTTCCGGTATTTCTTGGAAAATAATTGCACCGATGTTTGCGGCAGTCTTTGTTCTGGGAGTCGTAGTCATTTACATGGTTACAACGCCTGGAGGACAATCAATTTTAAGTCACTTTTTCCAGCCATACCAGTTCAGACGTATAATGTCATGGCTGAATCCATCTACTGATACTTCTAAAGCCGCCTATCAATTGTGGCAAAGTATGCAGTCAATCGGTTCTGGACAAATTTTTGGCAATGGCTTTGGCAAACTGAGTGTTTACGTACCAGTACGAGGGTCTGACATGGTTTATTCAGTAATTGGTGAATCATTTGGCTTTGTCGGTAGTGTAGCCGTCATTCTGCTTTACTTGTACTTGATCGTGCAGATGGTTCGCATCACATTCGATACTAAAAACGCATTTTATTCTTATGTCTCAACCGGTGTAATTATGATGATACTTTTCCATGTGTTTGAAAACATAGGCATGAGTATCGATCTATTGCCACTCACAGGTATTCCACTGCCGTTTATTTCCCAGGGTGGTTCAGCCCTGATTGGAAATATGATTGGTATTGGGATGATCTTGTCCATGAAGTTTCATAATAAAGACTACATGTTCAGCCAAGCGGGCGATTTCTAAAAATTTAATAGACACAAAAAAGCATTTCAGAGATGAAATGCTTTTTTTCTACTTGGTTATGTTTTCGTTTGAACGACAGACTAAGACGTCACAATCAGCAGTTCTGGTAACATATTCTGTTACACTGCCGATTAGTATGCGCTCAACAGCGTTCAGACCTGTAGCTCCTAATACGATTAAATCAATTTGGTGCTTTTTAGGAAACTGGTGGGCAATGATTGCCTTGGGAGCTCCAAATTCAATCGAATAGTGAACCTCCTTTACGCCAGCTTCCGTAGCTTGCTTGTAGTAATTCTGCAATTTTTCCTTAGCATCATTTGATACTTGCTCAACCATCTCTGAATCAAAGCTGGAAACATTTTGGAAAGATCTGGTATCAATGACATGCAGAATTTCCAACGCAGCATCATTCCGTTTAGCTGCAGCGATAGCTTTTTTAAAAGCTAAGTCTGCTTCCTTGGAGCCATCTACTGCGACTTGAATACGGTGATATTGTTTCATCATTTAAAACACCTCTCTTACCACTATTTTACCAAATTTCTGGGCAATTAATCACCCTTTTGATTAAGTAAAAGACTAAAAGTTAAAATAGTGATGCTGCTGAGAGCTAAGGTAATTAAATTCAGATACTTATTTGTCTGAAAAACTAAAATCAAACCTAGCAAAGTTTCTAAAAGCAAGATGACTGCAGTCCAGGACATTATAGAGCTGAAATTAGAAATGTTTTTACTATTATAAATCAAAAAATGACTGTGGCGGTTATGCCATAAATAAAAGGCAGTCAAAAGTAATATTGCTAGATATATCGTGATAACAACTTTTATAGCCATAAAATCTCCAAACAAAAAACGGTCCGCAGACCGTTTCCTAATATTCTCAAGAAATCCGAGTCATCGAAACATAGCAAAACAATGCTTGTTGAACCCGCAGTGTTCAAAAAATGAGACGTATCGCAACGAATGTGGATCCTATCGCAATAGATAGTCTTCCGATTCGAAAGTTATTTACTATCTCGCATGTCTTATGTTTGACCGGTCAACCTTATACAATTAAGCTAGTCGATCAACTCAGATCAATTATTATACTACTAAGCTTTTTGATATTTGTCAAGAAAGAGCAAATATTATCGGGTTTAGTGAAAAGTTTTTTATTTTTTAATCAAAAATGATAATTATTTATTGTTGAATGTTATCTAATCATTTATTATTATCTTTTAAAATAATACAAATAAGTTATAATAAACTGTTTTTTATTGCTAAGGATGGGAAGATAAAAATTATATTACGTTATTAAATCTATAGATGCATGAGAGAGAATTATTTTTACTTGTTTTTTTTGAGCTTAGGTCAGTTAGCTAAAATTTTCAATCTTTGTAACCCTTCATAATATAACGTATTAATCAAAAAAAGGTTTGTTTTGCAAGTGCTCTAAACATAAAAAAAACAAATAGTTTAATAATTTTTTTAATAAATTTGGTTTTCTTTGTGATTTAATATTAATTGAAAAATATAAGTTTTTATTGTATTTAATAATGTTATTTTTTTAAATATTATTTTAGATTTATGAAATAATTAGCACTAATTGTATTTTTGAGATTTTTAAATTTATCAATTTTTTATTAATCGTTATTTATAAATACAATATTTTTTTAAGATATTATATTGACAATCAAAATTTTCAATCCTAGAATAGTATTCGGAAATAATAATCATACATACTTTTAGGAAGGATATATATATGCTTGGTAAAAATAATTATCATGAAAGATTAAGAAAAATGGAGTTGCTAGATAAGCACGACCACTTTTCAATTCGTAAACTGAGTATTGGTGCAGCTTCTGTCTTGCTAGGTTTTACATTTTTTGGCTTAAATAGTCAAAGCGTAAAAGCTGATACGGTTAAATCTGTGCAGCAAATAAGTGAGAAATCAAACGAGGATCATTCAAATACTGAGACTAATTTGTCAACTTTTTCAGGTTTGAGTTCTTTTTTAAGAGACACTAAGGATAGCAAGCCCAAGAATGCCAATGATAAAAACAAGTCTAATAGTCAGATTGCTGAAGATAAGATTGACAGCGACAATAAAGATACAACAGTAGATAACAATAATAATAATGAAAATATTTCTTCAACTATCTCCGGAGAAGAAAGTCAAGACGATACTGCTGACAGGAATCCAATTGACAAAGATAATTCGGATAATAACAATTCTGATAATGCAACTTCAAAAGATAATACTAATGGAGTAACAGACAAAAACAAGATTAATAAAAAGGAAAGTAATGATTTAAAGGTTGAAAACGGTGTCGCCCAAATCTACAGTTGGGATCAATTTGAGAAGGCATTTCAAGATACAAATATCTCTAAAATAAGTATTATGAAAGATATTGTTTCTTCTAGCACCGGAACGGAACAAAGTTTTAATGTTACGGGACATAAGCTTGTCATTGAATCAGGAGATGATAAAAAACATATTATTGATTTTAAGGGTCGACATCCTGATCTAGTAGGTAATTCTAAGTTAGACATAACTTTTAAGAATTTGAAAATATGGAGCTCAGACTGGTATGGAGTAGTTAGAACAGATCACTATAGTTATAATGCAAGTAAAGATAATACTGCTTTAATCACATTTGATAACGTTGAATTCTATGGTAATCAATTACTATATGTAGGTAGTCATAACGAAATACATATAAAAAATAAGGTAATTGCTGATCAAAAAAAGAGTCCATACAATAGTCCTGTTGATGGTTCTCAAGCTAATGGTGCAGTCAATAATTCACAAATCTTTGAATTTACCAATTCTGATAATTCACTTTATTTTGATGAAGGTTGTGAATTTATAGGTAATACTTTAAATGGTACTGCTATTGAAATGAGAGGTAAAAATTGCAATGTTTATATAGCTAAAGGTGCAAAAGTAACATTGAACCCCCTTAAGAATAGTGATGGTAGTTTTAATCCTGATTCTGGGCAAAATGGGACGATTTATGGAATTATGATTAATGGTGGTTCAGTAAATGTTAAAGGACATCTAGCCATTAACATAGGTAGTTCAGATTATAAGGGAACACGTGACAACAAAGTTGCCCAAGCTATTTATTTAGGTGATTCAAACAGCAGTTTGGTAATAGATAGTAACCTTGATCAGACCGGCGGCTTAGTAGATGTTAAGACTAACGGAAATATATCAAGAAATAATTCAAATGTTTTAATTACCGATTCGGGCAATTTAATAGTTAAACCAAATGCCGCTTTAAATGTTACTGGTGAAAATATGGGTGACTACTCGGGAACATTAATTTCCATTAAAGGTAAAGGAGACTTTGAAAACAGTGCTCTTAATGTAAAGCTGCAAGGTGATGCCGGAAATGAAGCCATTACTTTAATTGATGCACCAGGAGATTTAACTATAAACAATCCCACTTCTTTAATATTAGATGCACATTTGAACCAAAATCCAGGAACAACTATTTTTGGTAATAATCAGGTTAACATTACAAATGTTCGTCAGATTTTAACTTATGATAAAGAAGATTTAGATAAAAAACTTACTATACCTCCTTTTCATGTTTTGCAGGTTAAACATACATCTAATGGTATGGAGATTGGTAAAGTTGAAATGCTCAATGGAAAAAGAACTTTGAGTAAGGAGTTGGCGTCCCAACTTAAAGCTGACCAAGAGGTTCAGGCTATATTAAAGGAATATCCTGATATTGCAGTTAAGTTGGACCCAGACTCAGGCTCTTATATAGGACAAACCTTTGACAATATTTTTGCAGATGCGATGAAAATCGCTCTCAGCAATTCAAAATATCCAGGTTATAATAATATAGCTTTTAAGCCTGCTAATCCAACTGGATTTTTAGATATTGATACAGACAAAAATGATGTTACAATTGATTATATTGATGATGAATCAAATCCTGATAATAGTTTGGCTGTAATAACCGGCTATATTAAAAATTATGACAACAGTTTAGATGGACCAGATACAAGTGGCATATTTAACTCGATTCTTAATCTACCAGGAGGAACTGACCCATATATTAAAATTGTTATTAAGGACTCATCTGGAAAAGAAACTACTTTGATTCCTAAAGGATTTAATGAAGATCCATATGTGGATACAGATGACGAAATACTCCCTTTAGAACACCATTTTGCAGGTAAAGCTGTTTACGATGAAATTACTAAAGAATATAAGTTTACCATAACTATTCCTACGAGTGAACTATTAAAAGGATCTTCAATTGCACTATATCCAGATGCTAATTTCGTTGAATACAATCCTCTGTCCCTCGCATTATCACCTACAGATACTAATCTTCGACCTATCGTTAAAGACATATTAGCTCTAGCTCAAAACACTGCAGCTAAAGCAATTCAAGATAAAATTAATGAAGTTGAAGGTGCAGAGCTTGATTTAACAGCAGATGAAAAACAAAAATTAACTGACGCCCTTAATGACGCTAAAGCTGCCATTGCTAAGCCAGGTAGTGACGGGATCTCAGTTTATGCTAGTGATGTTAAAGATGTTCCAACAGTTAACGACCGTAAAAAGGCTGCTCTAGATAAGCTTGAGCAAGCATTCGAGACAGCACAAGAAGCTTCAAGCGAGGCTAGTGCTGTTAAAAAGGCACAAGCTGCAGCCAATAAAGCAATCAGTACTGCTGCACAAGAAGCAATTACTCGTGTAAAGACATCCGGATTGTCAGAGGATAAGCAAAAGCAGTATATTGACGCTATTAACAATGCTAAAGATACTGCTTTACAAAATCCTTCAACTGACAAGAACTCAATTTATAATCCTGACAATGCCTCCGCTGATATTACAAACATAGAGAAATCAGTTAGCGATAAGATTAATAAGGAAGCTGCTAAGGCTGAAGTTGCTGGCTATACTGAAAAAGGTGAGACTACTTTAGGTATAGTTTCACCTAATACAGAAATTGACGAAGCTTTGGCAAACCAACTAGCTAATATTGATAAAGCAACTGACATAGGTGCAGCTGAGGATTCAGCCAAGAAAGATATTTTTGATAAGTTGAAGGCAGCTGCCAAAACCAAGATAGAAGAAAGTGCAAATAAAGCCAAAGAAAGTCTTGGAGTAGACGCAGATGAAGGCATAGATAAAGCGGTTAAAGAAGCTGAAACTGCAATTGATGGTCATACTAGTTTAGATGATATTAAAGGTGACATCACTGCCGGACAAGACAGCGTTTTAGCTGCCTATAAAGATTCGGCCAAGAAGCAACTTACAGAAATAGCCCAAGCCGATAAGGAAGCACTTGGAGTAGATTCAGATCCAAATATTGATCAAGCAGTAGAAAATGCAAATAGCCTAATTGAGCAAGCAGGAACAATAGATTTAGTTAATACTAACTTAGGTGAAGGCAAGAAGAAGGTTCAGGACAAGTTCAAAGCAGCCGCTAAAGCCAAGATAGAAGAAAGCGCAAATAAAGCCAAAGAAAGTCTTGGAGTAGATGCAGATGAAGGCATAGATAAAGCGGTTAAAGAAGCTGAAACTGCAATTGATGGTCATACTAGTTTAGATGATATTAAAGGTGACATCACTGCCGGACAAGACAACGTTTTAGCTGCTTATAAAGATTCAGCTAAGAAACAAATCCAAGAATATGGTAAAGCTGCTAAGCAAAATCTTGGAGTAGACGCAGATGAAGGCATAGATAAAGCGGTTAAAGAAGCTGAAACTGCAATTGACGGTCATACTGAACTAGATGATATTAAAGGTGATCTTACTACAGGTCGAGGGGAAGTTTTAGCTGCTTATAAAGATTCAGCTAAGAAACAAATCCAAGAATATGGTAAAGCTGCTAAAGAAAGTCTTGGAGTAGATGCAGATGAAGGCATAGATAAAGCGGTTAAAGAAGCTGAAACTGCAATTGACGGTCATACTGAACTAGATGATATTAAAAATGATGTTGCCACTGGTAAAGAAAACGTATTAACTCAAGCTCAAAACACTGCAGCTAAAGCAATTCAAGATAAAATTAATGAAGTTGAAGGTGCAGAGCTTGATTTAACAGCAGATGAAAAACA
>NZ_JACFQE010000006.1:123319-143493 GCF_016101625.1 Lactobacillus sp. M0396
ACTGCAATTGATGGTCATACTAGTTTAGATGATATTAAAGGTGACATCACTGCCGGACAAGACAACGTTTTAGCTGCTTATAAAGATTCAACTAAGAAACAAATAAATCAAGCACGGGATAATGCTATTAATGAAATTAATGATAAAACTAAGTATCCTAACTTAACTGATGAAGACAGAACTTTACTAATTAACACTATTAAGGACGATGCCACTGAAGGTGTTGATAAGGTCAATAAGGAAACTGATCCTGATCTAATCAAAACTGATAAACAGACTGCAATTGATAAGATTAACAGTGTTAAGAGTACTGCTTCAAGTAAAGATTTGGCAGATCTTCAGAATGAAAAGAGTTCACAACTTAAAGCCTTACAAGATGCTGCTACGAAAGCTAAGAATGCTATTGATAGTATAAATGACAATTATCTTAGCCCAAGTAACAAGCAATATTACAAAAATTTGATTGATCAGCATGCTGCTTCAGCAACTAATGCCATCAATTCAGCAGGTAATAAAGACGCTATCGATACTGCTGAAAAAGATGGTGAAAACAACATAAACGGAGATCTTTTTTCAGCCCAAGTTGCTGCTGCTAAATCACAAGCAATTGCAGAATTGAATCAGGCAAAGAACGATAACAAATCAATTGTTAATGAAGCCCACACGAACGGCACACTTTCTGATGATGATTGGCAGAAAGACCTCGATGCTATTGACAATGCCTATACTACGGCAATAACTGCTGTATCTAATGACTATACTCCATCCGATATTGTTACTGACAAGAACACGGGTATCAGTGCTATGAAAGCTGTTGCTGACAGTATTTCTCAGGATAAAGACAAGGCCGACTTAGCAAAAGCTAAGAATAAAGCGATAGCAGATTTAAGAGATCAAGCTCAAAAACTGCGTGGCCATATTCAAGAAGACCCTAATTTATCTAACAGTGAAAAAAGCGATTACCTTGAGCAAATTGCTTCTGCTCTGAATAATGCAGAGCAAGCAGTTAATGCTGCTGATAAAGATAACGTTAAATCAGCACACAATGCAGGTATTGAAGAATTAAACAACATTAGAAATAATGCTGACTTGCAATCTGCTAGAGACAAAGCTCTAACTAATTTACAAAATGAATTCAATGCTGATAGTGCAGCTATTGACAAATTAGGTAATATTAGTACAACTGGTAAAGATGGTATCAAGACTGATCTTCAAAACGCCTATGACAATGCTGTCAATAAGGTTAAAGATCCGACTTCTAATACTGTTGCATTGATTAATTCGGCAAGTAATGACGGCATTACCACTATGGAGAATATTCTGGGCAAAGCAAAGGGTATCGACCAGACAATCGCTGATGATAAGCAAAAGCTGGAAGATTTTGCTCAAAAAGCAACTGACCGTATTAACGGTTCAACTATGACAGACACTGACAAGAGTGTAGCCATTACCAATATTCAAAAAGCCCGTGATACTGCTAAAGCAGAAGTTGGCAAGCAAACAACAGTTGAAGATGCTAATCAAGCTGAAAAAGATGGTGAAATCAATATTCAAAAAGCAGAAGCCATGGCTAATAATGCAGATTTAGAAAAGGCTAAAACTGCAGCAAAAGCTAAAATTGATAACGCTAGAGAAACAGCTTTAAACAACTTAAAAGATGTGTACGATGCTTTAACTGATGTTGAAAAGAAGCAAGTTCAGAATGCATATGACAAGGCTGTTAAAGCCATTCCGGAAATTGCTGACCAAGCTGAGGCAGCAATTGATACTGCATTAGACAAGGATACAATTACTGGTTTAACTAATGATGCCATCAATTCTATAAACTCAGCTGGTGATACAGCTAATGTTGCAATGACTAAGATTGCAGCTGTTCAAGCTATTAAGGATGCCGCTAATGCCGCTAAGGCTAAATTGTCGAAGGATAGAGATAAACAATCAGTTGAAGAGATTGAAAACTTAGGAATTGCTGATATTAATTCCGCCACTAATAGTTCAACAATACTTGCCATCAAGAATAATGCTCTTAACAGTATCAACAATATTAAAGATTCTGATACAGGTGATAAAGATAAAGATGACGCTCTTTGGGCTAAAAAGAACAAGGCCAATGAGGATCTTGCTAAGGAACTTGCTAATACTACCGCTGCTATTGACAAACTAAATGATTTAACTGCCGACCAGAAGAAGCAATTTAAAGATCAGGCTCAGGCTGCTCACGATAGGGCACATATCAGAATTGAAGGTGCTGCTGAGGATCAAATCGATTCTGAAAAAGGCCTTGGCAAGACTAATATTGATAAAGCACTAACAGATGCTAAACTGCAAGCTGTTAAGAATGTTGCTAAAGCAGATGTTGACAAGACCGCTGATGATGCCATTGATCAAGTTAATAAAGACGATACTATTAATAAAGATGATAAACAAAATATCATCGATAATATCAACAAAGACCGTGACAAGACTAAAGAAGACATTGATAATGCTGACACACCTGATAAAGTTAATAATGCTAAAAACGATGGTGAAGGAGAAATCAAGGGTCACGTTGATAATGGTACCTCATCAGCTAAAGAGAAACAGACTGCTAAAGATAAGCTTGCTGCTGTCGCTGATAAAATTTATGACCGTCTAAAGAAAGACAGGGATAGTGGAAAGCTAGATTATAATCAATATCAAGACCTGAAAGACAAGGTAGATAATGCTGTTGATGCAGCAAACGGAGCCATTTCAAATGCTGACGGTACATCAAACATTAATGGTGCTGAAAGTGATGGTGAAAGTGCCTTAAGCGGAATTAATACTGATATTGATAAAGTAGAAGCAGTTAACACCGCTTTAGGTAAGTTGTCTGATGCGGTTAACAAAGCTAATGATGCTGCTGATGCGGTTGCTAAAGAAGTAGGTAAGACTGAGGAAGAGCAGCAAAAACTTGTCAAACAAATGAAAGATGCTATTGAAAAACAGCGTGCTGATGCGGCTAAGAACATTAAAGATGCTCAAAACGCAGCAGATGATCCACTAAATGCCATTAAGACTGCTGGTCAAAAAGGTGTTGATACCATTACCGGTCTGACTAATGATTACACCGATAAGGTTGACCAGATTAAGACTCTGAAGCAAAAAGCTGATGCAGCTAAGGACGATCTTAACAAACTTAAGACAGATGAAAATGGCAACCCTGTACTTACTGCAAGTGATGTTGCACAAGGTGAAGCTGAGATTGACGACGCTGTGCAAACTGGAATCAGCGATATTTACCAAGCATCTTCTGTAGATGATGCAAAAACAGCGGAACAAAAAGCTGAAGACGCGGTTGAATTAGCGAAGTTGCCAACTAAACTTCTCGCAGAAAAGAACAAACAGATTGCTGCTATCAACCAGTATGCTACTGCTGCTGAAAGTGATATTGAAAAATTGACTCAAACCGATCAGAATAAGAATGGTCTGCCAGCAGACACTATCGCAGAACTTAAGGCGCAAGTTGAAGCGGCAAAGAATAAGGCTATTTCTAAGATCAATGATGTTACTTTAGCAGAAGGTGCGAGCCAAACTGACTTTAACGAAGCTAAAGCCAAGGTTGATAATGCTGAAAAAGGTGTTCCTGAAAGTAACGAAACAGTTGACTTTGGTGAAGCTGGAGTTGATAAAGTTAAAACACTTGCCAAACAAAAAGCCGATGTTGTTAAGGCCAAGAATGACGCAATTGCTGAACTTGAGCAGAAACAAGAAGAAGCAAATAATAAAATCAAAGATTCAGGTTTGTCTCCTGCTGATCAAGGACCTTTGAAGGATCAAGTACAAAAGCTCGTTGATAAAGCTAAGGATCAGATTATTAATATCTCTGACACAGATGATAACGGTCATGTTAAGACTCCTGAACAAATAAAAGATGAAGCCGATACAATTATTAACAATACTGTTAACGGCTTCGAGGATCCAAATAACAATAATAAAGTACCTGGAATTGGCAATATCGTTGATCAAGCTAAACTTGATGGTGCTAAGACAACAGCTGAAAAAACTCTTAATAATAAACGTGCTCAAGCGCATGACGTTATTAACGGCTCACAATTAACTGCAGATCAAAAGCAAAAAGCTAATAAAGCTATCGATGATGCCTTTAATACCGAAAAGTCTGATATTGATAGTAAGACCGACATAAATGATGTTCCAAAAGATGAAGATCAGATTGGTAAAGCTATCGACGCTATCTTGACTAAACCTAGTGAATGGTTCGATGACGAACACGATAATGCTTTGTCAGGTACAGATGGTATAGCTGGTTTACAAGCTGGTCTTGATAAATTAACTGATATGCAAAAGGCCGATCCTGATTACAAAGATTACCTCAATGACATTAATAATGCTATTACAGCAATTAATAATGCTCAGAACATTAAGGATGCAAGTTCAGCTTACGACAAGGGTATGACGT
Organism: Lactobacillus sp. M0396; assembly: GCF_016101625.1. Taxonomy (NCBI): domain Bacteria; kingdom Bacillati; phylum Bacillota; class Bacilli; order Lactobacillales; family Lactobacillaceae; genus Lactobacillus; species Lactobacillus sp. M0396. The sequence goes on from NZ_JACFQE010000006.1 coordinate 127,758, forward strand.
TACTTAACAAGTTGAATGCCCTTGATCAGGTTAAGACTGATGCTAATAAGGCTAAAACTAATATTGATAATAGTGATTTAACTGATAAAGCTAAAGATCGTCTAAAAGGTGACGTTGATAAAGTTGTTGAAGACACCAAGGACAAGCTTAACCAGATCGATTCTTCTGTTGATAACGCTTCAACTAACAAGGACAAGATTGATCAGATTACCCATGATGCTCAAAGCGATATTACCACCATTGAAAACGACTTTGGTATTGAAGACCAATCTCAAGATGCTGTTGATGCCAACAATGAAATTTCCCAGAACCATAGTGATGCGGTAGATACAATTCACAATGAATTTGGTGATGACAGCAAGACACCTAAGACTGATGATGCTTACGAAAAGAATAAGCATGTTCATAGTTCATCGCAAGATGGTATCAACTCTGATAAGACCAACGCTGATAAGGAAATTTCTAAAGGCGCAATTGACGATGCAGTTGATATTGCTAAAGATAAAGTCAACCATCTGAAGCATGAAGACGGCACTGATTATACTGATGCTGATAAGAATAAGATTAATGAGCAGATTGATAAGGATGCTACAGATGCCAAGGATAATATCGATAAAGCTGACAAAATAACTGATATTGATAATATTCGTGATAACGGTATCCACCAAATTCATCAGGATTGCTCTGACCCATCTACAATTGATAATATTTTGCATGGTAATAACAGCAATGACAATAACGGTGGTGGCGGAGTAGTTGCTCCTATTCAACCAGCCAATCCAGCTAAGAACCCAACTACTAACCCTTCTGACAAGGATAAACCTAATGGAACCAATGATGTTGGTAACTCTGTAGATGTAACTTTGATGCACAATGCCTACCTATACGATGAAACTGGCAAGCGTGCTAACAAGATTACTCTTGGAGCTGGGTCAGTCCTAACTACTTATGGCACTAAGACCATCAATGGTAGAGACTACTACGTCCTTGTTGATAAAGGTGCTAACAACAAGAAATACTATGTTGCTGTTGGTAACGTTGTTGCGGCTACGCGCAAACTGAAGCATAACGCATATATTTACAATCAATTTGGCAAACGGGTAAAGAACACTGGCGTATTCAAGAAGGGCAAGCTAGTTAAGACCTTTGGTAATGCTGTCAAGATTCGTGGCAAGAAGTACTTCATCATTGACAAGAACCGCTTCGTTAAAGCTGCCAACTTTGCTAAAGGAGTTGTTACTGTAAGCACAGCCAAAGTTGAAGTAGTTCCAACCAGTGCAGTTGCTGAAAAGCCACAAACTGTTGTTGAAAAGACTTTAATGCATAATGCTTACCTGTATGATCAAAATGGTACTCGTGCTAATAAGTTGATCTTCCAGGCAGGCTCTAAAGTCGAAACTGTTGGCAAGAAGACAGTTAACGGCAGAGTTTACTACGAACTTCTAGATGGTATGTTTATTGCAGCCGGCAATATTGATGCTAAGAAGTTGAAGTTAAAGCACAATGCCTACGTTTATAACAAGTATGGTCATCGTGCAAACAAGAAAGTACTGAAGAAACGTAAGTCAGTTAAGACTTATGGTAATTCAGTCAAGATAAACGGCAAGAGATATTTCATTACTGCAAAAGGACGTTTTGTTAAAAAAGCTAACTTTTAAATTGAAATAGCTTAAATGAAATGCCACAAATTGTTGAAATAACAGTTTGTGGTTTTTTATTTATATTAAAAATATTATTCTTATAGGTAATTACTGCAGATTTTCACCCTAGATAATAAATCTTTTAAGTATATCTCAAAAATGGCTAAATATATATTTGTAATTTTAATTTAGTATTCGTATAGCATAAATAATTATTTCAAAAAACTATTAAATTAAAAATATTTATATAATATTAAGATATAAAATATTTTTTGTAATAATATAGCTATTGTTATTTTTAACTTTAAAAATACTGTATTAATAGTAGTTTGTTAAAAATATGTTATTTTAAAAAAGTTATTTATACTGTGCATAATAATGTTACTAAATTGACAGTAAAAATAACAGGACTTACAATTAATATGTAATTATAATTTTGAGGAAGGATTATTATGCTAGGTAAAAATAATAATAAGGAAAGAATACGTAAAATGGAAATGCAGGCAAAGCAAGACCACTTTTCAATTCGTAAATTGACAATTGGTGCTGCTTCTGTCTTGCTCGGTTTTACATTTTTTGGCTTAAACAATCAAACAGTTAAAGCAGATACAGTTGATCCGGCAAATGAAGAAGTAAATTCTCAAAAAAATGAGAATGAAACAACTAAAACAGAACAAACTGGGGATACTGCAAAAACTGCAACTACAGAAAAGCAGTCAAGTCAAGATAATACAAAGCACGATTTAAGCACATTTTCTGGCTTAAGTTCGTTTTTAAGAGATAGTGGCAGTGACTCAAAAGCTAGTCACAGTTTATCAACTGGTCAGGTAAAATCAGAAAAGACAACCTCTGATCCAACAAATAGCTCGGACCAACAGTCTAGTGAGGATCAACAAACCGATGAAGTCTCATCCGCTAAAGGAGATACAACAACAAAGCCTGCTGATTCAACTGCTGTAGTAGCGGAAGATTCAAATGCTGCTGAAAACACAGAAATAAATACTAGGGATGCTGGTGTAGCACAGGTCCATACCTTTAATGAACTTATAGCTGCATTTCAGAATGAATCTATATCAGAAATTGACGTCATGAACGATATTACTGACGGACCAGAGAATGGATCACAAGCATACTACTTCTATGGCAGGAAAATGTTGATTAAATCCGCTGGCAATGGTAATACCAGATTTAAGGTGGATTTGAAAGGTAACCACCTCCAATTAAATAGTGGCAGTACTCAGGATTTAGATATAACGTACGACAACCTTGATTTATGGAGTGCCGATATCTGGGGCGTCATCATGACTGATGATTACAATAAGGACGGGCATTTTTCAAAAGTAACGTTTAATAATGTTAATTTCCATGGTTCGCAGATGGTTCACTGTGGTAACAATACTAAAATTTACTTTACAGGAACTAACTATGGTGAAGTGACTCATACACCATATCCTGGCATTACAATATCAAGTGGTGATGTTCAACAACTATTTGAATTTACAGGTTCAAACAACTCAATTGATTTTAGCGGTACTTTTACCGGTAAAACTGTCGGTGGTAACGTATTAGAAATGGCTGGGAGCAACAATGTTGTTAATATTGCCAAGGATGCCAAGGTAACACTTGCTCCTCGAATCTATGTTCCTAATAATAGCTTAGGCTCTAACGCTGCTGAACATACTGGGCTTCCTTTAGCTATCGCCATGTTAGGTAATAATGAAGCCGTGAATGTTAATGGTGAATTAAACATCATAGTTGGTAGTGATCACTATAATGGTACAAATGACAACGATCAATCCAGTGCAATCCTGATTAATGATGGCAACTCTGTTTTTAATATTAATAGTGATGCGAAAGTAAATATTACTACTAACGGTGATATAGCTAATAACTGGGGCAATAGAAACCTGATTTATGATGGTGGTAATTTTAACATTTTACCACGGGGATCGTTAAACATTAATGGTTCAAATATGGGCGACTATTCTGGTACTTTAGTCTTAATTAGGGGTACAGCCAACATTGAAAACGGTGGTTTTAACATCATTCTTGGAACGCCAGGTCCAAATGGTAGATACGTAGATGGCGGTAATGGCCAAATACTTTTGGTAGATGTGCAAGGCGGAAAGTTACTTGTTAATAATCCCACTTCATTAATTTTGAATGTCCAGGGTAATACCAATCCTGCTACGAGTATTATCGGCACAATGCCGATTACCTTAACAAATGTTCGGCAACAGTTTGATTTGAGCTCAACGCAAACTGGGGTTGGTAAAGTAACATTACCACCATTTCACGTTTTGACTGTTAGGAAAACTGATAGTACGATTGCAGTCGATAATATTGAGTTGCTTAATGGTCAAGAAAAGCTAACTGCAGATAAATTAGCAGAAATTAAAGCGCAGGCAGCCAAAGCTCATATTTCACTTGATAAATTGCCGGCTGATGTTCAAAATTCGTTGGCTGATGGTATTAAGAACGGCTGGACTTACGATCAAATCTTTTCGGATATTATTCAAAAGGCATTCAATAATAGCAATAATTTTGGCTATAACAACATTAGTTTCATTCCAGCCAATCCGAGTGGTTTTTTGGATATTGATCCTGGTAAGGTACAGATAACCAGAAATTCTGATGGTTCACAAACAATTTCCGGTGAACCAGGCAGCGTAATTAATTATAATTCTGCTGTTGATGGTCCGGATTCAGATCCAGAAAATTTGAAAAACCCATTTAGTTTGATTCTCCCAGTTGCTACTAAAGCATATATTATGGCTAATTTAATTGATAGTATGGGGGTAAAAACTGCGTGGACTCCAAAGGATCATAATGGCAAGAATTTAATTGACAACCCATATTCGCAAACAAAAGACACTACAAGAGATTCAAGCAACAGTTCTTTGAATCCTTTACCAACAGAATTTGCAGCGATTGTAAATGATGATGGTTCATTTAGTTTTACTATTCCAGCCGATCAAACGATTAAGTTTGATAAAGGCTACTCTGTAGAATTAACTCCAAATGCAAACTTTGTTAGCTACGATCCGTCTAGTGTAGCTGCAGGGCGTCGCCCAATAATTAAAAACTTGGATATTCTAACTTTAGCAGACGCTCAAGATCAAGCTGCAAAGGCAATTACTGATGCAATAAGTGATGCGAAAATTCATAGACCTAATAATCTAACTGATGCTCAAGTTAAAGACTTTAATGAACAATTAGATAAAGTTGCGTCTGCTGCATCCAAAACAATTAATTCCGATAATGAAAAAAGTTCAGTTTATGCTTCAAGTGCAAACACTTTAACCGAGGTTAACAATCGTAAGAAGGCTGCCCTTGATGCAATTAAGAACATCGTAAGTCAGGCGCAAAATTCTTCAACTATCGAGTCTTCTCGCGATAGTGCAATTACAAATTTAAATAATGAAGCCACATTGCAGTCAAAGAGATTCCCTACAATGGTAGATGCAATTAATGCTGCACGTGATAAAGCAATTAATACTATCAAAGGTATTCAAGCTGATAAAGATATTAATGAAGCAATGAAGAATGGTATTAATGCAATTGATCAGGCGGCTTATGGTTATAAAAAGAGTATTGAAACTGATCTTAAGCAAAAAATTGATCAAGTCTATGTTGATGCTCACAAGCTAGCAAGCGATCCTAACTTAAGTCAAGAAGAGAAGGATGAAGTAGTTAATTTACCGACTCGTCTGGCTCGTGCTCAGGCTATCGCTCAACCAGAAGGCGATATTGAAAAAGATCTTGACCAAGTATCAGTAGATGGGCACCAAAAAGAAGCTCAAGGTATAATTGATAAAGTTAATAAAACAATTCAAGCACTGAAAGACTTACAAGCTGTTGCTCAAGATGAAATTAAAAATCATGCCGATAAGACTGCAGAAATAAAGGATTCTTATAATAAAGCAGTTCACGACATTATCACTGGTGATGATCCTGATGGTTCCAAGGGTAAGGAGTCTATTAAGGATATAAATGCTGATCAAGAAGCAAGTAAAATTAATGCTGCAGCAGCTGCTGCCAAACAGCGAGTGCAGAATTCAGGCATTAGCTTAGATCAACAGACTCCTTTATTAGATGCAATTGATCAAGCAGCAGAAGTTGCAACAGCTAAACCAGGAAGTGCTAAGTATGATGAGCAAAAGTCAATTTATGGTACTTCTGATAACACAGCGATCCAACAAAGAGAAACAGCAGCACAAACTATTTTTGATCAAAATGCAGCAAAAGCTGAAATCATGGGATATGCAAATGCTAATGAAAATTCGCTAGGCATTTCTTCAAACTCTGAAATAGAAAAAACAGTAAGTGATGGTTTGACTAATATTGATAAAGCAAGCGATTCTGCGGCTGTTTCGACAACTGAGGAGTCAACTAAGCGGTCAATTTTAAGACAGCTTTCTAAGATTAAACTTGCTAAAGTAGAAAGCGATATTGAGACCCAACTGCGTGGTTTGCCTGGTTTGTCAGCAAATGATATTGACAATAGCGTGGCAAATGCACAGAAACTGCTCAATAATTCAAACACTCCTCTTGGTTATAACCAGCGCATTGATCAGGCAGACAGCTTAACTGCAATTGATTCAGCGCGTAATGATGGTATCGATGCCTTAAACAACTTACTGGCTACAGCTAAAGCTAATGGTGAGCGTAACAATTCCTTGGCTGATGCTATCAAGCAGATCAGACAAGCGCAAACAAACGCTAATAACCAAATCGATCAGACAAGCAATCTGACTGATGAACAAAAGAAAGCATATCATGATCAAATCAGCAAGGTAGTTAACGACAATATCGATACTTTAAACAAGGTCGATAGTTCTAAAATCGCTGAGACAGTCACTAACGCTAAAAACAGTATAGATAATATTGTAAGCGATGCACAGGGTACTGCCAATAAGGAGGTAGAAGAAGCTAGAACCAATGCAGCTCAAGACATTGATACAGCTGTTAATGATGCAAAAGCTAAAATTGAAAGCATCGATGATAGTCAACTCAGTCCTTCAAATAAGAAGTATTATGAAGACCAAATTGATCAAGATGCCCAGGCTGCAAAGGCTAAAATTGCTTCGTCTCAAAATGTTTCTGATATCACTTCGGCAAAGCAAGAAGGTCAAAACAATATTCTTAAAGATTTAGGTGCTGCTCAAATCACAGCCACTAAGGCTCAGGCAATTAGTAAATTGCAACAGGCCAAGGCTAATGCCAAAAATACTCTTGCAAATTCTCATCTTGATCCGGCAATAGTTCAAGCAAAACAGGACCAGATTGATGCGGGTTATGATCAAGCAATCCAGGCGATCACTAATGACCATACAGTAACTGATATTAACACTGATGCTCAAACAGGAATTGATGCCATTAATTCTGTTATTAATTCTCTTTCTCCTGATCTCGAAGCTCAGGCCTTAGAACAACAGCGTCAAACTGCAATTGGAAAATTAAAAGATGCGCGTGATTCTGCAAGCAGTCAGATTACTAATGATCCTAATTTAGGAGTAACCGAAAAGAATGACTACTATAATCAGATTACCAATGCCTTCAATCAGGCTCAAACTGCCATTCAAGGAGCAAATAAAGATGATATAGATGCAGCATTAACTAAAGGTAAAAATGATTTAGCAAACATTCAAACTGCAGCAAACTTGCAGTCTGCAAAAGACCAGGCTTTAGCAGCTCTAATGGATGAGCGTAATAAAGTAAAAGAGCAGATTGGCAATATGGATCAGATTACCAGTGCTAACAAAGCAGAATTACGTGCAAAAGTAGATGCTACTTATGATATTGGTGTTAATGGAATTAATGATAAAAACACCACTACCAATGAGCAACTTAATAAAATTGTCCAAAATGGTAAGTCATCAATTGATGATGTGATTAGTGACGTAAATGTTAATAAGATCCTTAATAAACAAAAGCTTGATGATTATGCTCAAAAGGCGATTGACCGAATTAATAATTCGTCAGATATTACCAATGATGTCAAGACAACAACTATTAATAACATTACATCTGCACGCGATAACGCAAAATCAATAATTGATTCTACAAATGCTGTCTCTGATGCTAATATAGCTGAGAAAAAGGGCGAATCAGATATTGATGCTGCAGAAGCTGCAGGTAATGGCTTTAATACATCTAAAACTGATACTAAAAATAGTATTGCCAATGCTGCAAGCAGTGCCAAGAATCGTTTAAGTGACATTTATAGCAAATTGTCTGATGAACAAAAAAATGAAGTAAAGAATAAATTTAATGATGCAATTACTCAGCTTGGGTCAATCCCAGCGGATGCAAATAATAAAATTGATGCTGCCACAAATAAAGAACAACTAACTGGAATTTATCAAGATGCATTAAATAAAATTAATAACATTGAATCTGCTGCCAAGTTAGCTAGTGATAAAATTGTTGCCATTGATTTGATTAAAAATACAGCATACGCGGCTCGAGCTAAACTAAATGATTCACGAGACCAAAATGCAGTTTTTGCAGTGGCTGATTTAGGCATTAATGATATTGGCGCGGCCAATGACAGCGCTACAGTTGAGAAAATCAAAAATAATACCTTACAGGGCATTGGTAACGTAGTTGCTAATGCAAGTAAGAGTGATGCAGATGATATCCGTAAGCAAAGAGATCAAGCAATTAAAGAACTTGATAAAGCTCTTGGAAAAGGCTCAAGTGATACCGGTGTTCTACCAGAAATAAATGGTTTAAGTGATTTAACCTCTGATCAGCTGGCTAAGTTTAAACAACAAGCACAAGATGCTTATAATCATGCTGTTGCAAACGTCAGTGGCGCTCTATCTGAAAATATTGATACAGAAAAGAATACCGGTCTAAGCAATATTTACCAGGCTTTGGCTGATGCTAAACTGCAGGCAGCTAAAAATAAGGCAAAATCTGCTTTAGATGATAAAGCCCAAACTTCAATTGCTAAAGACGCTAAAGACACGTCTACAATTGAAAGCGAGCGGGATAAGGCAAAAGACAATATTGATAAAGCTCAAAATGAAGATGATGTGCAAAAGGCTCAAGATGAGGGTAATAAAGCAATTGAAGCAATTGTTGATACAGCTAATGATGAGAACATTACTAACGCTAAGACTTCTGCTAAAAATGATTTTGATAATTCAACTAATAAATTACAACAGCAAATTGATCAAGACTTGGCTGATAAAAAATTAGGTCAAGACCAATATAATGATTTGAAGAATAAAATTGATCAAATTCGTCAGTCTGGTGAAACTAGAATAAACTCTGCTACTAACCAGGGTCAATTATCTGATGCTAAAGGTCAGAATAATGCTGATTTGAACAAAGTTAATAATGAAATTGTCAAGGCAGAATCTGTTAATAATGCCTTAACTAAATTGCAAGATGCAGTTACGAAGGCAAACGAAGCTGCAGATAAGATTGCTAAAGATAATCCTGATCTTGCGGATCAGATGAGAGATCGCATTAAGTCAGAACGTGATAAAGCTGCTCAAAATATTCAAGCTGCTCAAAACAACACGACTGATGCAAATAGTGCAATTAATCAAGCAGCGCAAGCTGGTAATGATGCAATTAGTGGCTTAACTCAGCGATTCGAAGAAAAGAACAAACAAATTAATACTTTGAAAGAATATGCTGAAACTGCTAAGGCAAAATTACCTGGTTCAGGACTTGATCCAACTGAAATAAGTCAAAATGAAGCTGCAATAAATGACGCAATGCAAAAAGGTGTTAGCGACTTATATGGTGCCGATGATAATGTAGACTTAGGTCAAGTTGAAAAAGCTGGTGAAGCTGCGATAGATCAAGCAGGTATTCCAGCTAATTTACTAAGTGAAAAGAATAAACAAATTGCGGCTATTGATAAGTATGTCAAAGATAAGGGCAGTATTGGTCAAGTTGCAAGTCATTTAAGTGATCAGCAAAAGGCTGACCTGCAAGATCAGCTTAATCAGTTAGTTCAAAAGACTAAGAATGAAATTAGTAGAGTTGCTTTACCAAGCAGTCCGACAACAACAGATCTCGAAAATGCTAAAAAGAAATTACAAAATATTGAAAAGGGGCTCGATAGCGAGGGACACTCAATCAATTTAGGTGAAACTGGAATTGACCAGCTATACCAAACAGCTAGAAATAAAGAAGAAATCTATCAAATTAAGCAAAATGCTATCAATAATCTTCTTGAGCAAAAAGCAGAAGCTGATAAAAAGCTTGAGGATTCCGGTTTAGTAAACTCCGATTTACAAAAGCAAAAGCAGAAGATCCAAGATATTTACGATCAAAGCAAGGCAAAGATTAACGCAGTTCCAACAACAGATGAGAACGGAAATGATCGTTCTACTGATGACATCAAAAAGGACGTTGATCAGATTGTCAACAATGCAACTCAAGGATATTCTGATAACAATTCTGGCAGTCACATTCCTGGCTTTGCTGATGTTGTAAAAGATACTAATCTTGCTGCTGCCAAAGCAAAGGCAGAGGATATTTTACAAAGAAAATATTCAACAACTCACAACATTATCGGCTCATCTCAACTAACTGCTGATCAAAAGAAAGCATTAAACAAGATAGTTGATGATTTATATGCAACTGAAAAAGCAGACATAGAACAGCAAACTGAAATCAATAAAATTCCGACTGACGAAAATCAAATTGGTACTAAGCTAACTGATACTTATCAAAATACTTCTGAATGGTTTGATTATAACCAAGCTAATGCCTTAAAGGGTGCTGGAGATGAAATAACAGGCCTGGAAGCAGGATACAATGGTTTAACTGAAACACAAAAAGCCAATCCTGATTATCAAAGGAATATTCAAGCTATACGTGAAGCAATTGATGCAATTAAGCATTCAACTAATATTGGCTCCACTACTCAAGCTTATAGCAACGGAATCAATGCTTATAATGAGCTGATGTCCAAAGAAAAAGTTAATGATATGTTCAATAAGGCAAAGGACACGCTTAATAATATAGATAGCCTACTTCCTCAAGATAGAGATCATTTCAAAAATAGACTTGATGGCATACATGGAAGCATAGATAGTGTGCTTACACAAGATGCTCAAGCTGATGCATCTTACGAGAATATTGCAAATCAGATGAACCATGATATTGACATGGCAAGGCAAGCAATTGATCAGTTAATGCAGCAAGCATTATATGCAGTTAAGAGTTCTGCCAATAGGGATGTTGAGGCTGAATACAAAGGTGCAGTTGCCCAGAACCAGAGGTATTTTGGTGATTCCGCATGGATTTATGCAACTAATAGTGAGCATGACAAATATAAAGATATCTCTGGTAATTCTTATGATGAAGTTTTGAATAATAGAATAACTGGGATACGGGAGATTGCCAAAGCGGCTGTCTCAGATGCTGCTACTAATGCTAAGAAGAAAATTGATAATAACAGGGTCAAGCATGAAAACGGTGATAACTATACTGACGATGAAAAAGCCAAGATTAAGACTGAAATCGATCGCATTTTAGCTGATGCTCAGGAAAAGATTAATCAAAATAATACTTTAACTGATATTGACGGCAAGCGTGACGATGGTATTGAAGCGATTAATAAGGCTTCATCAGATTCAACTGTCATTGATAAAATTATTAAAGATAGTGCCAACAACAATAATAATGGCAATAATGATAATTCCAATGGTGGTGGAGACAATTCTAATTCCGATGGCAATGGCAGTACTTCATCTAATCCTGCTGACCCAGCTAAGCAACCAACCAATGATAAAGAAAATGGAGCTAATGGAACTCCAAATGATTTAGGTGAAAGCACTAATGTGACTTTAATGCATAATGCCTATCTATATGATGATTCTGGAAAACGGGCTAACAAAGTTACACTTGGTGCCGGCTCAATTCTTTCAACTTACGGTACGGTTACTATTGCAGGACGTGAATATTATGTACTAGTTGACACACATAATAATAACAAGAAGTATTATGTTGCTGCAACAAATGGCCAGGCCACTAAGCAAAAATTGACTCACAATGCGTATGTTTATAACCAGCTTGGCAAGCGGGTTAAGAAGACAGGAGTTTACAAAAAGGGTCAACTGCTTAATACATTCGGTGGAGTCGTTAAGATTCGCGGTAAAAGATACTTCACTATCGCGAAGAACCGCTATGTCAAAGCAGGAAATGTAAAATTAGTAACTGCTATGGGATCAGCGGGTGAAGAAGTTGCTGCAGAAACTATTAATACTGCAGTTCAACCTGTTGAGACTACGACTAAGAAATTAATGCATAATGCTTATCTATATGATGAAAGTGGTAAACGTGCTAATAAGTTAATTATCAACTCGGGTTCAGAAATTAAAACAGTTGGTAAGAAAACTATTAGTGGTAAAACCTATTACGTTTTAACAGATGGATTGCTTGTAAATAGCGGCAATATTGATGCCGAGAAATTAAAGCTGAAACATAATGCCTATATATACAATAAGTATGGTCATCGTTTAGGTAAAAGAGTTTTGCGTAAACATAAAGTTGTTAAGACTTATGGTAATCCTATTAAAATTGGTCATAAGAAATTCTATGTCATAGCAAATGGTAAATATATTAAGAAGGCAAACTTTTAGGTAGTTAATCTTTAAAATTGAGTAGTTGGTAAAACACGGAAGACCTCAAATTTAGAATAAATTTGAGGTCTTTTTGCTCCTAAAATTTTTAATTAAGACATTAGTTTGATTAGCTAATTTAAAAAAATCAAATTTGAGAGTTACAATCTATCAAAATTATATTGAGCTTTAGCTGAATCGGAGATCTTTTAAATATAAAAACAATGAAGGGACATAAAGTATCAAAACCTATGCAAATCAAATCTCTATTAATAATTAGAGATTTATAAAGAGAGAAACTTTTAGATAATTTAGTCTCAAAAAAAGGACTAAATAGTAAATTTCATGAATAGTGTCATTTAGGTGATACTATTTTTATACATAAAATTAATAAAATATTCGAATATAGATTTAGTTAGAAAATATCATTTTAAATAACATTAAAAATATAAGATTAATATATCAGTTTTATATTATTATTAACTTTTTATGTTATTTTAATTTTAAAAGCAAGTACTATATTTTATTATAAATATAACAAATATTAATTTATAAAATAAAAAGTTAAATTTACAACTATTGAGTTTTTTTTATTTTAATCCTAAACCAAAAGCATTAGATACAAATTTACATTTTTATTTTTTAAGTTTAAAATTAAATTTTAAAATAACACTTATTTGTAGAAAATAATTTGTTTCCAAAGCTATATTGACAAAAAATAACTATAGTTATAGAATTTAGAATGTAATTAAATTTTCAAGGAAGGAAAACTCATGCTAGGTAAAAATAACTATAAAGAACAACTAAGAAAAATGAAAATGCAGGCAAAACATGACCGATTCTCAATTCGTAAATTGTCTATTGGTGCTGCTTCTGTTCTGTTAGGTTTCACTTTTTTCGGATTAGGCAGCAAGACTGTAAAGGCTGATGTTGTTGAGCCATCACAACAAGTAGAGACAAAAACAAAATCTGGGTCAAATGATTTGGAATCTAATATAACTACATCAGGAAATAAAGTGCTGACTTCTGAATCTGATAAAAATGGCAAGCAGAATAAAAAGTCTGAAAAAAGCGCTAAATTGTCTACTTTCTCAGGTTTGGCATCATTTTTGAGAGATAGGGATGATGTAAAAGATTCTAAAACAGTCAAAGATCAGGTAAAAAAAGCTGTGAAAGGCTCGGATCAAACTGTTTCTGCTAACCATCCAGAAACCGATTCAAATAATGAAGATGTTAATGATACTAACATAGTCTCAGAAACTAATACTTCAAATGATAGCAAGTTGCCAGAAAGTTCTCATGATAGTGAGATTAAAACGATTGATGATGATGTCTCTAACGATAATCAAACCACTGAAACCGATAAAATTATAGATGTAAAAGATAAAAGTAGTTTTGTAAAGGATGCAAGTAACGGCTTGTCTTTTAAAGCTTATAATTGGAATGATTTTCAAAATGCATTGTATAACAAAGACATCAATGAAATTCTTATAATGAATGATATTAGTGCCCCATCTAATAATGGAAACAACACATTTGATGTTCCAGGAAGAGATTTAATAATTAGATCTAATGGAAACTCTAAATGTACCCTGAATTTTACTGGTTTTTCACCGAAACAAAAATCAGGTACAAGTGCAAATGTGGTTTATCAAAATTTGAATTTAATTAGTGGTGACTATTATGGTGTTTGGAGTACTGAAAATATTAATGGATCATATCAGTCTACGATCACTTTTAAAGACTGTACATTTAACGGTTCACAAATGATATATGCTGGAAGTAATACACATATTCGTTTCACTGGAAATAATGAAGCACATACAGCTAAATGGCCAAACCGTAATGATCAACAATTATTTGAATTTGCAAGTGGGAGAACCAACGATAGTATAGAATTTTTAGATGGCAATTTTGTTGGATCTACGTACGGTGGTTCTATCATTGAAATGAAAGGTAATGGTAACTCCGTAAAAATTAATAGAAATGCCACAGTAACACTTAACCCTGTTCAAGATTATGATGGTAACAGTGATACTGGCGAATGGGGTTATCCATTTAGTGCAATTTACATGGAGGGTAATGGCAACGTATCAGTATCAGGTACACTGAATATTAATATTGGCATTGATACTGTTCGACCTTATCAGGGTGTAAGAAATAGCGGTAAGTCTAGAGCTATATATTTAAGTGCCCCGGCTTCTACATTTAATATTTTACAAAATGGGCAAGTGAATATTAACACAAATGGTAATATCACTAATAGGAATACTGGAAATTTATTTTACAATAACGGTAGTCTTACCATTAGTCCAAAAGCTGAACTGAATATTGTTGGTAATGATATGGGTGATTATTCAGGAACATTAGTTTATATTACCGGTTCAGCTGAAGTTGAAAATGGTGGCTTTAATATTAGTTTAGGTAAAAAAGCAGGTAGTGGTGCCATAACTTTGCTAGACGTTAAAGGTGGCACATTTAAAGTTGATAATCCAAGTTCATTTGTGTTAGATGCTCATAATAATCAAAATTATGATACAAGTATTATAGGTAATAATCGAATTACTGTTACTAACGTTCGGCAAGAGCTACAAACTATTACAGGATCTAAGTTTACACTACCACCATTTCATGTTTTACAAATGCAGAAATCAGGTACAGGCGTCTCAGTTAACAATATGGAAATGCTTGATGGTAGCAAAGTATTGACTAAAGAGCAATTAACGGAAATTGAAAATGACCCTGAATTAAAGGAAATTCTCAATGATGATAGATTTAGTGCTTTTCTGGATGCTGCAAAAGCTGCTGTAGCAAGTCCAGGAAATAATTTGCTTGATAAGATTATGAAAACAGCTTTTGAAACTGCTTTGAGTACCAAGGATTCAGCTAGTTACAATTATGTTAAATTCGTTCCTGCTAATCCAAGTGGGTATTTGGATATAGACACTGATAGCTTAGTGGTTGTACAAAATGAAGATGGCTCAAAATCCATTAAAGGTAGAGTCAAAAATTATAACGGATCTGACGACGGACCAAGTAAAGAAAATGCTTTTTATAAGTACTTTTCAAAAGGTACAGATGGTTATATAATCGCTAAGTATATTTCTAGTAATCCAAAATATAATGGAATAATTCAAGAAGATAAAACTTTAAAGCCTTATGTCAATACTAATGATACTTTTCGTGGTGACATTGGTGATAATATCAAAGAGTTACCAAGTGTATTTACATCTAAAATAAATACTGACGGATCCTTTGAAGTTAGAATCCCGTCAGATGTTTTAGCAAATCTAAGTAAGGAAGACAAAGTTGAATTAACTCCTAATGCTAACTTTGTAGGGTACAGTCCAGATGCAATTGATTCTGGAGTTCGACCAGTTGAAAAAGGCTTAGAAATTACTGGAGAATCAGGTGATTTAGAAGCTAATAAGACTGCGCAAAAGGCTTATATTAGTTCGATGGCTGAAGCGGCCAAGAAGCGAATACAAAATGCATACGATA
>NZ_JACFQE010000007.1:0-89253 GCF_016101625.1 Lactobacillus sp. M0396
ACTGTTAATCAAGATGTCGTCAGTTCGAGTCTGACAGCCGGAGCGAGCAGAGAGGAAAGAGAACCTGCGGGTTCTCTTTTTTTGTCTATTTATTAAGCATAAAGTGTTAGTCTTAGTATATTAGAAAAATGTTAGGCAATGGTTAGAAAATGTGACACAGAGCCTGTTTCACGGTACAATATTAACGGATACATTTTATCTAAAGGAGGAAATCTCATGGTAGGAATTGTTTTAGCCAGCCATGGTGGATTTGCCGATGGAATTGCGCAGTCTGCGCAAATGCTGTTTGGCGAACAAGACAATTTTGCTCATGTCATTTTGAAGCCCGATGAAGGGCCTGATGATATAAGAAGCAAAATGGAAACAGCAATTACTTCATTTGGAAATCAAGATGAAGTTCTGTTAATAGTTGATTTATGGGGAGGTACGCCATTTAATCAAGCAAATGCTTTGCTTGAAAAACATCCAAATTGGGCGGTTGTTACTGGTATGAATTTACCAATGGTTGTAGAAGCACTAACTCAGAGGATGACAAATCCTGACATTACCGCTCATCAAATTGCCACAGCGATTGTTGAGCCGGGTAAGGATGGAATAAAAACTAAACCTGCTGAATTAATGCCAAAAGGTTCTACAGAAACGAAAAAGGGATCAAATTCTGAAAATAAAGAGAGTAAGAAATCTATTCCTGAAGGTACTGTCGTTGGTGACGGTCATATTAAGTTTGTTTTAGCTCGGATCGATTCCCGATTGCTACACGGACAAGTGGCAACTGGCTGGATACCAACCATGCACCCTGATCGAGTTATCGTTGTTTCTGACAGTGTAGCAAAAGACGAAATGCGTAAAAGCATGATTCGTGAAGCTGCTCCTGCTGGTGTCAAAGCGCATACTGTTCCGTTGAAAAAGATGGTAGAGATCGCTAAGGATCCCCGTTTTGGTAACACCCATGCCTTACTGCTTTTTGAAAATCCAGAAGATGTTTTAAAAGTCATAAAAGCAGGCGTTGACATTAAGACAGTCAATGTTGGCTCAATGTCCTATAAAGTAGGCGATGTCAATGCTAACAATGTATTGTCCATGAATCAAGAAGATGTTGATACTTTCCACGAACTTGCAAAAATGGGAATCAAGTATGATGTGCGTAAAGTTCCAACTGATAAAGAGGGCAATATGGAAGCTATTTTAAATAAAGCTCAAAGTTTGCTTGATGAACAAAACAAGTAAGAGAATAGGAGTAAAAAATGAACGCTATTCAAATGATTTTAGTTGTCATAGTTGCCTTTCTTGCAGGTATGGAGGGCATCTTGGACCAATGGGAATTCCACCAACCATTGGTTGCTTGTACACTAATCGGCCTGGTAACCGGTAATCTGGTTTTAGGTGTTATCTTAGGTGGATATTTACAAATGATTGCCTTAGGCTGGGCTAACATTGGTGCTGCTGTTGCTCCTGATGCCGCTTTAGCTTCAGTAGCTTCGGCTATTATTTTGGTGCAAAGTGGACAAGGAACAAAGGGTATTGGTATGGCTACAGGTATTGCGATGCCATTAGCTGTTGCCGGACTCTTTTTGACCATGATTGTGCGGACTATTTCTACTGGTATTGTGCACATTATGGACGCAGATGCCAAAAAAGGTAATTGGCGTAAAATTAATATGTGGCAATGGATTGATGTTTGCCTGCAAGGATTGAGAATCGCTATTCCGGCTGCCTTGCTGTTAGCTATTCCAGCATCGACTGTTAAATATTGGCTGGGCTTAATGCCGGCATGGCTTAGTGATGGTATGTCAATAGGTGGTGCCATGGTTGTTGCCGTTGGTTACGCAATGGTAATCAACATGATGGCTAGTCGTGAAGTTTGGCCGTTCTTTGCTATCGGTTTTGCTTTGGCAGCTATTAAAGATCTAACTTTGATTGCTTTGGGTGCAATTGGTTTAGCAATGGCGCTCATGTACTTAGCTTTAGAGTCAAAAGGTGGCAATAACGGCAGTTCAAGTTCTGATAATGAGGGTACCGGCGATCCACTCGGCGATATCATAGATGACTATTAGAGTGATATTTAAGAGGAGGATTTTATAATGGCTGATAAAAAAATAAAATTAACTAAAGCCGACCGCTTCAAAGTTATGTGGCACTCACAATTTTTGCAAGCTTCATGGAACTACGAAAGAATGCAGAACGGTGGGTACGCATATTCACTTATTCCTGCTTTGAGAAAACTTTATCCTAAAAAAGAAGATATGGCAGCTGCTTTGCAGAGGCACCTGGTCTTCTTTAACGTTCACCCTTATCTAGTATCACCAATTCTAGGTGTTACTTTAGCCCTAGAAGAGGATAAGGCTAATGGAGCTAAAGTTGAAGATGAAGCTATTCAAGGTGTTAAGGTTGGAATGATGGGACCTTTAGCAGGTGTCGGTGACCCTGTATTCTGGTACACTGTACGACCAATTGTTGGCGCCTTAGGTGCCTCAATGGCTATTCAAGGCAACATTTTAGGACCAATTTTGTTCTTCGTTATTTGGAACGTAATTAGGTTAGCTTTCATGTGGTACACACAAGAATTTGGCTACAAAGCCGGTTCTGCAATTACTAATGATATGTCAGGTGGTCTGTTGCAAAAGGTAACCCGTGGAGCTTCCATGATGGGTATGTTCGTTTTAGGTTCCTTGATTGAGCGCTGGGTTAACATTAAGTTCACTCCGATTGTTTCAAAGACACCTGTACAAAAGGGTGGCTATATTGATTGGGGTTCACTTCCAGCTGGTGCTAAAGGGATTCAGCAGGCACTAATTGACCAAGCTAATGGCTTATCTTTAACCAAGTTTAAAATTACTACTTTACAAAACAACTTGGATAGTTTAATCCCTGGTTTAGCTGGACTGCTTTTGACTTTCCTATGTATGTGGCTGTTAAAGAAGAAAGTTTCACCGATTGTAATTATTATTGCCATCTTTGTTGTTGGTGTCGTTTTGCATGTTCTACATGTGCTTTAATCTAAAATGGTTGAATCAAGAAATACTAAAGTTGATTTAACGGCAAATGCGACTTGGTTTCGTTCGTTTTCAACATATGGTAAAGTAATGGTCGGAGATAAGGCATTTGAATTTTATAATGATCGCAATATCTCTGATTATGTCCAAATCCCGTGGCAAGAAGTTACCTATGTAGTTGCGGATGTTTATTTTCACGGACGTTATATACCACGTTTTGAAATTCGCACCCGTGCAAATGGAAAATTTATTTTCACAACACGAAATAATAAAAAAACTTTGCGCGCTATTCGTGAATATGTTCCTGCTAATAGAATGCGGCAGGCGCTGGGATTATGGCAAAAAATCAAAATAAGAATAATGCATAAATAAAAAAGTTCCTAGACAAAATTAATTGTCTAGGAATTTTTTTACTTAATTCTTGGTTTTAATACTTATTTCTCCAACAACACCTAATTCACCAGCAACTTTCTTTTGTAAAGCTTGAATTGCTTGATCAGCTCGTTCTTTTTGATCATCAGTTACTGCTTCCATGATTAAAATCGCATTAGTAGTATCTTCGGTCAACATGGTTCTCTTGCCATCGCGCCAGTTAAGTGAACGGCACACTGCACCACTATCATCATAATAAATCACTTCACCTGCTCTAGGAGGATCGCTTTTTTCAGCACCAAGTGGGTAAAAGTCTTCATTTCCTGTTGCTACGCCCAGGTGCATTTGACCTGCAATTTGATCAAGATCTTCACCACCACACGGAACAGCATATTCTAAAGAGACACTATTATAAATATCAACCAGAGGATTTATAGGATCAAAAGTCTTGTCCTGAGAAACTCGCTTCAAAAGAGCCTCAATTGATGCTCGTGCACCTTTTTTCTTCTTAAATTTGGTGAGCACATCTCGCCATTCGGCAACAACAGTATTGTCTTTAAAATCTTTTTCTGTTAAATATTGTTTAGCTTCTTCTTCAGCTTGATTGAGCATTATTTGATACTTTTCCGATTTGTCAGGGATGTGGTTATTAATGCCACTAACAACTAATGTGTAAATTTTTGCCTGTGGAAAAATTGACCAAAAAGAGTTATCAATAATTAGTTCCTGCATGAGTTACCTCCAAAAATAAAAACACCTAGCAAACTCTACTAAGACCTAAAGAGTTCGCTAAGTGCTCTCGCCCGGTGGCGATATTTCTTAATTTTTTAAATTTTAATATAAAAAGCCAGCAAATGCAAATACAATTATGCCATTTTTTCCTTGTGCCAAATTTTAGACAAGGTTGACAAGACTATAAAGATTAACAGTGCTGAAATCATAGAAATCCTGTTTTCAGGTAAGATTAACAACAATATGATCATTAAAATAAAAAAGATCAGTGTTATGTAGTCCAAAAAAGGGAAACCAGGCATTTTAAAATCTGTTAATTCTTGTGCTGGCGTTTTTTTGCGGTAGGAAATGTGGGTTAAAAGCATCAGACACCAGATAATTAAAAACATACTGGTAGATGTAGATGAAATAAAATTAAATGCCTCATTCCCAATAATTATAATAACTAAGGGAGCCAAAGCCATTAGGCAAGCGGATAAAGTCAAAGCATTCTGTGGCAGCTGTCTTCTTAGGTGACCAAATGTCTGGTTAAATTTTCCCTTACCGTTAAAAGTAACAGAAAATAGCAATCTGCCTGCACTGTATAAAATACTGTTAGTCGAGGAAACAGCAGCAGAAATAACCACAAAATTGATAATTGAGCCGGCATTGCGGATGCCAGTTGCAGCTAATGTCTGTACAAAAGGACTAGAGTTAGTTGCTACTTTATTCCATGGAATCACCACTAAAATAGCGATGATAGCAAGCACATAAAATAAAATTATTCGTAGTGGAACCTCATTAATAGCCTTTCTAATTGTTACCTTGGGGTTTTGCGCCTCTGCAGCAGTTAATCCGACTAGTTCAACTCCAACAAAGCTAAAGATAACCATCTGAAAACCGGAAAAGAACCCGGTGCTGCCTTTAGCAAAAAAGCCACCATGTGTGGATAAGTTAGTAAGAGTAACGGGTCCAAAAGAGGTTTTTCCACCAGTTATTAACAAATAGGCTACTAAAATCACGAATGCAATAACGGTCACAATTTTAATTATGGCAAAACTAAACTCCAGATTGCCAAAAAGCCGTGCAGAAAGCAAATTGATAAATAATAGAATTGCGATGGTGACTAAGCCAGGTACCCATGTAGGCAAATGGGGAAACCAGTATTGAAAATATATTCCCAAGGCTGTCATTTCTGCCATACCCAGAGTTACCCAGCTGATCCAGTAGAGATAACCTGAAATAAATCCAGTGTTTTTACCCAAGTACTTTTCAATAAAATCAATATAGGTATGCTTGGATAAGTCTGAAACTATGAGCTCACCTAAAGCCCGCATTAGTAGAAATAAGAAAATACCGACAACGACATAAATTAAAATGACACTGGGACCGGCTCGTCTAATACTATTACCTACGCCTAGAAATAAACCAGTACCAATTGTCCCACCCAGGGCAATCAATTGAATATGCGCGTTAGTCAAGGTTCGTTCGTAACCAGAACCGTTATTTTCCTCTTCTTCGCTCATTAAATCACTCCAAATACTTAAAAATTAGTTACATTATTAAATTATAGCATTATACATAAGCGTATGTTTTTAACAAAACCAAAATTTCGCTAAATTGTAAATTTTGTTATGTTAAAAAGGGCTTTATTTAAAGACAAATTGTAGTATCATATATTTTATTAAAAATAAATTAAGGAGGAAGATTTAATGTTTACCATTGGCCAATTTACTGTTAATAACTTGGATATTAGTTTGGTATTACCGGAAGTCAGTCATGCGGAAGCTTTATACGAAATTATTGTCCATGACCGTGATCAGCTGGCACATTTTTTACCTTGGGCAGGTAAGATTGCGAGTGTCAAAGATGAAGTTGATTTTATTAAGGCAATGCGAGTTGACACCGCTAATTATAAGAAACTGGTACTAGTTGTTCTTGTCAATGGCAAACCAGCGGGAATGGTTGACCTGCACAATATTAAGTTAAAAAATGAAAGCGGCGAAATTGGCTATTGGCTGGGGCAAAAATATCAGGGTAACGGAATCATGACTCAGGCCGTTAAAAAGTTAGTAGACGTGTCATTCAACCAGTTTGGATTACACAGTATTAAATTACTGGCAGATCATAATAATAAACCTAGTAGAGCCATTGCAGAGAGGCTGCACTTTGAATATGTGGCTAGGCTTAAAGATGAAGTTAAGTATCACGGTAAGTTCTGTGATATGGAGTTATATATCACATTTAATTCTAAAAACTAATCAAAAAAATTGCTGGTAAAATTTACCAGCAATTTTGTTATTTGTCTTCGTATCCTTGAGGATGAGTTTGGTGCCATTTCCATGCACTTGCCATTACATCTTCAGCGCTCTCGTGTTGTGGCTCCCAGCCTAAAATAGTTCTGGCTTTGGTTGAATCGGCAACTAAACTGTCAGGGTCACCTGCACGTCGTGGTCCCATAGTATATGGAATTTCAATATTGGTAACTTTACGAGCCGCTTGTAAGATCTCTAAGTTGGAATAACCATGAGCAGTTCCTAGGTTGAACACATCGGATTTATTGGTTTTAATTAAGTACTCTAAAGACAGCAAGTGTGCGTCGATGAGATCTTCGATTTGAACGTAATCTCTGACATTAGTGCCATCTTTAGTGTCGTAGTCATTACCAAAAATAGTAAATTTACCATCGCCACTGACAGCACTTTTTAAAATATTAGGAATTAAATGCGTTTCCGGAGAGTGATCTTCTCCAATTGACCCATCACTTGCAGCACCAGCAACGTTGAAATAGCGCAGTGCAATTGATTTGATACCATCAGCTTTATCTGCCCAATGCATGATTTTTTCCATCATTACTTTGGTTTCACCATAAGGGCTAATCGGATTAAGAGGTGAATCTTCAGTAATTGGCAATTTCTTAGGGATGCCGTAAGTTGCGGCACTTGAAGAAAAGACGAGGTAATTGACACCGGCATCTTTCATGGCTTCTAGGAGTGCGATCATACCTGAAACGTTATTATCATAGTATTTTAGTGGGTTTTGTACAGATTCAGGCACTAAAGAATATGCAGCAAAGTGCATAACTGCCTCAATTTTTTCTTGACGCAATATTTGGCTAACTAAAAACTTGTTTTCAATATCTCCATGGTAAAACTTGGCTTTAGGGTTGACTGCTTTTCTGTGTCCAGTGTACAAAGCGTCTAGGACAACAACATCATTATTTTGTTCAATTAATTTTTTAACAGCTACCGAGCCAATATACCCGGCACCGCCGATAACTAAAACGCGCATAAATTCCTCCAATTATTATATGGTAATGATCTTCTGTCTAAATTTTAGCACAGTCTGTTAATTTAAAAGACAATTATTGACAGTAAAATCATTTTGCAATACAGTTACTTTTAGTAAGATAGTTAGAAAGAAGTATCAAAATGATTCATAATTCCACAATTAACCAGCAAATTAATCATCGCTCTATCAGAAAATTTAAAGATCAAACACTAAGTGCAGAACAATTAAATACTTTGTACACCGTTTTTCAACATACAGCGACCAGCATGTTTATGCAAAATGCGACAATGCTTCATATTACTGATGAAAGTAAAAGGGCAAAAATCAGGGAATTGTGCGGACAAAAATATGTTGGTGCTGAAGGAGATTTGTTTATCTTTGTAGTTGATTTATACCGCAACCAACAAATTCGCCGCCAATTAGGTAAAGATGACGGACGTGTTCATACCACTGACATTTTCTTTCAGGGGATGGATGACACATTACTTGCTTGGCAAAATGTGGCTAATGCTGTTGAAAGTATGGATCTAGGCTATGTGCCTCTTGGCACCATTAATGATCATCCGTTAAAAATGCTAGACGTATTAGACTTGCCTAAGCTGACATTTCCAGCGTTAGGGATGCAAGTGGGTATTCCTGATCAAGAGCCGCAATTGAAACCGCGCTTGCCACTAGCATTTACAACTTTTGAAAATGAGTATCCGCGTGATTTTAAAGTGGTAGACTTGAAAGACTATGACCAAGTCGTTACCACTTACTATGACTTGCGGGATGCTAATAGACGTATTGATTCTTTTACCAAGCAAATAACTGGTGACAAGTTAAACGATAAGAGAATTGATCGTGACGAGTTGCCAGAATTGTTGCACAAGCAAGAGCTTTGCCTAGATTGGAAATAAAATAAAAGTCGCGCATTCGATTGCACGACTTTTTTTGTTTTGGTATAATTTAAACGTTGTGAAAGTTGCTGATTTAGCTCAGTTGGTAGAGCGTTTCCCTCGTAAAGAAAAGGTCGCCAGTTCGATTCTGGCAATCAGCATTTTTAAATTTCAGATAGTTCAAAACCTTTCAAAGAAGTCCTAATGGGTGAGCGCTTGAAAGGTTTTTTATATTGCACCTGTATTAAATAGATTTGGATAATCAGGTAAAACTTCAGAATAAAAACAAAATATTTTTACAAATGTAGAAATTGTTGATTATCACTAATCGAGAGTTTAATAAAATGAGTAAAATTACGAAACCCACAATTGGAGAAATACTAAAAGAAGAAATTATGAAGCCGTTGCAAATTTCTGCATATAAACTAGCAAAATTAATAGGTGTGCCTACTTCAAGAATTCAAAACATATTGCATGATAGAATTGGAATAACAGTCGATACTTCTATTAGGTTAGGTAGAGTATTTGGCGTGAGTGACAAATATTTTTTAAATTTACAGGAAGATATAGATTTTTGTAATGCTAAGATAAAAAAGGGTAAAGAATACGATCAAATAAAAAAGTACCAATCTGCATAGCTGTTTTATCCGTTGATATGTTTGAAATTTGAAATAGTCTTTTAAAATAATTGTAGGTATATAGTTATATTTCTTAGTAGGTAAAAGTTTCCTGAAATTAAATATAAAAACTGAATTTGGTCCGAATTTTTATATTCTAATAGAAACGCTATTTTGTATAATAGAATTAATTACTAGATTAGTTACAAGGATAAAATAATGGATGTTGCAACACAAAAGAAAAATGCAAAAAAATTTATTAATGATTGGAAAAATCGTGGGCGTGAAAAGCAAGATAGTCAGTCATTCTGGTTAGCATTGTTACATAATGTGTTAGATGTAGAAAAACCAGAAAATTTTATTCATTTTGAGGAAAAGGTGCATCTTGAACACGATAGTTTTATTGATGCATATATTGATCAGACTCATGTGATGATTGAGCAAAAGGGTAGTAATAAAAACTTAGATAAGCCAATCAGACAATCTGATAAAACATCTCTCACTCCCTTTCAACAAGCACAGAGATATTCTGCTGGATTGCCATATTCAAAACGACCTAGATGGATTGTAACTTGCAATTTTAAGGAATTTCGAGTTTACGACATGGAACATCCTAATTCTGAACCTGATAAAATTGAGCTAAAAAATCTTGAGAATGAATATTATCGCTTGGATTTCTTAGTTGATAAAAGTAATCAAAATTTGGAAAAAGAAAAACAAGTTTCAATAGAAGCCGGGGAATTAGTTGGCCAAATTTATGATGAATTATTAAAGCAATACAA
The DNA here is from genome assembly GCF_016101625.1 of Lactobacillus sp. M0396. Classification (NCBI taxonomy): domain Bacteria; kingdom Bacillati; phylum Bacillota; class Bacilli; order Lactobacillales; family Lactobacillaceae; genus Lactobacillus; species Lactobacillus sp. M0396. Next base: position 9,645 of record NZ_JACFQE010000007.1, read on the forward strand.
GGATCCTGACAGTGAATTTTCTCAAAAAAGTATTAATCAGCTTTGTGTGAGAATTGTTTTTTGTCTTTATGCAGAAGATGCCGGAATTTTTGGTCGTAGAAATATGTTTCACGATTACCTAAAGGATTTTGACGCTCATCACTTTCGATCAGCATTAATCAATCTTTTTAAAGTTTTGGACACAAAAGTAGAAAATAGAGATCCTTATTTAGCTGATGATGAACCTGTACTTGCAGAATTTCCTTACGTTAATGGCGGGATGTTTTCAGATGAGAAAATTGAAATACCTTCTTTTACTGATGAATTAAGAGACTTATTACTTAATAAAGCTAGTAATGAATTTGATTGGTCTGAAATAAGTCCAACTATTTTTGGAGCAGTTTTTGAATCTACTTTAAACCCAGAAACTAGACGTCAAGGTGGAATGCATTATACTTCTGTTGAGAATATACATAAAGTGATAGATCCCTTATTTCTTGACGATTTAAAAGATGAATTCAATGAAATTAAGAAAACTAAGCAGCCAGCAACACTAAAGAAAAAAGCGAAAGCTTTCCAAGATAAAATTGCTAACTTAACCTTTTTCGACCCTGCCTGTGGATCTGGTAATTTTTTGACAGAAACATATTTACAACTTAGAAAGCTAGAAAATGAAGCAATTAAGTTAATATATGGTGATAATGTTCAGTTGGATGTAGGACAACAAATAGTAGAAGTTACTATTCAAAACTTTTATGGAATAGAAATAAATGACTTTGCTGTATCTGTGGCAAAAACTGCTCTTTGGATTGCTGAAAGCCAAATGTTAGAAGAAACAAAAGAAATTGTTTATGCTAATTGGGATTTTTTACCTTTAAAGACTTATTCGCATATTCATGAGGGAAATGCACTAACAATGGATTGGAATGTAGTGCTGCCCAATTATGCTTGCCATTATATTATGGGAAATCCTCCGTTTATAGGTACTAAGTACGAAAATAAAAACCAAAAAACAGATATAAATAATTTAAATCATAATTTAAAAGGAATTGATTATGTTTCAGGCTGGTACTATAAAGCAATTGAATATATTCAAGATACTAAAATCGAATGCTGCTATGTGTCGACCAACTCTATAACTCAAGGCCAACAAGTTGCTATATTATGGTCAATACTTTTAAAATTAGGCATAAAGATAAATTTTGCATATAGAACTTTTATTTGGACTAGTGAGGCAAGCCAAAAGGCTCATGTTCATTGTGTTATTATAGGTTTTTCTTTGTTTGATAGGAAAAAGAAATTTTTATACGAAAATGGCTTAGTTTCTAATGTGTCCACAATTAATCCATATCTTGTGGATGGTCCAAATATATTGATTAAGTCAAGAAGCAAACCTCTTTCAAATGTATTAAAGATGATAAAAGGGAGTCAGCCTACGGATGGTGGAAATTTAATTTTAAATGAATCAGAAAAATCAGAATTAATTAAAAGTGAGCCTAAGTCCAAAAAATATATAAGAAGGTATATGGGTGCGAATGATTTAATAAAAGACAAGTGTAGATATTGTTTATGGTTAAAAGATTGTACACCAAATGATTTAAAAAATATGCCATTAATTTTAAAAAGATTGAAATTAGTACAAAGTTCAAGATTGAATAGTAAAAAGGCAGCAACACAAAAATGGGCGAAATTGCCATCATTGTTTACTGAAGATAGGCAACCAAATAATGATTATTTAATGGTGCCAGTAGTTTCTTCTGAGCAAAGAAGATATATACCTATGGCTTTTGTGAGTAAGGATGTTATAGCAAATACTAACGCACAGATGATTCCCAATGCTGGTTTATATGAATTTGCTATTCTTGAATCAAATATGCATATGGGCTGGATGAGAACTGTAGCTGGAAGAATGAAAAGTGATTATGCCTATTCTGCTAAAATAGTCTATAATAATTTTCCTTGGCCGAGTCCTACTGATAAACAAAAGGAAAAGATAACAAATACCGCACAAGAAATTTTAGACGCTCGTGCTTTATATCCTAAAGATTCACTTGCCGATTTATATGATCCATTAACTATGCCACCTGAACTTCTAAAGGCTCACCAAAACAATGATCGTGCAGTAATGGAAGCGTATGGGTTGCCAGTTAAGACTACAACAGAAAGTGATGCTGTCGCCTTTTTATTTGATTTATATAGCAAACTCATTAAAAGTAAAGATAATTAATACCTAACTATTTTACCTTTTACAAAACTTTAGCTCAAAAAAAGAGTGATTGTTTGAATTATCAAAGATTCAACAGCTTGCAAGTCAATACTGAGTAGAAAGTAAAGGATTGATCCATAATGATGGGTTAATCCCTTATTTTTCTTTAGCCCCGTATTTAAAAAGATCAATGCTATGGTAAACAACATACTTTTTCAAAATTATCCGTAATTATGCGAACATATGTACTATAATTTGCTTATATAATTTTGTAACTTTATATGATAGCAGGCATTTATGAAACAAAAACAAACTTTTTCAGATAAAGTTTTTCAATTTGATCAGGAATTAGGTAATGTAAAAATTAATTTACCTGAACTATATAAAATAATTAATCCTTATAGTGGCAGAAATAAAAAGCAAGTTTTACAAATGGTTCAAATTTTCTATCAAAAATATTTCAATGATAAAAACAAGCGGCGCTTAATACTGGGCAGTTCTCCGGCGAGAAGAGGATCGGCAATAACTGGAATTCCCTTTGAAGATGCTTTAAATCTCCAAAAAGAAACAGGAATCTCAATAGCAAATTTTCATGTTAATAATGCAGCTTCTAATTTTTTGAATAGAGTCATATATGAATACGGTGGTAGGCACAAGTTTTATCATAATTTTTATCTTAACTTTGTTTGTCCCTTAGGCATTTGCAAGATCAATTCCAAGGGTAACCAAGTAAATTGCAATTATTATGAAAACAAACAAGTTGAAGAAATGGTAACTCCTCTTATAATTTCTGCGCTTAAAACGCAAATTAGCTTTGGAATTGATACTTCCGTTTGTTACTGCATAGGCAGTGGTCAAAATTATCAAGAACTAAGCAAAATTAATAAAAATTGGGGGTTTTTTCAGAAAATAGTTCCGCTTGAACATCCACGTTTTATTACACAATATCATCCAGAAGATGAAAAGAAATATTTGCATAAATATCTGAATGCTTTGATGGGTAAATAATAAGCGTTAGTCCGAAAAATAAGTGAGGTTATCAATTTATGTCCGAAGTAATTCTTAAAAAAGCAAGAAAAATTTATCAAATGTACCAAAATGGTGATTTAGGTGATACTACTTTACCTGAAGATAGCAACCCGCACCTAGATCCAAGTACCAATGAAAATGCGCTCTATTTCACGTTGCCAATGGCTTTAAATTATCAGAGAAATTCCTATACTTTGTGGGAAAATGCCTTGAAGACATATGAAGATACCGAAACTAGTTTTGTTTTTATACCGGCAAAAGTTATTACTGCTGGGTATGGAGCAGTGCAAAAAGGTTTGACTAAGTATCGGCTTGCTTTGCAAAAGAACAAGCAGACAGACATTTGGCTTAAATTATGTCAAACGTTTATAGAGCTTTCTGATGGTAGTGTTATTAAATTCACTAACAGCTTGGATAATGATGTGAATAAAATAAGGCATTTTATGCAAAAAGATGCCAAGAAAAAGTTCCCGTATTTGTCTGGTAATAAGCTTTGTAACTATTGGCTGTATGTCCTCAGTAAATACACTGCAATTCCCTTAAAAAACACTAATAATATTTATATTGCTGCAGACAGGCATGTAATCAGAGCAAGTTACAAATTAGGCTTAATTACTAAAGAACAAATTGAAAGTTCTAAAATGCAAATTTATGTGATTAGTGCTTGGGCAAAAGAACTGCAGGGAACAGAATTTGTGCCAACCGACTTGCAAAATTCATTGTGGTTATGGAGCCGGAATGATTTTAAAGATTTGGATTCTTGCAATTGAGAGTGAAACTTGGTATGAATTAATTAGCTTTATGTTCTTTCTTATTGAAAATAAGTGCATAAAAGATATAAAATTAGTTATGGTTAAAGAAATAGTTTTTTTATGAAGGAAAGAAAAAAATGAAAGTCAATCATGATATCAAAAAAATTACCAGTAAATTACTAGTTAGTTCTGTAATTGCAGGCATTTTGAGTGGGGTTGCTATTAATGTGATTCCTGAGAAAGCAAATCTTGTTCAAAATGTTCAAGCCAAAAAGAAAAAACGCGCAAAAGGAAAGAAGAAGGTTAGGAAGGCAACAACTAATCAGGAAACTGCCAATATTAATAAAAATATTAATATTAGCAAATACTCTAAAGACAATGATTGTATTTTGAAGTTCGATCCTAGCACTAAAACATTGCATATTAAAGAAGGAGAAAATAGCGATGTACTAGGGAGTACCTCAATTTATGATACGGTTTATAATGCGGGTAAACATATTTCTAAAAGAAATATATTTAAACCAACTGATATTGAACATATAAGTATTGATAGCGATATAGCATTATCAGATTATTCTTCATATTTATTTGCCAGATTGTATAATTTACAGGACATTACTGGTCTTGATAAGGTAGACACAGGAACTGTTAGAGATATCAGTTATATGTTTTTCAAAGATAAAAAATTGACCCGGCTTGACCTAAGTAGCTGGGATGTGAGTTCAGTATACTCCTCAGATAATATGTTTTCTGGAGATACATCTTTGACTGAAATTAATTTGACAGGCTGGGGAGATACTTTGTCTGATTTTGCATTTGATGGCCTTGATACCACAAAAGTCAAAATTATTGGTTTTGATGACGATGACGATTAAATCGCATGTAAAGTTGTTTTACATATAAATAAATTGCTTAAACAAAAAACCTTTCAAAACAATTCTTAACGAATTTGTATTTGAAAGGTTTTATTTTGCAACTAGTTTTATATAAATTAAAGACCTTCACGCATAGTAGTCAATGATTGCTTTCAATATTCTCGCAGCGTCAGGGTTGCCTGTGGCTTCTTCATAATATTTGCTAAAACGTAGGTCACACACATACATTTGGGCGAGATTCTTGTGCGCCACTGCCGAATATTGGCCTTTAGGCCAAATTGTCAGTAAATATTCTTTATGTAAGTCGAAAAGGTGCTTGGCAGCATCTTGTTTGACACCAGCAGTATTATCAAAGTTCTTTAGTTCAGTTAAAATTTCAGCACTTAGTTTTTTGAAATGTGATAATTCATCTGCAGATAAAGAATTGAACTTTTCATTACTAAGATCTATTTGAGCGTCACCATATTTTTTCCTAATTTCCCTACCGTATTGTTTTTCATTTTTGCTAATTATTTCTGTTTTTAATGTGGCAAATTTTTCCGTATCAGTCATTTGTGCTTCTCCCTTCATTGTTGCAAGTGTCTTGTCTAAATTCCTAATCAAATTATCTAGATATTGTTGCTGAGCGACTATTTTGTCCCGCTGGTTTCGTAAAACTTGATATTGAGTTTCCGGTGAAGTCTGCATCACCTGTTTTATTTGTTCCAGTGGCAAGTCAAATAGCTTTAAAAATAGAATTTTTTGCAATTGGTCAACTTCGCTTTTCTCATAATAGCGATAATTGTTTTCGGGATTCCTACGCGCTTTTAAAAGTCCCTGTTTATCGTAATATCTTAAAGTTCGTGATGAAATGCCAGCTAGTTTTGCTAGTTCATTGATAGAATACGACATGTTTAAAATCTCCTCACTTGCAAAATTAAGTATATTGGTTGACGCAGCGTTAAGGTCAAGCACGGAAAATGATTTTTGAGAATAAAAAAGCCAGTAACTCAATCAAGATTACTGGCTTTTAACTATGATATTTAATTTACGACATTTAATTTTTCACCATTTAGAAAAGCCTGCAGATTTTCAACGACAATTCCAAGCAAACGATTGCGGGTTTCGCGTGGTGCCCAGGCAATATGAGGGGTAATGTAGCAGTTATTAGCAGAAAGAAGTGGACTGTCAGCAGGAATTGGCTCTTTTTGTGCAACATCAATTCCAGCTGCAGCAATCTTACCTTCATTTAAAGCATCGGCGACATCTTTTTCATTAATTAAACCGCCGCGAGCAGTATTAATTAAAATGACGCCATCTTTCATTTGACTAATTGCTTCTTGGTTTATCATTTCAGTGGTTGACGGTGTTTGTGGTACGTGTAGACTAATAATATCTGCTTGCCGATAAAGTTGATCAAGTTCAACCTGCTTAACGTAATCAGGTAAATCTGATTTAGGACGATGGTTCCAAAAAATCACATTCATAGAAAAGGCATGACCAATTTCTGCCACTTTTTTTGCTATATGACCGAAACCAATAAGTCCTAAAGTTTTACCGTTTAGTTCCATTAACGGTTTTGCCCAAAAAGTAAAATCAGGATTGCTGCTCCAGCGACCTTCATGGACTAATTTGTTATGTAAGCCAACTTGGCTTGTAATTTCAAGTAGCAATGCAAAAGTAAATTGGGCAACTGCATCAGTACCATATGTAGGAATGTTAGTAACGGGTATGCCAGCTTCTCGAGCTGCGGTCGTATCGACAATATTGTAACCGGTAGCAGTCACGCCAATGTATTTAACGTTGGGAGCGGTCTCAAGCACATGTTGGTCAAGTGGAGTTTTATTAGTTAAAACAATTTCAGCATCGCCAATACGTTTTAAAATTTCATCATCATCGTCCACTGGGGTACGATCGTAAAAGGTGCATTCACCTAGTTTTTCAAGAGGTGACCAATCTAAGTCTCCTGGATTTAAGGCATAACTATCTAAATTAACAATTTTCATAATATAACCTCACTTTTAATATATCTATACCTTATAGTTTACTACATATTATTGCTGTAACTATACATTATAAGATTATAGTATGATGGTGATTAAAAGAGCATTTGACAGTGTTTATAAATAATTCTAAAATTACTCTGTATTATGCATTTTAGTAATATCTCACTATTACTGACAATGAGCAAATTAAATAGTGGTGGTATGTTATTTCTTTATGGATTTTATGTCATGCAATAATCTATAAATAGTGGTATAAAATTAAAGTAGTAAATAAATATATAAAATAGTGGAATTAAGAAGGAGTTATCAATGAAAAAATGTCCTCAATGTGGCGCCTTAATGGGAAAAGACGTCAATTTTTGTACGTCTTGCGGTTATGATTTGCGTAATGTTAGTATACAAAAGGTAGAAGAGGCGCCTACTAATCCAGTTGAAAATACTGCCCAAGTAGAGCCAAAACAGACCGAACCTCAGCCTCCAGCTGCCAGTGAGCCAGTTAATTACGGAGATCAATTTCAAAATTACTGGCAATGGTGTGTTGATTCCTGGCGTAATCCAGGTACTAGTAGTCCTAATGTGGCAAGTTGGTATGGTTGGTTGACCATTTTGATTGAAGATGCCTTTGTGGTGTTGGGTCTATATTATTGTGCCAATACTATTGTTAGTACTTTGATTAACTGGGCCAACCGCATGGGAGCCAACATTAATGGCTGGGAGAATTTTCATGTTCCCTTTAACATTATGCTGGAAATATTTGTGGTGCTGGTGATATTTGAAGCAATAGTCATTGGCGGCTTTTATGCTGGTTATCGGTATGTCTATGACAGACAGCTGGGCTTTTTTGAGTTTATTAATCGTGGTGCCCATGCGTTCAACTTCAATTTGCTTATTTCTGCCGCATTCTTTTTACTAATGCTTTTAGGACTAAATAGTATTAAATTCGTAATTGCCGTATTTATCATAATGCTAGCTTTATTCTTTGCTGGCCAGCATATTATATTATTTGGCGATCAGGGAGCAGTGCATGATAAGATTTTTGGCTTCTTAATTGCTTTTGCCATTATCTTTGTATGTCTGATGATTTTAGATTCAATTATTTATAGTTCTATGGTCCATTCAATCATCAATCAAATTATGTCAATGCAAAATGGTTCAATGTAGATAGAGTGAAGGAAATGAATGATAAAAAATTTTGTCCTAATTGTGGTAAAGAGGTAAAACCGAATGCGGAATTTTGCCCTAACTGTGGTCAAAAATTACCTCAGACCCTGCATAGTAGAAAAGAATATCGCAGTCAGCAGAAAAATACTGCCGCGCAGTCAGTTGTCAATCAGCCACAAGCCATGGCAAGCTCAGTCCATCATCCCATGAAAAAAAGAAATAAGGTCTTGCTAATCTGCTTGGGAGTTTTGATTGTTGCATTTGCGGCATTTTATGCTTGGGGTTCTAATCATTATCAAAGAAATAATCAGATTAATCAGATTGCAGCCAGTTTGAAAAATCCTCATTCTGATTTATCCCAATTCGTAGTTTCTGAAAATCCTAATGCTCGTGTGACAACGGCAGCTCTAAAGCCAACTCAGGAATATTATGCGGAACACTACGTTGAAGCAGATAAAATGGCTGATGCTTTTAAATACGGTAATGAATATGAAAATGTCAGCTTGGTTCAAAGCGGCCGTTACTTACTTTTATTCCCTAAATATTGTTTGCAATTAAAGACTTATACACCGCAGATTAAAACCAATCACGCCAATTCTACTATTTATGTCAACAATAAAAAATTTGGTGGTGTTGACGGAAGTGGTGAGGACTATTATAAAAAAATTGCTCCTTTATTTCCGGGTAAATACCACATTGAAGTAAAATCAGTTGCGTCTGGCCACCAGTTGTCTGCCGATAAAAGTACCACTATTTTTTCTAATAAAGAAATTAACATGAATATTAAAACTGTTAATTTCATGATTAAAAGTATCCCTTCTGCCACGATTTACATTAATGATAAAAAAGTGGGCAATCTTGATAAAAAGGGCACGAAAGTGTTTAAAGATTACCCTGTAACTGATGATATGAAGATCTATGTGGTTACTAAAGTTGATGGTAAATCTATCAAATCAGAAACTGTTGATTATGATGAAATGGGCTTTGAAGATGACGATGATAGCAGCAGTAATGTCATTAAGCCCGAATGGCCTGGCTTAATTAGTAAAGATGATGCTGAAGAGCTTTTAGAAAATGATTTTACTTCCCCAGATGAAGATGACTTTGTTGGTGGTGCTGAAAATAAAGGCTATCAGGAACTACATTCTCAAAATTCCGGTTTTGATAAGGATGACGATATCAATGAATATAATATGGAATGCTCTGTAGTTTCGATTACTCCAGCGCCAAATAATTGTAGCAGCGTAACTTACAAGATTACTTACACTTTTGAACACGATGATTTTGAACATAAGCAAGTGATGCTATACACTGGCGGACTTTTCAAACAAACTGGCGACAGCGATGACAGCAGTCAAAAGATTAAATCAATTGGCAACGGCAAAATAATTAGTGATAAAAAATACGATAATTAACGGTTTATAAAAAGTAAATACTTTAAGCTTGTTTTTTTATTGGATAAGAGAAATATATTAATATTTTATTAATCTTTATTATAAACGGAAGGTGACATTTTTATAAGCACTGCGAATTAAAGTATAGCTGGAATGGCATATCACGATGATAGCGGAACAATTTCAAGAATTTAGGATCTTAACTGTAAAGTTGAATTAAATTATTAACAATTATAAAAAGCGCTTTCTAAATTAAAATGAATAAAAGAACAATTTTTGATAATGAAACTACTGTAATAACTCTCAATATTGTGCTATTATTTTCTTAGACTAAGAAAGAGAGGCAGATTTCTCCATATGCATGTATTAACTCAAAATTATGAGCAACTTGTTATGGGGAAAGTGCGGCTTTCTTATCTAAACAATAAGTTGTTGCTGTTTTTTAATATGATCATGAACAGACCTGGCATTATCACCTTATGTGAAATGCCGGGTCTTTTTGATTGCAATATTTCCAGTTTAGGAGGAAATCATGCCAAAATTTAAAAAGTTTTTAGTAGGCGCTATTGCAGTTTTGGGTACTGCTTTTCTTGCTGGGTGCTCTAACTCAACTAAAAAGCAGGCTGATAGCGGAACGCCAAAGTCTCTCAATGTGCAGTTCGTACCTAGCGTTTCTGCCAATACGCTTGAAACTAAGGCCAAGCCATTAGAAAAAATGCTGTCAAAACGGCTGGGTATTCCAGTTCACGTTTCAGTTTCAACAAGTGGCAATGCATTGGTAGAAGCAATGAAATCTAAAAAAGTCGATGTCGGTTTTTTGCCGGGTGATGACTACGTGCAAGCACATAAACAGCATGCAGCTGATGTTTTATTACAGTCAGAGCGGTTTGGTTTGACTAGACCAGATGGCAACTGGACTAAAAAATTAGTTCATACTTTCCATTCTGAAATCTTAGTCAGAAAAGATTCTGGTATTAAGAGCTGGAAGGATCTTAAAGGTAAGAAAATTTCCATTCAAAGCCCAACCTCAACGTCTGGTTATATTTTTCCAGTAGCTGAATTAAAGGAAAAAGGACTAGATGTCCCTCGTAGCTGTAAACTAGTTACTACAACTGGACACGATCAAGCAGTTTTAAACGTTTTAAATAAAGATACAGATGCAGCTTTTGTCTTTGAAGATGCCCGTAATAACGTTATTAAGGACAACCCTAAGATTAAGTCCCAAGTAGTACCAATTTATTACACAACTGAAATTCCTAATGATACTATTTCTGTCATTCCAAGTTTGTCTAAATCATTCCGGGAAAAGTTAGCTAATGCGTTTATTGCAATTGGTAAATCTAAAGAAGGTAAAAAAGTTATAGAGCGGGTTTATTCTCATGAAGGATATGTCAAAGCCAAAGATAGTGACTATGACACTGTTCGCAAGTATGAAAAAATCGCTGAGTCAATTAAAAAGTAATTAAGCTTATAAATAATTACTAAAAAGTGCATCTTTTGTTGTTTGAACAGGAAAAGATGCATTTTTTGTGGTTAAAATATAGAATTAATATAGTTAAGAATAAGTTTTTATAATAATTTGCAATTATTGCTTTAGCAAATAGGAAAAGATTGTTTTAATGATTTTAATTAAAAAGCAACTTTTTAAGTTTATATCAAGTTATCGAACAGTTTCAAACATTGACAAACAAAAGAGAACAACTATAATAAAAAATGAACTAAGTTAGTTGCTTAATCTAGTTTAAGAAGTAGGATACTAATGTTAAAAAGTGAAAGACTGAAAACTATTTTACAAGTAGTAAAAGCCCAGAAATTTGTCACGGTTGATGAATTGGCCCAGGCTTTAAAAGTTTCTGACATGACAATTAGACGAGATCTTAATGAACTGCATAAAGCAAATAAAATTTTGCGTATTCACGGTGGTGCACAGTTATTGTCTGATCAAATCAGGACTGAAAAAAGTTATCAGCAAAAACGTGAAATTCATAGTAAAGAGAAATATGAAGTAGCAAAAAGGGCTTGTAATTTGATTCATGAAAATGATTCAATTTACGTTGGTCCTGGAACAACTTTAGAATTGCTGGTTGCTAATTTAAAAGTTAAGCATCTCAGGATTGTTACTAATTCATTACCTGTATTTGAAGCTGCCAAAAATAATATGAATGATTACGATTTAATTATGGTTGGTGGCTCATACCGAAGAATCAGTGGTGCTTTTGTAGGTGCTTTGGCCAATAATGAACTGAAAACTATGTCATTTTCTGTGGGTTTTGTTGGTGTCAATGGCATTAAAGATACTTCCTTGACGACTGCTAACTTAGAAGAGGGTCAAACCGAAGGTATTGGATTAGATCATTCACAAATTAAATTCGTGGCTGCAGATTATACTAAATTGGATCATAGTGATTTTCATCAATTTTATGATTTGAGTAATGTGGATGGTTTAATTACTAATCGGGGGATTGAGCCCGAGTTGGAAAAGCATTACAGTCAATTTACGACTATTTATAAATAGTTTTGTTTGAGAGGAGATTTGACTATGAAGGTTGTCATTGGTAGTGACAAAGCGGGTTTTGCTTTAAAGGAAAAAGTAAAAAAATACTTGGAAGCATATCGTTATGATGTTTTAGATGTTACTCCGGAACCCGCTGAGGATTTTGTTGAATCTAGTTTAAAGGTAACACATGAAGTATTAGATAATGGCATTAAAAAAGCTATTATGTTTGACGAATACGGAGTTGGCTCAGCAATGGCGTCAAATAAGGTTAAAGGCATGGTTACTGCAAATGTCAATGAAGAAAGAACCGCACATATGACTGCTATGCACAATGGCGCAAAGGCTATTGCTTTAGGTAGTGGTATTGTGGGTGAAAAATTGGCTTATTCCATCGTACAGCATTATTTGGATACTGAATATGCTGGTGGTCGCCATCAAGTTCGCTTGAATATGCTTGAAGAAATGATTTAAGGGGGGACTTAGTAATGTTAGATAATGATAGACCACAGCCAGAATTTGTTGATCCAAAGATTGATAAGCATTTAGTTATTGCTTTAGGAAATGATCATATTGTTACGTCCGTTAAAATGGCCATTTCGGATCATTTAAAAGATGAAGGATACCAAGTCATTGATGAAGGTACTCATGATAATACCAGAACCCACTATCCAATATTTGGTAAACGTGTAGCTGAGGATGTTGCCGATGGTCGCGCGGATTTGGGCATTGTTCTTTGTGGTACCGGTATTGGTATTTCAACTGCTGCAGATAAGAATGAGGGAGTTCGTGCAGCTATGGTTGGTGATGTTGCTCAAGCTGAATATGCTCGACGTGAATTGAATGCCAATGTTTTAGGCTTTGGTGGCATAGTTTTAGGACGTGACTTTATTTTTGACATTGTAGACTCATTCTTAAATGCCAAATATGAGTCTACTCCCGAAAGACAAAATCTAATTGCCAAAATAGACGGTATTGCCAAACCAAATCCTGACCAAAAGGATAACGTACACTTCTTTGATGAAGAAAATAAGAAGTGGGCTGAAGGCGTATACCACGACTAATATGTTAAATAGTATAAAGATATAGAATTATAATTTAATCGCACATAAAGCCATGATTTGAAGGTCATGGCTTTTTCTTGCTTGAAAATAAGGGAAAAAATTATGAGAAATAAATTGATGATTATGACAAAACATCGCTCGAATAACTACCTGAAGTCAAATAGTCCATTTAAACTGGTTAAAAATAGATAATCAGTTTGTTTTTTATCATATTTTTTAAAAAAGCGTTTGCATTTTTCTTTACCATTAAATATAATAGCAATAGACAAGCGAACAAAAACTAACATATTCAAACAAAAGCGAAAAACTTGTCTATTGTTAAGGAGGCCTAATTTGTGAAAGAAAATAACTTGTTCTCTGCGAATGCAGTATTTGTAAGTGATGCGTCGGATCCAACCACAATTTTTAAAGAAGTTTCAGATAAATTACTTGCTCTTAATTTGGTCAAAGACGGCTTTTTCAATGGAATTAGCCAGCGTGAACAACAATATCCGACTGGCATAGATACTTCGCCAATTGCAAAGGAATTGCCAAATATTGCTGTACCGCATACTGAAGGTGAGTTTGTTAATACATGTTTGATAGTACCTGTTGCTTTAAAAGCACCAGTACCCTTTAAAAATATGATTGTACCTGATCAAAGTTTGCCAGTAAAATTTCTGTTTATGATCTTGAATAATAATCCAGAAGGACAAGCAAACATTTTAGCACAAATTATGGACTTTCTTAGACTCACACCAGTTTCAAAGTTACAAACATTATTCAATCTTACCAAAACTGATAAAATTTATCAGTTCTTAAGTAAGAATTTTAGTCAACAGTAGGAGGGCTTTTTATGAGCAGAGAAGTAAAATTTATAGCTGCATGTGGTGCTGGGGTAAACTCATCCCACCAAATTAAGGATGCAGTTGAAGAAGAAATGAGAAAGCGTGGTTATAACGTTAAAGTTGATGCCTATATGATAAAAGATGTCAATGAAGATCTTTTATCACATTATGATGGCTATTTAACAATTGCCAAAACTGATCTTTCCTTTAAACCAAAAATTCCGTTAATTGATGCAGGAGCAATTTTGTATCGTATACCAGCTATGGCTAAACCAGTTTATGACAATGTAGAAAAAGTTGTTAAAGAAATTAATGCTGAATAAGATTTCAAGAGGAAATAAAAATGAATGGGATAATTAGTTTCGCTAACTCACTTTTTAAACCTTTAATTGATATGGGTGCTGCCACAATAATGTTAATTGTTTTAACATTAATTGCAGTACTCTTTCGTGTCAAGTTTACTAAGGCCTTAGAAGGTGGCTTGAAATTAGCTATTGCTATCACAGCGATAGGTAATGTTATGAATATGTTGACTACAGCATTTCAAAAACCAATGTTGCAATTCGTTAAGCACACTGGCATTCACATGGATATGCAAGATATGGGTTGGGCACCACTTGCTACTATAACTTGGGGTTCACCATATACCTTGTTTTATCTGTTAGTTTTAATTATTTTGAATGTTGTTCTGTTGGTATTAAACAAGACAAACACTCTTGACGTAGATATCTTTGATGTTTGGCATCTGGCATTTGATGGCTTATTCTGTGTTTATGTTGGTGCTCCTCTTTGGTTATCAACATTATTGGTACTTTTCATTGGTACAATGAAAATCATTAACTCCGACTTAATGAAGCCAACATTTAATGACTTATTAGATGCCCCTGAAGGTAACCCAATGACTACTACGCACATGAACTATATGATGAATCCTATCATAATGGTATTCAATAAGTTCTTTGATAAATGTTTGCCATGGCTTGATAAGTTTGACTTTGATTCTACTAAATTGAACGAGAAAATTGGTTTTTGGGGTAGCAGATTTGCTATTGGTGTTTACCTTGGTGTGTTCGTTTCCTTGCTAGCAGGTAATAACTTTGCAACTGAGCAGGGATGGAAAGATATGTTTACACTATCATTTATTGGTGGTTCATGTATTGAATTGTTCTCTGTAATTGGTTCATGGTTCATCGCTTCCGTTGAGCCTTTGTCTCAGGGTATTGCTGATTTTGCCACTAAGAAGTTCTCCGGTCGTACCTTTAATATTGGACTTGACTGGCCATTCTTAGCTGGTCGTTCTGAAATTTGGGCTGCCGCAAATGTATTGGCTCCAATTATGATGCTTGAAGCAATGGTTTTGCCAGGTAACAGATTAATGCCTTTAGGTGGTATCATCGCTATGGGTGTTACTCCTGCTTTGCTAGTTGTTACTCGTGGTAAAATTATTCGGATGATTATTATTGGAACAATTGAATTACCTATCTTCCTTTGGGCTGGTACTATGGTTGGTCCATTTGTTACTAACATGGCCCACTCAGTAGGTGCCGCCATTCCTGCACATACATTGGTTTCAGACACTACTATGGAAGGTCCAGTTGAAAAATTCTTAGCTTACTTAGTAGGAAATGCTTGGAAACAACAAGGAATGTTTATTGTTTATGCCTTAATTGCTTTAGCTTTATATCTTCTTTTATTCATTTGGTACGCAAAGCAAATGAAGAAGAGAAATGCAGAATATGCCGCAGCTAAAAAGGCTAAATAATCATTAATATGTTTTGGCTTAAGGGTGATCAAATTGAAAAAAACAAAAGTATCGGCTAATGAAAAGGCGAGAAGAAATCGTATTCTTTTTTGGTCATTTGTTGTAATTGTGATTAACTTGCTACAGATTTTATTTAAGAATTGGATAACAAGTCTAATTGCCATGGTTGGTACAATCTATGCCTTATATCGTATTGTTGTTTTTGATAATCCTAAAAATCGCCTTAGTCAAAAATACTATGATTGGAAAGGCAATAAGCTAAGTAAATAAATAACGCTAAATGCCATTAGGAAATTTTGTCCTGACGGCATTGTTATTCCTTAAGATTATGTTTTTTAGTAAATTAAGGAGTTAAGAAATGAAAAAAGCAAAAAAGCTTATTAATCTAATAGCTGCCTCAGTGACACTGTTTCTTGTGAGTGTTTCAACAAAGAATACTATTTTGGCTGCAGAAAACGATTTGCCCGAAATGGGTCAAAAGGCAAATGTTACTTTTGATAAGTATTCACTGATGATTAATGGAGTAAGGACTCCAATATACTCAGGAGAATTTGAATATTGGCGTTTGCCAAGTCAATCTCTATGGCTTGATGTCCTGGAAAAAATGAAATCAGAAGGGTTCAATGCAGTTACAATTTACTTTAATTGGGGTTTTCATTCACCAAAACAGGGTGTATATGATTTTTCCGGGATTCGAAATGTTGATAAGCTATTAAAAATGGCACAAGATGTTGGATTATATGTTATAGCTCGTCCAGGACCCTATATTAATGCTGAAACAGACGCAGGAGGCTTTCCAGGGTGGCTGCTAACACAAAAAGGAAGAGCCAGATCTTCAGATGCTGACTATACCCAAAGCTATAATGAATGGCTAGATCATATAGATCCCATTATTGCTAAACATCAAATTACTAATGGTGGCAATGTTATATTGTATCAAATTGAAAATGAATATACTGGTTGGAAACGTGATTCACAATACATGGAAGACTTGAAAAATAAAGTCAAAAAAGATGGCATAACCGTTCCAACATTTCATAATGACAAAAGTGGACCGCAGGGTACATGGGCTAGTGGTAAAGGAGCACCAGATATGTATGCTTTTGATCGGTATCCGGGTTTAGGTAATGTTGGAGCACTACCAAATACCTTTGAGGATCCACATACTAAAGGCTGGGGAATTAAATCACCAATCTTTTTAGCTGAATTAGGAAATGGCTGGTTTGATCCCTGGGCAGGAAAGGGTTACAGTTATTGGCGTGAACAACGTGGCACGGCTGCAGAAAATATTATTAATAAGCATATTATAGGTGAAGGTGGTACCATAATAAGTTCCTATATGACTTATGGGGGGACATCTTGGGGCTACTTGCCCTTCCCTGGCGGTTATACTTCATATGATTATGGCGCGGCAATTAATGAATATCGGCAGTTAGATGATAAAACAGCTCAACAAAAGAAAATTGGATTAATGCTACAAAGTGTTAAACCAATTGCAAAAACTGATCTGGTTTCTGAAAATACATCTTCAGACAATACATTTTATTTGATCCAAAGAGAAAATCCAGATACAAAAACAAAATTTTATTTTGTCCGGCATAATAAAACCAATTCTAACAATGATGATACTTATAATTTGCCAATAAAAACAGGAGAAATTGATACTACAGAGCCAATAAGAATAAATGGACAAAATTCTAAAGTTATAATTGCCAATTATAACTTTGGTAAACAGCATTTAGTATATTCTACTAATGAAATTTTTACTAACTTTTCTAATGGTAGTGATGATGTGGCTGTAGTATATAGTGGCAATGGTGATCAAAATAAAACAGTACTTAAATATGATTCAGAGCCAGATGTGAAAGTTAAGACAGGAAAAGTAGATGTAAAATGGGATGATAATAATAAAACTTTAAGTTTATCTAATCAATTTGATGGTCTCGCAAATGTTCAAATAACCAGCAATGAAAAATCATTACGTTTGATCATGGGATCTTATGATCAAATGAATAACTTATGGGAGAAAAAAACTGATCAAGGAACTGTTTTAATTGATGGACCTTATTTAGTTAGAACTGCCAAATCGGAAAATAAAACGCTGAATTTGAGTGGTGATAGTTCAAAAGCGGTTGAAATGAAAGTTTTTTGTCCTAAAGATATCAATGAAATAACTTGGAATGGCCAACCACTTAATACGAAAAGTAGTTCTGAATGGGAAGTTGGATCCATTCCTGGAATCGATCAAGATAAAGTTGTTTTACCAGAACTGAATAATTGGCGATATCATGATGCGACTTTCGAAGCTGATCCTAAATTTGACGACTCAAATTGGCAAACTGCCAACAAAGACAGTTCTAATAGTATAACTAATTTTACAGGTAAACATGTTTTATTTGCAGATGATTATGGCTTTCACCATGGTAATGTCTGGTATCGGGGTCACTTTAATTCAGATGGCAAAGAAAAAACTATTAAATTAAATGCAATTACGGGCAATTATGGTGCATACTCAGTTTGGCTTAATGGTCATTTTATGGGTAGCTGTGAAATGGAAAAAGACGAAAGTAAGCAAAAAGATTTTACGATTGACTCTTCATGGCTTGAAAAGGGCAAAGACAATATAATTTCTGTTTTAGTTGCAAATATGGGTCACGATGAAGACGGCAATAATAAGGATACCCAAAAAACTGCTAGAGGCCTTATAGACGCCAGCGTAGAAAGAGAAGGGGAAAATGGAGCTGACGTTACATGGAAACTTCAAGGCAATATAAATGGAGAAAATATAACTGATACAGTTAGAGGATCTTACAACCTTGGCGGACTTTATGGTGAACGTCATGGCTGGTATTTACCCGGGTTTGATTCTTCATCTTGGAAGAAAATAACTTTACCTGATCAGGTATCGTCGCCTGGAGTTGCTTGGTATAATACAGATTTTGATCTAAATATTCCCCAAAATTATGACGTACCTATTTCTTTAAAAATAAGTGATGATACTTTTGGCCCTAACGGGGCAAAATATCGAGCATATATATATATTAACGGCTGGCTTTACGGCCAATATATTAATAATGCTGGACCACAACAAGAATTTTATTTGCCTTCAGGTTTATTAAATGAACAAGGGCATAATAAAATTTCAATTGCAGTTTGGAGTCTTGATGCTCAAAGTGCAAAATTAGGTAAAGTAAGTCTCGAGGCAAAGGGGGCGTATAATACACCACATACTGTAAATGTTGAAAAGTCACCTACATATCAAGAGCTTTTCAAGAATTACGAAAATTCTGATCATAAAACAAGTAACGAAAATATTATTAGTTTACCGACGAGTAACAGTAAGGATAACAGTAATCAGTCTGCAACTGACGAAACTGTGGTAGAAAATAAGAAGCATGCAGTAAAAAAGAAAGTTATGCATAATGCATATGTGTATGATGAAAATGGTAAAAAAACCAAGGTAAAGATGATTCGCTCTGGCAAAGTAATTTTGACTTATGGGAAAATTTCCATTAAAGGTAGGAAATTTTATGTTATAAATAACAATAAGTATATTGCCGCGGGTAATATTGATGGTAGTAAAAAAGTTCTTATTCATAATGCGTATATTTATAATGAGCAGGGCAAACGAAGAAATAAAAAAGTTTTAAAAAAGAATCGTAAAATTTTGACTTTTGGCTCTCCTCGTCAGATAAGAAATAAAAAATATTATATTATTGGAATTAACAAGTATATTAAGATGAGCAATTTTGTCAAAAGGAAATAAGTTCATTAAATAATGATTCTTAAGGAGTAGCCTTTGAATAAGAAAAAAGCATTGGAATATTTTCCAATGCTTTTTATGTTCCATTAATTGCTAATATTGTTGACTAGTGTATATAAATTCAATTTTAATCAAAAGAAATTAAGTTGAATTTTCTAAAAAATCAAATTGCAATGAAACGCTTTCTTTGATAAACTTTAAGTGGTATCAACCAGTTTAATAAGGAGGGGGAATTAATGGGAAAACCACTTTATCGGCAAGTTATTTTAGACTTGGAAAAACAAATAAAAGATATGAAGCCAAATGCTAAATTACCAAGTGAGAGGCAATTACTAGTTAAATATGGTGTTAGTCGTAATACTATTAGATTGGCGTTGCAAGATCTTGAAGAAAGGGGATTAATATATCGCCTTCATGGTAAAGGTACTTTTGTTTCAAGTACTTTTCTTGATCAACCTAATATTGGTGGGATGTATTCTTTCTCAGAAGAATTAAAGCGAACAGGACAAAAAGCGTCAACCAAAAATCAAAGTTTAGAACTGATAATTCCAAATAATAATATTGCAGCACAATTAAATCTAACTTCAAATGAAAAAGCATATAAGCTTATTCGTTTGCGTCTTGCTGACAATGAGCCGCGCATTTTTAGCACCTCTTATTTACCGGAGAAATTATTTTCCGAACTTAGTTTAAACGATTTAAATGCTAAGCCACTTTATGATGTCATGAAAGAAAAATATGACCAAATTAGTGTAATGGCGTTTGAGGATGTTGAAGCTGTTTGTCTTAATCAAGAAGAAAGCAGAAATCTGGCGGAGAAGGTCGGCTCACCAAGTTTAAAGATTTTTCGCAAGACTATTAATGATAAAAATGTACCAATTGAGTTTACGATTTCTTTAGCTAGAGGCGATAAGTTTGTTTATCGTTCACGTCAATATAATGATTTATTTTAGATATTATAAAGGAAGGTAAAAATAAATGTTTTCAAAAACAGATGCAGAATTAGAAAAATTGGGTGCAAAAATTACTACCCGTGAAATTGAGCAGCAACCTGAATTATGGCAGCAAACCTGGTCTATTTATCAGAATAACAAAACTAAAATCACTGATTTTTTGAACCAAATAAATCAAAAATGGGGTAAAGTCAGAGTTATTTTTACAGGCGCCGGAACTAGTGCATATGTCGGCAATACAATCATGCCCTATTTACAAAAAAATGGCGATAGAAAAAAATACGATTTTGAAGCAATTGATACCACGAAAATTGTCTCTACTCCTGAAAATTATTTAGAAAAAGATACTCCGACAATTCTGGTTTCATTTGCACGTAGTGGCAATTCACCTGAATCCGTAGCTACTGTTGAATTAGCTAAAAAATTAGTCACGAATTTATATCAAATAGCAATTACTTGTGCTCCGGAAGGACATTTGGCGCAGGATCTAGAAGGTGATCCTACCGGCCTTGTCTTATTGATGCCTGAAAAGTCTCTAGATCAGGGCTTTGCAATGACTGGTTCGTTTTCTTGCATGAGCCTGATGGCACTACTTGTGTTTGATACTTTGACTGACGAAAAGAAAGAACATATTGTTAATCAAATTGCCCAAATGGGTAAAAGCGTCATTGACAGAGAGGAAGAAATTCAATCTTTAGTTGACATTGACTTTAATCGAATTACTTATATAGGTAGTGGTAGCTTAGGCGGTTTGGCTGAAGAAACTCGACTTAAAATTTTGGAATTAACTGCAGGGGAAGTAGCGGCTTTATTTGATACATCAATGGGATTGCGCCATGGTCCTAAGTCATTCTTAGATAAAAAGACAATTGTTTTTGATTTTGTTTCTAATAATACTTATACCAGACAATACGATTTAGATATTTTGAATGAAATTAAAGATGATCAAATTGTACCGCTGGTGATGGCTGTCGGTCAGGAAAAGGAGGGTCAGGATTTCTCAGGAAAATCTTTCATGTTTGCTGAGAAAGAATTGTTGCCTGATGCTTACTTGGCATTACCTGACGTAATGTTTGGTCAAACAATTGCTCTATTAACTTCTATTAAAGTTAATAATAAGCCCGACACGCCATCACCAACTGGTACAGTTAATCGTGTAGTTAAGGGTGTTACAATTCACGAATTCAATTAATGTGCTTTTGTTATGGGTACTAAAGGTAAAAATATGTTTTTAATAATAACCGTTTTAAATATAAAAATACATGTTGACAAAAATTGGTTGGTACCTTATCATAAAGTGTGAAAGCGTTTTATGTAATATTTAGATTTCCTTGAAAGATAAGGAGGAATAAAACATGAATATTGTGGGAGCAAGAGTTGATGAACGCTTGGTTCATGGGCAAGTGGCTAATTTATGGACACCCCAGTTGCAAGTAGAACGGATTATTGTTCTGGACGAAAAAGCAGCTAAAGATGATATTCAAAAGAGTGGTCTTAGAATGGCTACCCCAATGTCTACCAGATTGAGCGTTTTACCAACAGAAGTTGCTGCAGATCATTTAAAGAAAAACCGTTACGGTAAGCAAAGACTGTTTCTGGTAGCAAAAAAACCTGATAAATTTTTCGATTTGCTTAATATGGGTATCAAGCTTGACACCATCAATGTTGGTAATATGTCCAAACAAGATAACACTACTGAATTAACTAAGCAAGTTAATATCAATGAGCATGAAGCCGATGTTTTTAGAGAGATTTCTGGCAAAGGCGTTAACTTAATTGCCCAATTAAATCCTAGTGTTGAGTCACGGGATTTGATGAAATTAATTAATGAAAAGATGAAGTAGGAGGAGAAAAATGGCTTGGTGGCAAATATTACTGCTTACCTTGTATGCAGGATTAGAAATTTTAGATGAATTGCAAATTTATTCATCATTAAACACACCAGTTGGTGCTGGATTGATCGCCGGTCTGATCATGGGAGATCTGCCTACCGGTTTGTTTATCGGTGCGTCAATGCAGTTGACAGTTTTAGGTATCGGTACTTTTGGTGGTGCTTCAAGAATTGACGCTACTACCGGTACAGTTTTGGCAACAGCATTTTCAACTAGTATTAAAGGTATGAGTCCTCAAACAGCTATTTCTTCAATTGCTGTTCCAGTTGCTGCTATTATGATTGAATTGGACGTTTTGGCAAGATTTGCAAACACTTACTTTTCACACAGAATTGATCACTTGATTGATCAAGATAAGATTAACTATAAGGCAGTTGAAAGAAATGTTTTATATGGTGCAATTCCATGGTCACTTTCACGTGCAGTTCCTGTCTTTATTGCATTAGCCTTTGGACAAGGATTGGTACAACAAATTGCAAATGCCTTAAATGGAGACTTGTTGTGGCTGGGTAATGGTTTAACTGTTGCTGGTGCTACATTACCAGCTGTTGGTTTTGCTGTTTTGCTTCGGTACTTACCAGTTAAGAGACATGCAGCATATTTGATCCTTGGCTTTACAATTACGACTTTGTTCTCAGTTTTGTTTAGTGGAATGCAAGCTTTGGGTACAGGCCTGTCGGCTGTTAACAAAGGTTTCACCACTATTTTCAATGGCTTGCCAATGCTTGCTATTGCAATGTTAGGATTAGCTCTTGCAATCTTACATTACAAGAATATTCCTATAAATAAAGGTACTGCTCAAGTACAGAGTACTGAAAGTCAAAGTAATGATACAAGTTCAAGCTCTGATGATGATGAAGGAGAGATTACTGATGACGAACTCTAAACCAAAATATAAATTAACTGATCAAGACTTTAATCAAATTAACCGCAGATCTTTGTTTGGCTACCAGTTAGGTTGGAACTACGAAAGAATGCAGAATAGTGGTTACTTGTATACTATTTTGCCGCAATTGAGAAAAATTTATGGTGATGACACCCCCGAATTAAAGGAAATGATGAAGACTCATATGCAGTTCTTCAACACTTCTAATTTCTTTAACACTATTATTACTGGTCTAGATCTTGCTGTTGAGGAAAATGAAGGTATCGAAGGGAAAGATACTGTTACGGGTATTAAAGTTGGTCTGATGGGTTCTTTCGCCGCAATCGGTGACTCAATCTTTGCCTCTTTAATTCCAACTATTTTCGGTGCGTTGGCTGCTTCCATGGCTACTCAAGGAAACCCAGTTGGTGTATTTATTTGGGTAATTGCCTGCCTTTTGATTTGTGTCTTCCGTTGGAAGCAACTACACTTTGCCTATGATAAAGGTGTTTCTCTTGTTACTGACATGAGAGACCGTTTAAACGCTTTAACTGATTCCGCTACAGTTTTGGGTGTATTTATGGTTGGTGCACTTGTTGCCACTATGGTTAATATCAAGTTCTCTTGGGCACCACAAATCGGCAAAGTTACTATGAATGTTCAAAATAATTTGGATATGATCCTACCTAAGCTTTTACCTGCTGCTGTTGTTGGCTTTATATACTGGCTACTGGGTAAGAAAGGCATGACTTCAACCAAAGCAATCTTTATTGTTTTAGTACTTTGTATTGTTTTAGGTGGTCTTGGAGTTATTGCTAAGATATAATTCAGATATTGTAATAGCTCTAAACTAAATAGTATTGAGTATTAAATGGAAAGATAGAGAATGGCAGAAAAAGAATTAATTTTAATTAGTCATGGGAAAATGGCAGAGGGCGTAAAAGATAGTGCCGAATTGATTATGGGCAAGCAAGAACATGTGCATACAGTGTGTTTGCTCCCATCTGAAGGCCCAAATGATTTTAAGTCGAAGCTTGAAGAAAAAATTTCAGGAATGAATATCGAAGATATTACGGTTTTTGCTGATTTAATGGGTGGAACCCCAGCTAATGTAGTTAGTCGCATGATTATGGGTGGTCAAAAGATTCGTTTAATCTCGGGAATGAATTTACCACTGGTAATCGAATGGCTCAATAGTCAAATGAGTGGTGCGGAAACTGATTTTGTAACTGCTGGTAAAGCTGGAATTGTCGATGTTACTGAAATGTTGGCTAATATGAAAAAGTAAACTTATAAACAAAAATAGCGCCTAGTTTTAAAACTAGGCGCTATTTTTTATATTAAATTTAAAACAGTATTTGGATTGTCTCTAATGGTGCTAGAGTTTCATTAATAATAGCAATACCATTTTCAACATTAATGTGGACTTTTGTTTTCCTGACAGAGTTATTGACTTTCCTAATAATTGTAGCTTCATTACTTGTTAGTGGTGCAGATAAGTGCCATTTTATTTGTTGATAGCCATCTAAAGTAAAGTTGGCTAACCAAGCTTTTTGACCATCATTTTCAATAAACAGCTTAACATTTGGCGTTCCCAATAAATAGTCTACTGGCGTAACACTATCAAGTATTTGTTGCAACAGACCCTGTTTGTATGTAGTAAATTGAGATTCCCAGCCATAGCGTGTATCTTGATCCATTGGGAGTATAACGATATGCTGGTCAATAACGGCCATGACGTTACCTAATTTTTCATCAATTGCATTATAAGCAAAAGACCACACTTTTACAAAACTTTGCGGTTGATATTCAATTTTTAAATAGTTTCCTGTTTGCTGCAACATTGTAATTCGCGGACTTTCAACTCCGTCAACAATCTGTCCATCTGCCTGTTCAAAAACTTGATAGTTTGAACGAACTGGATGCCACTCGGCTTTTTCAATATGCAGTAAATTGCCTAAATTTCTGTCTAATAAAACTTGGACACATTCACCATCAAGCAACACAAAATTGTTTTTAACTAATTCATTAATTTGTGAATTTGACAAATTACGTAAAAGCTGACCAGAAATAGCAACTACTTCATTTTTCAATGAAGTTTTTTTGCTGATAGGCAGAATCGTTGTAGCAAAACCAAAAGCCCCCAAAAGACTGGCCCAATTCTTTTCGTGAGGTAAAAGTTCCTCGACATTTTTACCAGTTTTAGTTTGCAAAAAGTAACTAGAGTCTTGATCAACCAAAACTTTTATTCCTCTTAAGTGGTCTATCGGCAAGCGATTTGCTAATAGCTGGTTAACAAACGGTTTAATTTGAGCGAGCATTTCTGCATAGTGCCAACTATCATTGATACCGTTGCCCATCATGTCAAATAAATTAAGTAAAATTCCCTGGCTTCCAATTAGGGCGGAAGTAATAATCTGAAATGAGGTAAACGCATTTGACTTAACTAATGGAGAATACATATAGCTTTCCAATTCAGGGTATAGTTCGGCATTTTCCCCTAAAAATGCAGCAGTAATGCGAGTATATTCTTCAAAATATCTGCCGTATTGTAATGGTGCAACTTCATTATAAGCAGGTAAATGCGGCCGAGCTACCTTGGGATGACCTTCTCCAGCCTGTGCCTTAAATAAATTGTCCCAATCACGACCTTCAAGAGCATGCCAATCAGGATAGGAAGTCATTTGTGCCAGATCTGTCTCAGGACTAACCTTGTGAACAGCTTGTTCAATTATACGCTCGGTTTCAATCATCTCTTGACGAGCCTGATCAAGGTAAATCTGTCTTTCCTCAGTTGGTTCACCAGGCTGCAACATCTTTTTAACAAATTCTGCACGCGTTTCCTTTTTGCCTAATTTTTCGTTATATAGTTGCATGTGATAATCACAAAAGCACATTAATTTGAGGGGTGAATGGTTGTAATGACGAAAATCATCTTCCAGCCATAACCTGCGGGGATGGATGCTGGCATATTGTGCGTAGGTATTTGCTAAATATTTACGCCATGTTGGATCAGCTGGGCAAGCCATATCTTTGGCTTTATTACCATCAATATCAACAAAAGTATTAAAGCCGATTTCAGGATTAACTCGGTAGCCTCGATCTGAGTGCATAATGGTTGTCCAGGGATTTAAACTAGTTGTTACACCAATTTTAGAAAGTTCCTTTTGTAAGGGCTTTATAGCATTCAACCATACTTGAGTCTCATTTTTAGTTAAGTGACTATGGTTTAATTCTTCACCGTTTATAAAAAAGGCAACATCATCGATTTTGGCTTTTTTTACAAATTCAATTAGTTTTTCGTTTTTTGCTGGAGTATTTGCTCTTGGATCGAGCATGTATCTTAAAGTATAAATAAAAGTCATATTTGTGTACCTATATAAAACTAATAACTAAGAATAATTTTATCACAGAGATAAATAAATTTCCTTTAAAATTCAGATAAGAAAACTATACTTCAATAGTTTAAATTGTTAATTTTTCTTAAAAAATAACAAATAATATATAAATAAAATTAAAGCATGGGTGGACAAGATATTAAAAATAGCTGTTTATTTATAGAACTAAAGATAATATAATATATTTGTAAAACGCTTTCTAGATAACAAATAATAATTAACAAAAGGGGAAAAATAATGTCGAAACAAAATAATTTTAATAATACAGCAAAAATAAGAAATAAGGACAGACATAATTCTTTTAAGCGAATTGGAGTGGGTGTTGCTTCAATAGCACTAACATCGATTTCTATTGGGATTATGTATTGTCCTTCTCAAGTTGTTAGTGCCAAGGTGGTTACTCATCAGTCTACAAAAAATAAAAAGCATGTAAAGAAGAATAAGAAGATTTTAAAAAAGGCTAGAAAAAATAAGAAATCAGTTTCCGTTATAAAAACTAAAAAAGTAACTAAAAAGATCATTGCTAACAATAATGAAACAATAGAAAACGATCAAAACAATGATACTAATAGTGAAACAATAGAAAATTCTCAAAACAATAATGCTAACAAACAAACTGAAGAGACACAAAGTAAAGTAAGTACTGATGAAACTGGTCAAAATGTCATTACTAGCATTGAAAAGAAAGATAAATATTTTGAAGTTACTTATACTAATGGACAAGTAGCACGACTATATGTATTAAGTCCAAAGATGTTTCGTTATTATATAGATCCCAAGAAAGAATATGGCGATCCTGAACAATCTCAAAAAGATTTAAATGCAAAAATGCTACAAGAAGATGCTTATGGAACGGGTGGATTAGAAGCTACAAAATATGAGGAAACTGAAAATGGTTGGAAGTTGTCAACTGGTACAATTGATATTAACTTTGATAAGACAGCGGGAACTATGAGCGTAAGTAAAGGAAATAGGGTGATTTTACAAGAGGATAAGCCAATTTCTATTACTGATGATTCAAGTACACAAACACTAAAAGACGATAAAGGTAGTAATTATTTTGGTGGAGGAACTCAGAATGGTAGGTTCAATCTGACCGGTGACAAAATTCAAATTGTAAATACCAATAACTGGGTTGATCAAGGTGTAGCGTCTCCTAATCCATTTTACTGGTCATCTAAGGGATATGGTGTCGTGCGTAATACTTTTGCACCAGGTAGTTATGACTTTGATAGCATGTCAGATGGAAATATAGCAACAACTCATAATGAAAATAGATTTGATGCAATTTATTTCTTTGATGACTCCTCTTACGACCTGATTCATGATTACCAAGAGCTAACTGGATTACCTGCTTTGACACCAATCTATGGTTTCTACGAAGCGCACCTAAACGCATATAACCGTGATTACTGGGTTGAAGTTCCCGAAGGAACTTCTGGTGCCATAAAATATCCAGATGGAAAATACTATAAGGAATATCAGCCTGCTGATCTTCCGGCTGATTTAAAGGATAAAGCAATTCGCGAAACTTTAAATGGTGAAAATGGAGGAACTAGTTATCAATTCAGTGCACGGGCAATGATTGATCAATATTTATCTCATGATATGCCCATTGGTTGGTTCTTACCTAATGACGGCTATGGCGCAGGTTATGGTCAAACTGACTCGTTAGAGGGCAATCTAGCAAATTTAGCAGAATTTATTGATTATGCTAATTCGAAAGGGCTGCAAGTAGGTTTGTGGACTCAGCAAAATCTATCACCTGTTGATCCTGCAAATCCTAAGCCTAGTGACCGCGACTTTGAAAAAGAAATTCAAAATGGTGTTACTGCATTAAAAACTGATGTGGCTTGGGTAGGTTATGGTTATTCCTTTGGCCTTAATGCAACTCAAACTGCTGCAAGCATGATTAACAAGATTAAGGGTGATCTTTTACGACCATTTATTATTACTGTGGACGGTTGGGCTGGTACGCAAAATACGGCAGCTGTTTGGACAGGTGATGAAACAGGAGGAGAATGGGAATATATTCGTTTCCAAATACCTACGTATATTGGATCAGGACTTTCAGGTCAACCTAACTCTGCATCAGATATGGATGGCATTTTTGGTGGTGAAAATCCAATTGTTAACGCTAGGGAATATGAATGGAAAGCATTTACTCCGATTCAATTAAATATGGATGGCTGGGGTTATAATCCTAAAAATCCATTTGCATTTGATGAAAATACTACTAATATTAATAGAGCTTACTTGAAACAAAAATCAATGTTAATGCCATATATTTATAGTATAGCTGCAGATTCAACTTTTGCTGGCAAGCCAATGGTTAGAGCAATGTTTCTTGATTACCCAGATTATCCTGAGGCCTACACTAATTTGGTAAAATATCAATATCTTTGGGGTGATAATTTCCTGGTTGCGCCGATTTATCAAAACACGGCAAGTGATGAAAAAGGAAATGATGTTCGTAATGGAATATATTTACCTGATAAAAACCAAATATGGATTGACTATTATACTGGAAAAGAATATCAAGGTGGTCAAGTTCTTAATGATTTTGCTGCTCCAATTTGGAAATTGCCTGTTTTTGTTAAGGCAGGAGCTATTATTCCAGTTGCACCAGCAACGAATACGCCAAAAGATTATCTAAATCTGAAAGAGAATAGACGTGAATTTGAAATTTATCCTTCTGGAAATAGTAATTTTACTGTTTATGATGATGACGGAATTTCTGCACAATACAAAAATGAAAAATACACACGAACTCAGATTCATTCTGCGCTAGATGGCTCTAAGCTGACAATTACAGTCGATCCTACAAAGGGTACTTATCAAGGTATGAATCCTAATAAGACTACAGAATTTGATATCAGAACTAAGTCTAACCCTACTACTATTACTGTTAAGATAGGTTCAAAGGATGTCAAACTACGGCAAGCAAGTGACCTAGAGGATTATCAGAAATCTACTAATGTTTATTTCCTAGATAATTCTTATTTAACAAATTCATATTTGAAAGATATGGGTGAAGGTCTTAAACAAAGCTTTTTACGTATTAAACTTGATAAAACTGATGTTACTCAAAATGGAATTGTAGTGTCACTTGACGGTATCAGTGAAGATGCAAATCCTGTAAATAAAATTCCTGATGAAAGCTCGGAAGTAAAAGTCCCTTCGGATATTAAACAAGATTCTGATAAGACTACACAAAATACTATTGCTATATCATGGACTCCAGTTGACGGAAGTCAAAGTTATAACTTAAAAGTTGATAATGTTTTGTATACTAACATTAAGAAACCGGAATTTATATTAACTGACCTAAAGCCAAATTCACAGCATACATTCCAAGTACAGACTGTAACTGAAACAGCTGTTTCTCCTTGGAGTGATATTCAAACATTTAAGTCAAATGAAGATGAACTTAAAAATGCTGTGAAAGTTACTTATGTCAATACAGAGTCAAATATTAAAGGTACTAATATCTGGCAATCTGGTACACCTGGTGAAAATTTATTTGACGGCGATCTAACTAGTCAAGCACATACCAATTGGTTTACATCGGGTCCAGAACAAGATGCTACACCAATGACTATTACAACTCATTTGGATGGAATTACTGATCTTGACCGTTTTGTTTATGTACCAAGAGATGATGGTGGTAAAAACGGCATGATAAAGGCCATGAATATTCAAACTAGCGTTGATGGCATTCATTGGAAAGAAGCAGGAAGTGGTTCAAACTGGTCTTATGATAAAGATAAAAAGGAAATAAAATTTGCACCTGGTACAAAGGCTTATTGGGTAAAATTTATAATCCCACAAAACAGCACATATAATAAATTTGTCTCTGGTCAAGAATTTTTGCTTTACAAAAAAGATGGTACTAAAGCTGTACTTCCTGGAGATATTAATAATGATGGCGTAATAGATGATAATGATGTAACTTCCTTGTCCAATTATGCGGGAGAGACGCGTGGTAAAGATAATGATTTTGATGGCTATGTTGAAAATGGTGATCTTAATCAAAACGGAATGATTGATGCGTTTGATATCAATTATGTTTTGACTCAATTAGGAAATCCACCAGCAAATATTGATGAAAGTGCCAAAGTTACCCCTTCAGGTAAGCTTACTATTTCTACAGATAAAAACAGCTATAATGAAGGTGATACAGTCACTGTAACTATTAGTGCAAGTAATTTGAAAAATGTCAATACTCTGTCTGCTAGACTGCCATATAGTTCGCAAGAATTAAAATTTGAAGGCATTCAAAATGGAAGCCTAACAGGAAGTATGACAAGTTTCTCTAAGAATAAGACTCATTCAGATAATAGCACGGATATATTTGTAATTTATGGTAATAGAGGAGAAGCACCACTGCTTAATGGTTATGGAACTGTTGCCACAATTAAGTTTACTGCGTTAAAACCATTGAACGGGAAAACTATTACTTTTGGTCTTAAAGATCAAATGCTGGTGAACAAGGGGTCTTTGGAATATGAGCCTGAAGATACTGAAGCAATTAGCATTAAAGTTAAAGAAAAAGCTGAGAATCAGCATAATGATACAGGTAACTCTGGCAATACAGGTAATATCACAAATAGCAATATCACTTCTCCAACAGCAAATACATCGGATCAGACAGAACCAAATAAGGACAAGGATAAAGAAAACACAGACAATAATAAATTTAAGACAAGTAAAGTCTTGATGCATAATGCATATATTTATGATGAAAACAGTCAAAGAAAAGATGAAAGTGTTCTAAAAGCTGGCTCTAAGGTAATGGTCCTTGGTAAAAAAGTGATTAATAATAAAGAATACTATGATTTAGGAAATAGTCGCTTTATAGCAGCTGGCAATATTGATGGATTGGATCGCAAACTTCGTCATAATTCATACATATACAATAGGAAGGGAAAGAGAGTAGGACATAAAGTTTTGAAAAAGGGTAAGAAAGTAGAAACTTATGGTAGTGCAATAAAGATAGGATTTAAGAAGTACTACACAATAGGTAAAAACAAATATGTAAAGAAAGTTAATTTCTACTCTATATAATATAAAAACTAAATTAAATCTATCAATTTTTTAATTACTTAAGTTCCTAAGCGACTAAAATGTTCCCCATAATTAGAATCACTAATTATGGGGTTTTATTTTTCTAACTAGTAAGAGAAAAAATGTTATGACAAAAACTTATCATAAATCTATTTATCCTTACGCAAATTTAGCTTATAATCAGCTTTATCAAACATTTTAAGAAAGATTAATTTTCTTCTAATATGAAGGAGGAGAGAAAAATTAATAAAGCAAGAGTTACACAAAAAAATGTAGAATCTGAAAATTTGAAATTGCAACACATCACTGAAGTAATTAGACAATCTGGTTATTTTGAGATCCACTATGCACATGGATTGACTGGTCGCCTCTACATACTTGATTCAAAAACATTCAGGTTATATATTGATCCAAGCCAGAAATTTCAAGAGCCAGAACAATCAGAAAAAGGATTGCATGCTCAAATTTTCTTGAAAGATATATATAGCGCCAAAGGAATGAATGCTACCAATCTCCATGTAACCAAAAAAGGCTGGCAAATTGATACAGGTGCAGTTGAAATCAATTTAGTTAAAAATGCCGCTACTATGAGTGTTACAAAAAAAGGTAGATTAATATTAAAAGAGGCACGGCCGATTGAACTGACAAATTCGGCAACTGTTCAAACTTTAATTGATCATAATAGTAATTACTTTGGTGGAGGCACCCAAAACGGCCGTTTCACACTAGCAGGAGAAAAAATCGAAATTGTTAATACCAATAACTGGGTTGATCAAGGTGTAGCTTCACCTAATCCTTTTTACTGGTCAACTGCCGGTTACGGTGCAATTCGCAATACTTTTAAGCCCGGACATTATGACTTTAATAGCAATTCGAACGACGAGATTACGACTGTTCATGAAGAAAATCGTTTTGATGCTATTTATTTCTTTGCCGACTCAGCATATGAATTGATTAATGCATATCATAAGCTGACTGGCAGGCCTGCCCTAACACCAGTTTTCGGTTTTTATGAAGCTCATCTAAATGCATATAACCGTGACTATTGGGTTGAGGTCAAATCTGATGAAAAAGGAGCTATCAAATACCCTGATGGCAAGTATTATCGTGAATATCAGCCAAAAGATTTACCGGCAGAATTAAAACCAAAGTCAATCAGAGAAACGTTAAATGGCGAACATGGTGGTATTTCTTATCAATTTAGTGCAAGAGCCATGCTAGAACAATATTTGCAAAATGATATGCCTTTAGGCTGGTTTTTGCCTAATGATGGTTATGGAGCTGGATATGGTCAAACTGATACATTGGCAGGCAACCTTAAGAATTTAGCTGAGTTTGTTAAATATGCTAATAGCAAAGGTGTTCAAGTAGGACTTTGGACCCAGCAAAATCTTGCCCCAGTAGATCCTGAAAATCCTAAACCAGATGATCGTGATTTTGAAAAAGAACTCGTTGCTGGTGTCACTGCACTTAAGACTGATGAGGCCTGGGTTGGTCATGGCTATTCGTTCGGCTTAAATGCCACTCAAAGTACTGCCAAGATGATTGCCAAAATCAAAGGTGATCAACTGCGACCATTTATTATTACTGTTGATGGCTGGGCAGGAACTCAAAATACCAGTACGGTTTGGACTGGAGACGAAGTAGGTGGTGAGTGGGAATATATCCGCTTCCAAATACCAACTTATATCGGCGAAGGACTTTCAGGGCAGCCTAATGTTGCGTCAGACATGGACGGCATTTTTGGAGGTCAAAAGCCAATTATTAACACTAGAGATTATCAGTGGAAAGCTTTCACCCCAATTCAATTAAATATGGATGGTTGGGGCAAGAATCCTAAAAACCCATTTGTATTTGGTGGTATTACAAATAAACTTAACCGTGCATACCTCAAACAAAAGTCAATGATGATGCCATATATTTATAGCATCGCAGCGCAAGCAACCTTTACCAGTAAACCTATGGTGCGTGCAATGTTCTTGGAATATCCTGATGTACCTCAATTTTATACTAACTTGGTTAGATACCAGTATTTGTGGGGAGAGAACTTCTTGGTTGCTCCGATTTATCAAGACACTGCCAGTGATGAAGTGGGTAACGATATCAGAAACGAAATATATTTACCAAATAAAAATCAGGTCTGGATTGATTACTTTACTGGTCAAGAATATCGTGGTGGTCAAGTAATTAATAACTTTGATGCACCATTATGGAAATTGCCTGTATTTGTTAAAGCAGGAGCAATCATTCCCGTAGCACCAGCGACGAATACACCTCAGGAATACCTTGATCTGAAAAAGCAGCGACAATTTATAGTTTATCCAAGTGGAAACAGCAGCTTTTCAGTTTATGAAGATGATGGCTTTTCTGCTAAATACCAGCAGGGCGAATATGCTCAAACCAAAGTAAGCAGTCATTTGCTGAACTCAGACCTGACTATCAAAATTGACAAAACCAAAGGTACATATGCTGGTTTTGATCCGGAAAAAGCAACAGAAGTTGATATCAGAACTAAAAAGGCACCGAAAGCGATCAAAGCTTTAGTAGGAAATCAAGAAATTAATTTGACTGAAGTAAATAGTATAGCTGAATTTCAAAATCAAGAAAATTGCTATTTCTTTGATCAAAACTACTTAGTTAACCCTTATCTAAAAGAATTTAGTACAGATTTAAATCAGACATTTTTGAGAATAAAAATAAGTCAAATTAATACTAGTCAAAACGAAATAACTAGTAAAATCGGTGGTATCGATATAAGTACAAAACCGGTTAACAGTTTGCTAGCAGAAGATGATTCTTTGACAACTCCGACTAATTTAGCACAAGATGATGAAAAAACTACTGCAGATTCCATCACGGTATCATGGCAACCTGTATCTGATTGCGATAGTTATCAGCTCAAAATTGACGATGTCTTATATACTAATATTAAAAAAGCAAGTTATACTTTAAGCAGCCTGAAGTCTGAATCTGAACATACTTTTGAGGTAAGAGCAGTTAAGGACTTAAAGGCATCTCCTTGGGGAACAAGATTTAACTGTAAAACTAAAAAAACTGACAAAGTTGAGCAGAAGTAATTTGCATAAAGCAAGGTAAATGTTTTCTGAATTATTTATAATTGTGAAAAAGTTTACTAAAATTCTTTCTTTTCTTTAAAAGGCAACTTTATCAGTATATAATAATAGTTGTGCGATTAAAGAAAATGTTAAAGGAGATATATAATGAAAACAATTTCTGCAGCAGTTGCCAAACATATGGCAAACTTGTCAACAACTGATGGTATAATCAGTGCTTTGGCAATCGATCAACGTGGCTCTTTGAAAAAGATGTTAGCAGAGGCCGCTAATAAACCTGCTGATGAAACAACTATTGTTGATTTTAAAAAAGCAGTTTCCAGTGAGTTGACTCCTTATGCTTCATCGATTTTGACTGACCCAGAATATGGTTTGCCAGCAACAAAAGTGAGAGATAAAAATTGCGGATTATTACTTTCTTATGAAAAAACCGGGTATGATACCACAGAACCTGGTAGAATGCCTGACTTAATTGCTAATCAGTCTGGATTAAGAATTAAAAATGAAGGCGGAGATGCCATTAAGTTTTTGGTTTACTATGATCCTGATGAAGGACAAGAAATTAATGATAAAAAGCAAGCTTTCGTTGAAAGAGTTGGTGCAGAAGCTAAAGCTAATGAATTACCATTCTTTTTGGAAGTTTTGACTTATGACGCAAATATCGCTGACGCTAAGAGTGAAGAATTTGCGAAAGTTAAAGCTGATAAGGTTTTGAAGACAATGAAAGAATTTTCAAAGCCTGAATATGATGTAACTGTACTTAAAGTTGAAATTCCGTTTAACATTAAATTTGTTGAAGGTTTTAATGGTGACAACAACGTTGTTTACACTCAAGAAGAAGCTAAGGATCTGCTTAAAAAGCAGTCTGAGATAACTGATTTGCCTTATATTTTCTTATCTGCTGGTGTAACCAGTGAAGAATTTATTGCTGAAATTAAAATGGCAGAAGAAGCAGGGGCTGACTTTAACGGTGTTCTCTGTGGTCGTGCTACCTGGAAGCCGGCTATCAAGCCATTTGCTGCTGAAAGTGAAACAGCCGGTAGAAAATGGTTAGCTACTCACGGCAAAGAAAATATTGAAAACTTAAATGAGGCTCTAAAGGGAGCTAAATCTTGGCGCGATAAGCTAGAAGTTGCTGAATAATTTTACCTATTAACTAAAAAGCTTTCTATACTTTGATTAGTATAGAAGGCTTTTTATTTGCTCTTGTAAAAATCGGTTCTAACTGAATAAGCATCACAAAAGATGCGGGTTATTATTTGTAGTGGTAGTCGCGATCTAACCTCATACTCGGGAAAATAATTGGTTTTAGATTTGTAGCCTATAAAGGATAAAGTTGAAAAAGGCAAAATGCTGCCTGAAGAATTAGTAGTAAAAGTCAAAATTGGGACTTCATTTTTATTTAGGGCTTTAGCTGCGGTAACCAATTCCTCAGTTTCTCCGTTAAGAGTAATAAAAATTACTAATGAATCTTTCTTGATCTTACAGGCAATCGTCTTAATAATATTTGGGTCTGAATGAAATTCGCAATATTTTCCAGTTAATTGTAATTTAACCATCATTTCGTGAGCAATTGATTCAGATAATCCACGAGCAAAGATAAAAACGATTTTAGCTTGTTTAGTCAGCGATATGCTGTCTTCAATTGTGCTGTAACTTAGGTTATGCAGCGTATTGTTCATTTCAATTTCGTTTTTAGTAATCACGCTTTTAATTTTATCGTCAGCATCATTTAACACACTAAAAGTAGAATTTGAATTGCTTTTTAGTTTCAAAGATTCGCGGTAAGAGGTGTAACCACTGTAACCCATTTTTTGCATGGTGCGCACAATTGTTGCAGTCGAGACATTTGCAAATTGACTTAGTTTTACTATCGACATATTGGCAATCTTTTGGGGATTATTTTCTACGATATTCCAGAGATGTAATTCTGCTGAGGAAAGTTCTTTATTTGGCATATATGTGCTCCTTTTGTAAATATTTTCCCATTAATTATAGTAAACGCTATCAATTTGGAAAAACGTTACACTTTTTAACTTCTATAATAATAATGCAAAAGGCAAAAAAAGGGGAGAAATCTTTGATTTACACAATAACGTTGAATCCAGCGATTGATTTGGTAATTGTAACCAAAAAGCTGGAACCAAAGGTAGTTAATAGAACTGAAAAATTTGAATTGCAACCCAATGGTAAAGGGGTCAATGTTTCGTTCGTTTTAAAGAAATTAGGCATTGACAGTGTAGCTACTGGTATTGGTGGCGGCTTTACATTAGATTATGTCATTTCAGGTTTAAAGGAAAAGGGGATTCAAACCAATTTCTTGAAGGTAAAAGATCCAACCAGAGTTAATGTTTTTACGGATGTTTTAGATGAAAAAACAGAGTACAAACAAGTTAACCCAGGTCCAGAAGTCAGCTTGGAAAAACAAAACCAATTTTTGGATTATCTTGAAAGCACGCTAACTAAGGATGATATGGTAGTTGTTTCCGGCAGTTTTTCTCGGGGAATTAAACCTCA
Organism: Lactobacillus sp. M0396; assembly: GCF_016101625.1. Classification (NCBI taxonomy): domain Bacteria; kingdom Bacillati; phylum Bacillota; class Bacilli; order Lactobacillales; family Lactobacillaceae; genus Lactobacillus; species Lactobacillus sp. M0396. The sequence continues at coordinate 46,702 of NZ_JACFQE010000007.1, forward strand.
CTATTTAGTACAACTGGCTCAATTAGTTCAAAAACAGGGGGCAAAATTCGTAGTTGACAGTAGTTACCTTGAAGTAATCGATACTTTAAAATATCAACCGTTTTTACTTAAACCCAATGACGCAGAACTGTCAGCTTTCTTTAATTATGAGGGTGAAATGACAGACGAGAAAACAGTCGCTTTTGCTCAAAAGCTAGTTAAACTGGGTTGCCAAAATGTGTTGGTTTCTTTAGGTGCTAATGGAGCAGCTTTTATTAATGAACGGCATATCCTGTTTGCCAATGCTCCTAAAATACAAGTGGTTAATTCAGCTTGTGCAGGGGATACAATGCTTGGTACCTTCATTGCCTTTTTGGAAAAGAAAAAACCTATTAGTGAGGCTCTCAAAATAGCTGTAGCTGCAGGAAGCGATACGGCTAGTCGCACTGGACTGACAGATTTTTCTTTAGATAATTTATTACCACAAATTTCAGTAACAGAAAGGATGAATTAAAGTGGCTAAATATGATTTAGTTGGTGCAACTGGTTGTGCAACTGGCGTTGCCCATACGTTTATGGCAGAAGAAGCGCTGGAAAAAGCTGCAGAAAAGCTTGGCTATACCATCAAAATTGAAACACACGGTCAAACTGGTATCGAAAATAATTTAACAAGTGCAGAAATTGCAGATGCGCAAGCCGTAATTGTTGCCTCAGATATTGATGTTGGACTGGATCGTTTTGCAGGCAAACGCCTAGTTGTAGTTCCAGTTGCAAGAGGTGTCAAAGAACCAAATGATTTAATTAAGAAAGCATTAGCAGCTCCTATTTATAAAGAAGGACAAACAGCTAAAGGTGCAAATACTGATAATGTTGGGAATCAAAAACTGGGTAATAAGATTTATACATCTTTAATGAATGGTGTATCTCATATGTTGCCATTTGTTGTTGCCGGTGGGGTTTTGATAGCTATCTCTTTTTTCTGGGGAATTGATTCGGCTAATCCTAAAAGCAATGAATATAACCAATTTGCAGCAATGTTAAACACTGTTGGTAGTACGACTATGAACTTGATGGCTCCAGTTTTAGGAGCTTATATTGCTGAGGCTTTGGCTCAACGGACCGGTTTCGTAGTCGGCCTTTCTGCCGGCTTTATCACTTTTAATGGTGGCGGTGGCTTTTTAGGGGCCATCGTTGGCGGTTATCTGGCAGCAATTGTTGTTTTAGGATTGCAGAAACTGTTCCAGCCATTGCCTGATGATAAGTTTAGAGGATTGAAATCAATCTTTCTTTTACCAGTTATTGGAGTATTAATTACAGGATCAATTATGTACCTGTTAAATACCCCAATCAAAGCACTTAATGTAGGTCTAATGTCCTGGCTTAGAGGTTTTGAAAATACTAATCCTGCGTTGCTTGGAATTATTGTTGGCATAATGTGTGCAGCAGACTTTGGTGGTCCTATTAATAAGGCTGCCTATGTTACAGGGACGGTATTACTGGCTCAAGGAAACTACTACTTTATGGCAGGAGTTTCTGCTGCTTGTATTGCTCCACCACTTGCAACAGGTTTTGCTGTCTTAATGAATCCCAAAGCATATTCTAAAAGTGAAAAAGCAGCAGGTTATGTCAACTTTTTACTGGGATCAACTCATATTACTGAAGGTGCAATTCCATTTGCTGCTAAACACCCGTTATGGAATATCCCTGCTTTTATGATTGGTTCTTCAGTTGCGTCAGTTTTAACTTATATAACCAAGATTAGTGTACCTGCTCCTCACGGTGGCTTTATTGTTTTGCCATTAGTTAATAAACCATTCTTATGGGTATTGTGGATTCTGATTGGATCAGCTATTTCCGGCGCATTGCTAGCTCTAATCGCAGGCAGATTTGCTAAAAAAGATGCTTTAGCAACGGCTACTGACTCTACAATTGCATCTAGTGTTGATAAAACTAATCAACAAGCAGAAAACAAAGTAGAAAGTTTTGATCCGAGTGATATTCTTGATTTACAAAATATTAAAGTTGATGTTGATGTTGCAAGTCGTGAAGATGCACTCAAATATTTAGCAGATTTTGCCGTCAAAAACAACTTGGCTAATGACAGCGAAGCTGTTTACAATAGTTACGTTAAGCGTGAAAAAGAAGGCTCTACGGGGATGACGGACGGTTTTGCCATTCCTCATGCTCAGTCAGCAGCAATTGCCAAGTCTTCAATGATCGTTTTAAAACTCAAACAACCGATTGATTGGCAATCATTAGATGGTAAGAAGATTGATACGGTCATTTCTTTTCTGATACCACAAGTCGATAGTAATGCTCATCTGCAATACTTATCCAATACTGCCAAGCTTTTGACTCACGCAGACTTTATTGCAAAGTTAAAAGCAGCCAATACGCCTGCAGAAATTCAAAGTTTGTTTGAAAATAATTAATAAATAAAAAAGCATTAGGCTAAATGAAGTGAGGTCCGTAAGTTTTCTAACTTACGAACCTCATTTCGTTTGCACTTTTAAATTTTATAATCGAACCTATTCATATTAATTTACAGGTAGCTGCTATTCAAAAAGCACAAAAAAAGAAAGCATATTAATGCTTCCTGGTTTAAACAATTAGTCTTCAATCTTTTTTGCTTCATTTAATGCCTTCATAATTGAAGGGTTTTTTGAATGGCAATCTTCAAGCATTTGCAAATCTTTTTCGTCTAGTGTTACTTCGAACTTACTCATTCTGTAATTTCCTTTCTACCAAATTTTAAATTAACTATATCACTTTTATAGCATAAATATGCAAAGCTAGCTAATGTTTTTCATTTATGTTGCAAAAGTGATTTCTTTTTCTTTAAAGAGTGGTTTACAAACAAATGTTCTTAAAACCAATAATTAGCTTTGTGACCCTGTTCTAATTACATTTTTTGAATTAAATAGCAGTTAACTTTGTATTACAATTGTGACATTTTTAACAATTTAGGTAATTAATTCTTAAAGGTTGAGTGATATTCTTGTTATGATTCTGCAATTTTGAGGTAGTACCATATATAGTATCAAATTGAATAATATTTTACTATACTCAATTTGAGAAATATATTATAGATTTTTGTTTAAGGAGAGAATTTTTTTGAAGGTAAAATCTATCTTAGTTAAATCAGCAGCAGTAGCAGCATTATCTGCTTCAGGTGTTGCAATTATGACTAGCGTTAAAGCAAATGACGTTCAAGCAGCTACAGTAGAAAATGATGCAGCAGTTGTAACAGTTAACTACGTTGATGGCAATTCAATTCGCGTGTGGAACAGTTACAAACATCCTGAAGCTACTGGGCAAATTTTACCAAGTAATTCTTCTTGGAAAGTCATTAAAACTGCTTACGATAAAAAGGGTCACAAGTGGTATGACTTAGGCAAGAACCAATGGGTTAAGGCTAAATACGTTAATAAAGGCTATCATCCAGTAAATGAATCTCAAAACTTTGCAACTAGCAGTCAAACAGAAAACAGTACAGTTTCTAATGCTAATAATGTAGAAACTACGAATTATACTAACAATAATGCAGCTACAAATAATAATTACACAACTGCTTCATCTGATTCAGAGGCTGGAGCAAAGTCGTGGATTGCCAGTCGTGAATCTGGTGGCTCATACAGTGCACAAAATGGTCAATATATTGGTAAATATCAGCTTTCTGCTGCATACCTTAACGGAGACTATTCAGCTGCTAACCAAGAACGTGTTGCTAACAACTACGTTACTAATCGTTACGGCTCATGGGCAGCAGCTAAACAATTCTGGCAAGCTAATGGCTGGTACTAATTAGTTAGTCAGTTTAAAAACAGAATATTTAAAAAAGTAAGCAGACACTGGTTGAAAAACTGATGTGAACACTAAAATTAGGATACTTTATTAGTTGTTAATTGAGGACTAACTGCCGATATTTAATCGGAGTTAGTCCTTTTAGTTTGATCTTACTTCTTTTCTGATTGTAATACTCAATGAAGTCACTGATTACTTCTTTAAGTTCATTGAAATTTTCAAACTACTTTTCAAAACTGTAAAACATTTCATTTGAGTTTGCCGAAGAAACTTTCTCATTATTCCCTCATTATGAAAATTGCTTTTTCGTGCCGTTGATTGGCTAAAGACATGATTTTTGAGCTACTCTTGAAATTAGGTGCTTAAGTATTGTCAACTTGCTCGTTTTCCGAGGGCTTGCTCCTTAAAGTCATTTATATAAGTCTGGTCTAAAATAGCTAGGGCATGAGGTGCAATCATTGCTAGCAAGTAAACAATATTGGCCCTTCTAACTGGATAACTTCGATTTAATTCGCCAAAATTAATTTGATAAAAATGAAAAGTGATAGATTTCAACTTTAACTTGCTTAGATAGTTTAGCAAAAAATATCTCCTAAATTTAGAGGCCTTATTAATAAAACCCAATGCTTGTTTTTAATTTAGTTTGTGTAAATTAATTTCGTTTTAACAATGTATCTCCTATTTGTTAAGTCAATAATATAACCACTTTTAATACCTGCAATAGCTAGTTATTGCATTAACTGATAGAGCAGATTTCTAATAAAGCCTAGCACGTTTTTTGAAAATTTTGTTAGTTTTATAGTTTAATTACACCGCACTTCGTCAAAACATCCATGTGCTTTCGATATATATATATATATTTCAAAAACTGACTAAAAAATTATTTACTTTTGCACAAATATATAATAGTATAGATATATAACAGCTGTTATTATTAAGCTTGTAGGAGAAATAAAATGAACATATTAGTCGTAAGAATATTATTAGTTTTATCGGAAGTATTACTTTAGTTTTCCTTAGTTTATTTTGTGTCACTACTGTAAAGGCACGTACAACTAAATTTGGAACAGCACATAGAGGTGCATGGAGTACTGAAACTTTGAATGTATATTATCATGGTGGCGTATACTTCTATCCCCACTATGCTACTCATACTAAGAAAGGATTTGCAAAATATACTAGAGGGGGTAGGACCATCACAAAAAATAAAACTTCATCCGTTGGTAACCTTGGTAAATATCGTAAACACTACCCAAAATCTGAAAAAATTCAAGTTAAGATTCATTGCTGGGACAGCTTTAATCCGCATGCACCAAAAACGAGATTTTATTATAAGTTTAAATAATTTATTATTGTAAGTAAGGTTTTGATTTATTAGTGAATAAAAATGTTTTAAAGTCAACTGATTTTTGTTATAGCTTTTTGACGGAATTATTAAACAACATTGTAATTGCATTATATATTTTGAATAATCTTGCTCCCAAGTATATTCCTGGTACTTTGCAACTGATTTTTAATAGCAATATTCTTGTCCTATTTATCCCAATATTTCTTAACACTGTCACTCTTCTCTTCATGTATCACTTAGATGAAAGTACAAGAAAAGAGAAACAAGTGCGAATTATAGTTGGGTCAACAATACGACGAATGAAGTATCAAAGCCCGTCATTATTAATGATTACTAATTTTGTTGCTGTAATTTTCACTTGCATAATAATTATGTGTATATATTCACTTTTTGAAAAATTTTACTTAATTTTTATTGTGACAAGTGCATTTAGATTAAGCATACTAGTGATTATTACTTTTATTAAAACTTAATTGATAAAAGGGAGTTCAGAATAGTGTATAGTGAATTTATTAAAAATGTATTTTTAAAGCGTGTGGTTTTAGTCCTCTTAACGTTGGTTACTATGGTGTCCTTTAGTTTTATTTCTTATACTCTCATCCGTTCTAACTTACATGTCTTACAAAGCAAGAACGATTTACAACAATTAATTAAAAAAGATGTATTTATGGGAAATGACCGAACGAGTAGTGATCAAATTGATTATATTCTTAACGAAAAAAATCTTAATCGATCGAATAAAAAGGCGCAGAAATTGTTTAATTATATTGATCATAACTATGATTATTCATCTAGTTGGTTAGATCAAATTGATATACCAAATGGATATAGAAACATAGAAATATATACAATTAATAGTAATTTCTTTAAATTTTATCCTCTTAATGTTAAAAAGGGGAGATTGTTTTCAAAATCAGATTATATTGGTAATAAAAAAGAAATACCAGTGATAGTTGGTGCAGGATTAAGGAAAGTAAAACTTGGCTCAACTTTTAAGGATTTAAATCAGCCAGTTGGGAAAAAAGAAACTTATAAAGTTATTGGCATCTTGAAGGAAAATACAAGATTACCATCAGTTTACATGCTGGATGGAAGTTATATGCTCAATAAAACTATATTTAGGCCGTTGACTGATAAAGATAAGAAACATATTAATGCAGATCAACTAACTAGAATGTACCAAGATTTATTAATCTACAATACTTCTAAAAATAAAGTTTCAAAACTATCTAAAACTATTAGAAAAGAAAACCTTGGTAATGTTAAGTTTTATTCAATAAAAGAAAACATTAAGTTTTTCTATTTGACATACAACTCAAGAGCTTTATTATACCTAGTATTATCATTGGTCATGTTGATAATTTTCATAGTATTATTCTTATGGAATATTTGGAAAAGTTTATCAGAATCAAGACAAGAAATTGCAATTAGAATTTCACTTGGGTTGAGAAAATATCATTTGTATATCATAACTTTCCTGTATCAGTTATTGCTTACAATATTTTCATTCATACCAGTTACTATCTACGCGGTTAGAAATTCCTATGTATTAGCAACAGATAGCTTTGATGATCAAACACAAATAATTTTATCATCTCCTCTTCCTAAAATAGAATTAATCAGCTTAATTCTTAGTTTTTTAATATTATTGGTTATAGGTACTTTTTCCTCCATGTTAATTATTTATAAATTTAATAAATCACCTTTAACCTTAAGAATGGGGAGCGACTCATGAGTAAAGTAGTAAATATTAAACATTTAAGTAAAAGCTTTGAAAAAAATAAATTTATTTTAAAGGATATTGATTTTTCTTTAGAAAAAGGTTCTATGACAGCATTAATTGGTGCTTCTGGTGAAGGTAAGACAACTTTTTTGAATTTGATCGGTTCACTAGATAATTCATACAATGGTCAAATTATTGTTGCAGGGCAAGATTTATCACTGTGCAACGATAAAAAATTATCACATTTACGCAATACAAAAATTGGATTTGTATTACAAGAACCAATCTTAATTCAAAGACTTTCAGTAGAACAAAATATTTTATTGCCCACAGTTTATTTGCCTTCAAAAGCAAAGAACAAAGCAAAAATTATAAGTAGAATGCATAAGTTGGCTCAATATTTAGATATAGATTCTCTCCTCCCAAGAAATCCAAATACCTTATCAGGTGGACAAAAGCAACGAGTTGTTGCTGTTAGAGCTCTAATTAATGATCCAGAAATTGTATTAGCAGATGAACCTACTGGGTCCCTAGATGAAAAAAACGCTAAAACTATCATAAGGCTGTTTAAAAAGATAAAAGATGAAGGTAAAGCAATTTTGACAGTGACGCATGATAAAGAAGTTGCTGCACTGCACGAAAATATATTTAGACTTAGTAATGGGAAAATTACGAAAGTAAATTAAAGAAAGTGGCGTAACTATGGGATTTGGAATAATGAGCCTATCTTTTATACTAGGACTGATATTAGTTATTCTCTGTTTAAAGAAGAACTTTGCTAAGGAAATTAGGTTAAGTTTATTATTTGTAGGAATTATACTGATAGCATTTGCAGTATATTTAGCTTTATAGCTCATATAAGAGAGAGATTTTCTAAAAGAAATCTTTCTCTTATTCATTTTATAGTATTAATAGTGTTTAATTTTTTTAGTTTTTAAACTTAATGATTAACTGCATATGTAAATTTATCACGGCGAATAATTTCTCGCGTTATGTGTAAAGGAAGTTGTGATCATTATAGACTAGATCCTTAATTCGCATTAATGGTGTTTTTTGTCAACACTAAGCAAAAAAGATTCTTCTCTGTTTACAACCGCAATTTTAAAAGTTCTCTTACCCTTACTAGGAATATGAAATTTGTTTTGTGAAATTTAGTATAATGGCATGTTAAGATCTCCCGTTTTAATGTTTTCAAATTTTGGACCAAGATAAATCCATTCAAGGCAGAATGGAATGTCATCGATATATCTCAAACGTTTAATTTCTATTTTTTGCTGTTCACTAGTAGTTTAGAGAAATGTATTTTGTTTATCATTACTCATAACACTTTTGATGTTACTTAGACGATTAGAAATTTTTTGCCAGTCCTAGCGGTACTGTCTGTTAAACTTGAAAATTTTTGATTTTGAATTTTAATTTCATTACTTTTGTCAGAAACAAAAGTTATTTTATCAGAAAGCTTAATAAAGTAATTTTCTTCACTTAAAATTTTAAGAGTCTTACGAACAGTCGTGAGGCTAACGAAAGTTTTAAAGCCAGTGCACAAGTAATTAAGGTAAAAAAGTAGAATAACCAGGCAAAATAAAATCAAGATTAAAAGCAAAGACGGCTCTTTATATTGAACGAATGGTTAAATTTAGGTAATGGTAAACCTGTGTTATTAGAATGCAACTACTTTCCTTTGCTTCGCTTTATTGGACTGGAAAAGGTTGACTTAAGCAAATCTTTATATTAGGTTTTACACAGCCAATATCACATAAAAGAAGTAAAGCCGCGGGACATAGCTATTAGTATTGCCATAGCAAGTTTGAGTGAAGCTAGAGTTTTGCAGAAGTCTGTTGGTTTTCGTTTTCCTTTGTTATTATCAAAAATAAGCTTTAAAGATGGAAATAAGAACATTGTACATATAGGAAAGCAGTATAATATTTCTGAGAGGTATAAATTTCAGTTGTAAGACAAAAAATAGATCAATTTTGGGAGATTTTGCAACTTAATATTTGCTTCAAAGTTTTGTATCTGGTCAATACTTCTATTTAGGTAGAGGTAACTTAATCTTAAAAAATCATTTTGGAAACTAGTATGTTTGGTAATCGACATTTACTCATAACCGCTTTTATTTAAAATAAGCTAAAAATATTACAAAATGTTTCTTAATTGAAAAAATAATTTAATTGGCAATCTCTCATAATAAGTTTAGAATTAAAATGTGTACCATAAAGAGCCAATTTAGAAAAACTCTCGAGGAAGAATATGAAGAAAAGCAAATTTGCTATTGCCGTAGTTAATATTATTTTTTTAATCACTATTCCAGGAATAACTATAGGCGAAGCTGAACAAGTAACAGCAGCCACTATCAAGGGCTATGTTAAAGTAAAAAAGAAGAAAAAAGTTCGCCTGTATAAAATTTCAGGAAAACATTCTAATTTTTATGCAGAATCTAAATACAAGTATCCATATAGTGCCAAGAAAAAAATTGGTAAGAAAAAAAGAACGGCCTATAAAATTGGTAACAATTCGCATTGGATTTTAGCTAAAGATGTTAAAGTAGTTAAAAAGAGCACCAAAAGAGTATATACCCAGGCAAGAATGAAATTACCGAAGGGTTACACTAAAACTGAGTTGCTACTCGCTTATCATGGTAAACCCAGCAAGAATTTTATTAATGCTTCAATGCAAGGGATGAAAACTAATGATTTTAGTCGTCTCAAAGTATCTGAAAGTAAAGCTGATGATGCAACTCAGGTTGACCTAAATCAGCTTACACCTAAGCAAATTGGAGATTTAACTGCTTTTTCTCTTCGCCTTATTAATGAAGCAAGGAATGATTTGAATTTATCTCCTTGGGTTGAAAGCAATGGAACTGGTAAATTAGCAGCTGATATTGCTTTGGAATATAGCAAAAATAATAAAACAATTAAAGACAGTCACTATGTTCCTGGAATTGTTCGTGCTTGTCATGCCAATGGACTTAACCTTGACGATAATTTTGTTGAAGACATGGCCGGTTTTTATAATATTAGTCCTACAATGACCATGACTGAATTAAAGAAAAGTGTTTATTTTGGCTTGAAACAAATGATTTTTGGTTACGTTGGCAGTGGTGAAGAAGAAAGATCTGACCAAAATTATTACCAGGAATGGGAACATGCTGGGGACTTGTTTAACACCCAAGGTACACTTCATGATGGTGATTACAACTATTATGGATTTAGTATTTCTCATAATGATAATATTTGTTCTATGCATTTTATTAGCGTTCCTACATATGTAGTTAAAAGTAAAAAGTATAATAGCGGTTTTCAGCCATAATAAGAGCAGTCTATGTGATAGACTGCTTTTATTGTATAATTACTTTTAAAATAAAATTTTGAAAGTAATGAGGAAAATAAAATGTTAATTTATATTCGCCTGGCTGAAAAAAAAGACTTGGACCAAATTATGAAAATTATTGATCAAGCAAAAAAATTGCTAAAAGAAGACAGCAATCCTCAGTGGCAAAATGGCTCTCCTAACCGTGAAATGCTTGCAGAAGATATTGCTTTAAAGCGTGCATATTGTCTTGTTGCCAATAAAGAGATAGCGGGAGTTGCTGTTTTGTTAACAACGGCTGATCCCAATTATAGTGAAATAGATGGTGCTTGGAAAAATAATGATGAACAATATGCCACTATTCACAGAATTGCAATTAGCACAAAATTTCGCGGTCAGCACCTCAGTCAGTTTATGATGTCAAACTTGATATCGAGAGGATTGATGCTGGGCATTCATAATTTCCGCATTGATACACATGAGGTCAATAAGCGCATGCAGAGTCTGATTAAAAGTTTAGGGTTTGAATATCGGGGAATTGTTCAGGTTGATCAAACTGAAAATGGCGCTAGAAACGCATATGAACTAAATTTATAGCAAGAAAAAAGCTGTTTTCTCTTGACTTGCAGAGCACAATTTCCTATACTATTAAATGTTGAGCATACAAGTAAAAGCTCAGATGGTATTGGGTTATAGCCAAGCGGTAAGGCACTAGTTTTTGGTACTAGTATGCGCTGGTTCGAATCCAGCTAACCCAATTGTTCTTACGAACACCCAACCCGAAAGATGATAGTTCTGAAATAAGAACTATCTCTTTTTTTGTTTAGAAAATGCACAAAAAAATTTTTTATTTTTTAGCTTTTCCTATTTAAAAATCAGGGAAAAGGGTTTATGATATCCTCTATGTTTGGTTTGTAATGTTTTATTTTTATGAGGTTTAACCAACACAAAAGTATGAATAATGACAAAAATAAAACCGTAGTATTTGGTCATAGAGGATATCCCGTGAAGTTTGCAGAAAACTCAATGGAGGGCTTCCGCAATGCTGTTCAAAATGGAGCAGAGGGGATTGAATTTGACGTTCACTTAACTAAAGATGGCATACCGGTAGTAATGCATGACGAAAAAGTTGACCGGACAACGGATGGCTCTGGGTATATTAAGGATTTTACGCTTAAGAAATTGAGGCAGCTGCACTTGTCAAATGGTGAGCCGGTTCCAACTCTGCAAGAATTATTTGAACTACTTGAAAATAAAAATATTCAAATAAATTTGGAACTTAAAACTGGAGTGATTCATTACCGTGGTATTGAAAAAACTGTATTAAGCTTAGCACAGCTTTATCACTTCGTTTATCCGATCATTTATTCTTCATTTGATTATGTCACACTAAAAAATTGCCAGGAAATTGATCCTAACCAGATCTATTGCTACCTGACTGACGAAGAAGTAGTTAATTCGGCTAAATTAGTCAAGGATAACCATTTTGCTGGTATTCACCCAGGCAAATTACTGCCAGCTCAGGAAGCAGTTACAGAACGAATTTGGACTGTTGATGACCCGCAAATTGCTAAACAATATTTTCAAAAACATGTTGCAGGAATTTTTACTAATAACTACCCTATGATGATTAAATTACGTGATCAAATTCAAGGATAAGCTAACCTATACGAAATATTAAAATAGTTAATTTTTAAACACCTTTAACTTATACAGTTTAAAGGTGTTTTTATATGTAAAATTAGTTAATAATTAGAAAAATATTGTAGAAAAATAATTTTATTAAAGGTATAATCTATATAATTGAAAAGAAAGTTTGGTGAAAAATATGGTAGATTTAATTAAATACGTACGAAAAGGTTTAGCTGATGCTCCCTCTAATCCAATTTTGAAGTTTTCAGATTACGCCGGCAAGATTCCAGATGTTGTAAAATTCACGCTTGGTGAGCCTGATTTTAACACTCCTGATCATATCAAAGAGGCTGCCAAAAGAGGAGTTGATGAAAATCACTCTCACTATGCTCCTTCAAATGGAACTATTGGCTTACGCAAGGCAGCCAGCCAGTTTTTGAGAAAAAAATATGGGCAAAACTATGATCCAGAAACTGAGGTTTTGGTTACCAATGGCGTAACTGAATCAATTTTTGATTCTGTGTTGGCTACTTTGAATCCTGGCGATATTATGGTTGTGCCAACTCCATTATTTCCACTTTATATGACTGACGAGGGCGTTATTAATGAAGGCGTTGAAATCGTAAAAGTAAATACAGCAAATGACGGTTTTAAGCTGACACCTGAAAAATTGCAAAAGGTAATTGACAAGTACGGAGACCGGGTACGGATGTTGGTTATGAATTATCCTACAAATCCAACTGGGGTAATGTATAGTCAAGAAGAATTGGATGCTTTGGCGGATGTTATTCGTGATAAGCCAATTTTTGCACTATGTGATGAAATTTACAGTGAATTGAACTATGATCAACCACATGCTTCAATGGAAAAATCATTGCATGACCAAGTAATTTTAATGAACGGCGTTTCCAAGTCATGGGCCATGACCGGTTACCGAATTGGTATTGTTTGTGCGCCTAAAAATATTTTGCAACAAATTGCAAAAGTTCACCAAGCAATAGTTACTACTGAGCCAACACCTATGCAAGATGCAGCTGAAGAAGCCTTTAAAAACGGTATGGATGACGCACTGCCAATGAAAGAAGAATTTCAAAAGCGGCGTGATGCTTTGTATTCCGGCCTAACCAAAATAGGTTTTGAGTGTGCTAAACCCCAAGGCGCATTCTACATTTTTGCTAAAATACCAGATGGTTTTGAACAGGATGATAATAAATTTATTTATGAGCTGGTTGACAAGGCAAAAGTTGCTGTTACAGCAGGTTCCAGTTTTAGTGAAGGCGGAGAAGGTTACATTAGATTTTCTTACGCTGTTTCAATGGATCAAATTGAAGAAGGACTGAAGCGACTAGAAAAGTTCGTTAAAGAAAATAAGAAGTAATATTTAAGAAAATTTTGCTTGCAATCACGTACGTTTTTCGGTATTATAATTAACGTGCGTGACGGAGGAGTAGCGAAGTGGCTAAACGCGGCGGTCTGTAAAACCGCTCTCTCTGAGTTCGGCGGTTCGAATCCACCCTCCTCCATTATCATTGGGTTATAGCCAAGCGGTAAGGCACTAGTTTTTGGTACTAGTATGCGCTGGTTCGAATCCAGCTAACCCAATAAAAAAGGCGACTCGTTAGAGTCGTCTTTTTTTGTATCAGCTTAAGCTATGTTATTAACTTTAATATACTTATTTTTAGCGATTACATAGTAAAGCTTCTTTTTAATTTTGATCGGATTGCCATAAACCCGAACTGATTTGCCTTTCTTTACCAGCAATTTGCGGATTCTTTTGCCTTTTTTGTTATAAACGAATGAATTATGCTTAATTTTTTTCTTTTGTCCAGTAACATCTTGAGTGTTAACGTATATATTTTCACCAAGTTTGTAAAACTCTAATTCATTAATTTTTTTAGTACCAAAAGTTTCAACAATCATTCCTGCTTTAAGTTTAAACCCTTTAACGGGTTGGCCATTTTTGTCATAAACTTGAGCTGGATAATAAAGTGTAAAAGGAGTTTTAACTACCTCTTTAGCTTGTTGCGCTTCGGAACTAGAAGAATTAGCTACTCTTACTTCTGGAGTCACTGTTTTATTATTAGCCAAGGCTGGTTGCTCTCCATTAACTGCAGCAGGGAACGAACCAGTATTTGGAATAGACTTACTGCTCCCATGATTAATATCATTCTTATTTACTGGAATATGAATATCATTAACAGTATCATCTAAATCAATATTTCCGGTTGTCCATGAAATAGGTTGAGTCACATAAGTGTCAGCGGGGCATTTAGCATCTTCTTGGTCATATAATTTAGCTAATTCTGCAACTGTAATAGGTTTTCCTGCAGGTTGAGCGACATTGCCACCAGCTACTGGTATAAACTTTTCATTTCCTATATTAGTAAAAGCGTCAGACTTGAGTCTATGTTTGCCTAAGCTAAGAATAAAGCCATTTAAATTTTTTCCCATGCCTTCAAACATGTTAGCCATTTCAAAGATGTTGCCAGTGTCCCAAAAACTCAAATTTAATTGATTTATGTTGGAATTTTTGAACATATAACTCATGTTGGTTACGTTGTAAGTTTGCCATTTTGTAATATCATTCAAATCGGCTGCACAAATCCCACTAAACATGTAACTCATGTTCTTAACGTTGCCAGTTTTCCAGTTAGCAAGTTTTAGAGTTGCTAATGAACTTGCACCTTCAAACATATGACTAAAATCGTAAACACTATCTGTTCTAAAGTTATCCATATTAACTGTGGTTAGACTTACATCATTTTTAAACATGCTGTTCATATCTCTGTTATTGATTGTAGTCCATGTACTTAAATCCAATGCTGTAAGTTTGGAATCATTTGCAAATAAACTACTCAAATCACTAGTTTCGGAAGCATCTACATTTTCAATATTAATGAATCCTTCTAAATTAGGTAGATTAGCAAATTTGCCACTTGAATTGTAGGCGAGTTGAACTTTAAGGGGTAAACCATAATCTGCTATTACCTGTTCGAAAGCAATATAGTGAACTTCATTAGCGTTAATTATCTGACTAATTGGCTTAGAAGACAGTATTCCACCTTTAATTGTCAGTGTTTTAGTACTTGGATTAAAAGTCCATTCACATTCGTTATCCTTGCCATGATTGTTATTCTTTTCCTCTTGTGAATTAATTTTTTTGTTATTTTTCACGAATGAATAATTTGTGTCAGTAGAAATTTTAGTCGTAGTAGAAGTTTCACTAGTATTGGCATATACCGATTTTTCACTAGCCGCTAACGAAACTCCTAACAAAGCACTTGCAATTATACCATAAGAAAATAATTTAAATTTGTTATTTATTGCAAAATAATAATTGTTATTTTTCCCCATTCTGTGTTTTGACTTTAGCATAATTAAAACCTCTATATGTAATTTATACATTTACCTTTATAATAGGGTATACAGTATTTATTGATGTTGGTCAAACTTTTTATTTGGTAAAATAAGAGCTTTTTGTTATTTTAAATAATTGAAAAAAGTTATTATTACTTATGGTTAAATAATATTTAAAAATGCTATTTTGTATAAAAACGTTATTTATAAAAATGTATATATTTGCTATGAAACAAAATTTTTAAATAATCATTTTTGAATACATATGTTAAAAAATATAGAATAATATTATTAGAAATTATGATTTTTATTTATTTAAAACTAATCGTTAAGTTTAACCTTTTTTTGTGTAGTAATAGTACAATAGAGGAGCTAACATTGATTAAGAAGGGAAATATATGTCAAGACTTGTGCGAGTTGGTGCCGGAGGTAAAGAAATTAGCTGGCATAATGCCTTAAATGATTTGCGTGCTGATGATGTATTGCTTTTGGAACCAGGATTTTATGAAATACCTGCGGGAATTTTTTTATCTGATATCACTATTAAAGGAACTGGCAATCTTCCTGAAGACACAACAATACTTGGTTATCTGAATGTAGATGCAGGCAGTCAATTTGTTAATTTAGAAAATTTGTGTGTTAATACTGTAAATGATGCCAACAGCTTGTTTATACCTGCTGAAGCTAATACTTTTTTGTCGTTACGCAACTGTATTGTCAAAGGTTTTGGTGGTGATACGGCTACAATAGCTGCTAACGGTAAAGTGACACTGGAGTTATTTTCGACAGTAATTATGAATGGTTCTGTTTCTTTATTTGCTGATTCCAATTTTCGCTTGGAAATGAATGATTCGACTATCAAGAATGTTGTTCAAGATATTGGAGCTTTGGCACTGGAAGGCCATGGCACTGCTATTATCAATAATTCTCGTATCCATGGCAGTATTGATACTTTTAAAAAATCAAATGTTGAATTAGATATAAATAACACCGTTGTTTCCTCATTACTTATTCAGGGACAGGCTTGGGTAAACATGCTTAACAGCAAGCTTTTGTCACAAGAGGATACTGGAATGTTTATAACCGATGAGACTTGGATTAATATCATTGGCAGTGAGTTTAAAGGTGGCTTTTACTGCGAGAAAAACCCACATATCATAATCCAGAACAGCAGAATAAACCGCTTAATTGCTACAGGTGAAGCGAAGATCACACTTAACAATTCTGTTATTACCAATCATGCTGATTTTCAGAATGAGGTTGAGTGCAATTCAAGACGTGTGACGTTCAATGGTGGCAATGAGTATGAGTATTTCTTAGCTCTAAGCGATCAGGCTCAGTTTGAAGGACATGATCTTATCTTTAATTCTAATGGTGCAAATCTGGCTGTGGAAAATCAGGCACACTTGCATGCCAGCGTGATTGCTACAAGTGATGATTCAATAACGGTAGAATGTGGGCAAAATGCTGAATTTCGCTTATGGGGTATGAAGTGGACCACTAAAAAGAATTAAGTTGATTATTTTTAATTTGTAAGGTATCATGCAGAGTAGACCAATTTGAATTATAATAAGATGTGTAATGGGGGTGCATTAATGGAAGAACCAATGTACATCAAGATTCATAATCAAATTAAACGTGAAATAGAAAATCATAATTACAAAGTTGGGAGTAAAATTCCAGCCGAAAGGCAGTTAGCCCAAAAATTTGGTGTTTCTCGCATGACGTTGCGACAGGCAATTAAAACTTTGGAAGATGAAGGTATTTTAGAGCAACGTGTTGGTAGCGGTACATATGTTGCTAACCAAAAAGTGCAGGAAAAAATGTCGGGAATCATGTCCTTTACCGATATTACGCATGCAAATGGTCAAACACCCTCTAGTAAGTTGATTTCTTATCGTTTTGGCAAACCTTCTTTATCAGAGATGGAACGACTGGATTTGGATGATACACAAGAAGTTTTGCGAATGGAACGTATTCGTTATGCAGATGATGTTCCAATTTGCTATGAAGTCGTATCTATTCCGCATAGTTTGATTTTAAATATGTCAAAAGCCGATATTTCTTCACATTTATATCAAACTTTAGAAAAAAGTGGTTATACAATAGGACGTGTAACCGAATATATTTCTGCAGCTGTAGCAAACGAAAATGCAGCTAGATTGCTTGATGCAAAAAAAGGTGAAGCGTTAATTACTCGTTTGCAAGTAACAGAGCTTTCTAATGGCGTACCTTTTGAGTACACTAGAGCCAGCTATGTTGCAGATCGTTTTGAATTTACTTTTGCAAAATAAAAACTCTGAATTAACTTTGTTAGTTAGTTCAGAGTTCTTTTTTATTTTAAATCATCTTTAATTTTAGTAGTGGAAATTCCTGGAGTGCGAGGCAAATAGACTACATTGCAGTATGGTTTTAAAAAATCAAATTTGCCACTCCAGTCATTACCCATTACAAAGGTATCAATATCATATTTTTGGATATCACTTGTCTTTTGCTCCCAATCTTTTTCGGGAATAACCTGGTCCACGTAACGAATAGCTTCAAGAATATATTTTCTTTCAGCATAGCTATTATACGATTCCTTGTGTTTTTGGAGTTGATTGAACTCATCGGTAGATAATCCCACAATAAGATAGTCCCCTAATTCACGGGCGCGTTTCAGCAGGCGGACGTGACCATAATGCAATAAATCAAATGTACCATAAGTAATTATTTTTTTCATAGTTCCAGTACTCCTATCAATTTGACGAGTTAATAGTATCATATTTATAGAAAAGGTAAAGCGTATCCTCAATTCGATATTATTTTGATAAAATAAAGTAAATTGAGGATTAGGAG
The DNA here is from genome assembly GCF_016101625.1 of Lactobacillus sp. M0396. Taxonomy (NCBI): domain Bacteria; kingdom Bacillati; phylum Bacillota; class Bacilli; order Lactobacillales; family Lactobacillaceae; genus Lactobacillus; species Lactobacillus sp. M0396. Next base: position 64,692 of record NZ_JACFQE010000007.1, read on the forward strand.
ATATAGTTATGACTAAAGTAAATGTTTTAGGAGTTAGTTTCGATAATAAAAGTTTTAACCAGTTTCAAAATGAATTCGTTGGTAGAATCAATGCACATCAGTCAACATTTATAGTTACTGCCAATCCTGAAATTGTTATGTCAGCTAATGAAAATCCTGAATTTATGAAGATTTTAACTTATGATGCTGACTATATCACCCCTGATGGCATTGGAATTGTAAAAGCAAGTCACATATTAGGAGAGCCGCTTAAAGAAAGGGTAACAGGTTATGATCTGTTTTCTTGGTTAATGAAGTTGGCAAATGACCGCAGCTTAAGAGTATATCTTATCGGGGCTCGACCGGAGGTAATTCATGCTATTCAAGGAAAAATTGCCAGGGACTATTCTGATATTCAGTTGGTAGGAGCTGAGGACGGCTATTTTAAGGAAGATTTGGAACTTGTTGCCTACCAGATAGAACGTACAGAACCTGACCTGGTTTTTGCTGCCCTGGGTTCTCCTCGTCAAGAACAGCTCTTGTCTGTTTTGCGGAGAAATCTGCTACCTGCGCTTATGATGGGAGTGGGAGGCAGCTTTGATGTCTTTTCAGGCAAAGTCAAACGAGCTCCTCAAATTTGGCAGACTGTTCATTTAGAGTGGTTTTATCGTCTTCTTAAAAATCCTTCTCGGTTAAAGCGAATGATGGTTTTACCACATTTTGTTCACGAAGTTTACCAGTCGAAAAAAGGAAAAGAATAATTATGAAAGTTTTGCATGTTAATGCTGGACTCGAAAATGGCGGCGGTCTGACCCACATCATTAATTTGCTAAAAGAAGCTAAAAATGAACAACAAAGTTTTACTTTATTATGTTTAGCCGACGGTCCGGTTGCTCAAGCTGCTCGCAGGGCAAAGCTGGATGTACAAGTTTTAGGGATAAAAAGTCGTTATGATTTAGGTGGCTTGAATAAGCTGGCTGATTTCATTAATCAGGGAAACTTTAATATAGTTCATACTCACGGGCCTAGGGCGAATTTATTCATGTCTTTAATTAGGCGAAAAATTACGGCTAAATGGTGCATAACTATTCATTCCAACCCCTATCTTGATTTTGCTGATCGTGGGTTAAAGGGCAAAATATTTACCAAAGCCAATTTGCATGCAATTAGCAAAGCAGATTGCATTTTTGCTGTTACCAAAAAGTTTGCTGACTTAGTAGTCAAAAAGATAAAAATTAAGGAAGAAAAAGTTCATGTGATATATAATGGCACTTTTTTTCATGAAGACAGCCAGATTCCTGCAAAATATGAGCATCCAAATTTCAATATAGTAAATGTTGCCAGAGCCGAAAAAGTTAAGGGTCAGGCGCTGCTACTTCAAGCATTAAAAAAACTAAATAATGCCAATGTTCATTTATTTATTGTTGGGGACGGTACTGAATTAAACTCTTTAAAAAATTTGGCACAAAAATTAAAATTGGGTCCACAAGTAACTTTTCAAGGGTTTATGACGCATAAACAATTAAAGAATTTATATCGGCGCATGGACCTAGCAGTTTTAACTTCATATTCAGAAAGTTTTCCCTTAGTCCTGCTGGAAGCAAGTGACAATCTTTTGCCACTGCTGTCGACTGCTGTAGGTGATATTACGGTAATGATACCAAGTCAAAAGTATGGTTTTGTAGCCAATATAGGTGATATAGATTCGATTTGCACTCAGTTAAGGCGAGCTATAGAAACGCCTAAAGATCAGCTTAAGGAAATGGCTCAGCGAGAAAAAAGTTATGTTGAACAAAATTTTTCATTAAAGAAGCAGTTGAAAAGTATTTTGCAGGTGTACAGTAAGATCGAATAGATTGGCAAGATTGTTAAAAAATCCACAAATGTTTATAATAAGACAAAAAATATTAGTGGATTAATAAGAGGACAGAATGTTTTATCAAGAATTGGATAAAGATGATTCGTTAACCCTTCATACAGATTTGTATGAAATTAACATGATGTATACCTATTTTAAAAAAGGAATTTCAGAACGCAATGCGGTCTTTGAGGTTTACTATCGCAAAGAACCTTTTGGCAATGGCTATTCTGTTTATGCAGGATTAGAACACGTAATTTTATACTTGCAAAAATTAAAATTTAAAGAAAGTGATTTGAAGTATTTAAAAGAAGAAATTGGCTATGATGATGATTTTATTGATTATCTGCGCCAATTGAAAATGGAACTTACGGTAAGGTCGATGCCAGAAGGGGAAATAGCTTTTGCCAACGAACCTTTGCTTCAAGTTGAAGGACCATTAGCTCAATGTCAATTAGTTGAGACAACCATTTTAAATATTATTAATTATCAAACCTTATTAGCGACTAAAGCAGCTCGTGTCAAACTAGCCGTGCAAGGTGACGGTGTTATGGAATTTGGTACTAGACGTGCACAGGAAGCAGATGCTGCAATTTGGGGTACTCGTGCAGCTTATATCGGTGGCTTTGACTCAACAAGCAATGTTCGTGCAGGTAAGTTGTTTGGGATTCCTGTTTCTGGTACTCATGCTCATTCATTGGTAGAGGCATTTGGCAGTGAATATGAAGCATTCAAAGCGTATGCAGAAACCCATAAGGACTGCGTTTTTCTTGTAGATACATATGATACTGTCAGAAGTGGCGTACCAAATGCTATCCGTGTTGCCAATGAAATGGGAGATAAGATAAACTTTCAAGGCGTGCGAATTGATTCTGGTGACATGGCTTATATTTCTAAGCAGGTTCGTCGCGAGCTGGATAATGCCGGTTATACCAGTGCCAAAATTTTTGCATCAAATGATTTGGATGAGACCACGATTACAAGTTTGAAAATGCAAGGAGCCAAAATTGATGTGTGGGGTATTGGCACTAAATATATTACTGCTTATGACCAGCCTGCTTTAGGAGCGGTTTATAAGTTAGTCTCAATTGAAGATGATCAGCACCATATGCGTGATACTTTAAAAATTTCTTCGAATGTGGAAAAAGTCTCAACTCCAGGTAAAAAGCAGGTTTGGCGTATTTCAGCCAATACTGAAAAGAAAAATGAAGGTGACTGGATTGCACGGGCTGGTGTGGATCCGCGAAAATTTGATTCACTTTATATGTTTCATCCCCAGTATACTTATATCAATAAAGTGGTAACGGATTATACTGCTGAGCCGCTTTTAAAAGATATTTTTGTAAATGGCCAATTGAAATATCAGAAGCCTAAATTAACAGATATCAAAAACTTTTGTGCAGCTAACTTAGATGGTCTTTGGGATGAATATAAACGAAGTTTGAACCCACAAGAATACCCTGTTGATCTTTCTAAAGATTTGTATGACAGTAAAATGAATATTATTCAGAATATTCGTGCAAGTATTAATAAAGGAGATACTGTACATTGAGGCCATTGCAAAAAGAAATTATAAAATATGAACATGTTTTACCCCAAATTGATCCTCAAAAAGAAATTCGACGCTCAGTTGATTTTTTGAAGGATTATCTTAAAGAAAATACATTTTTAAAATCATATGTGCTGGGTATTTCAGGGGGTCAGGATTCTACGCTGGCAGGAAAACTGTGCCAAATGGCAATTTCCGAAATGCGTGATGAAACGGGCGATAGTTCATATCAATTTATTGCAGTTCGTTTACCTTATGGCATTCAAACAGATGCTCAAGATGCAGCTGATGCTGTGGCATTTCAAAAACCCGATCAGGATTTAATAGTCAATATTAAACCTGCTGTTGATGCTTTAGTAGCCAGTTTGAATGAAGCTGGACAGCAGATCACAGATTTTAACAAGGGTAATATTAAGGCTCGTGAACGTATGGTTGTACAATACGCTATTGCTGGTGCTCAAAATGGTGCGGTAGTTGGTACAGATCATGCGGCTGAAAATTTTAGTGGTTTTTATACTAAATATGGCGATGGTGCAGCAGACCTGACACCGCTTTTCCGTTTAGATAAACGACAAGGCAAGCAGATGCTTAAACTTTTAAATTGTCCAGAGCACTTGTACCAAAAAGCGCCAACGGCAGATTTGGAAGAAAATAAGCCAGGTTTACCGGATGAAACTGCACTGGGAGTTAGCTACAAGGAAGTAGATGACTACCTAGAAGGTCGTACTGTATCTGAACTGGCTGCAGAGAAGATTGAGTCGCTCTGGCGTAAAAGTGAACATAAGAGACATTTGCCTGTAACAGTTTTTGATGATTTTTATCGCAGGTAGATTTGAAAGCAGAATACTTTAAGGCATTCAAATTTAGCTGCACGTTGACAAAAACTGTGCAAGTAGTACAATTACTGGTAACTTAAGATATGTTTTTTAAGATTAGCAGTTCAAAGAGAGAATCGCATGGTGAAAATGATTTACTGCTATTTAAAAAATGCTCCTTATGGTTTAACAAATAAAATTAATTAAGAGGTAACAAGCACTGTTGCAATTAAGGTGGTACCGCGTTTAAAGGCGTCCTTAAGATAAGCAACAGTGTTTTTATTTTTGCAAAAAGGGAGATATATTTGATGAAGAAACTGACAAGTTCACAATTTAGACAAATGTTTTTGGATTTCTTCAAGCAGCACGGACACATGGTATTGCCCAGTCAATCATTAATCCCACAAGATGACCCAACATTGCTGTGGATAAATTCTGGTGTGGCAACGATGAAGAAATATTTTGACGGTTCTGTAGTCCCTAAAAATCATAGGATTACCAGTTCGCAAAAATCAATTAGAACAAATGATATTGAAAATGTTGGTAAAACGGCCAGACACCAGACTTTTTTTGAAATGCTGGGCAACTTTTCTGTTGGTGATTATTTTAAAAAAGAGGCAATTACTTGGGCCTGGGAATTCTTAACGAGTCCGGACTGGCTTGATTTAGATCAGGAAAAGCTTTATTGCACGGTTTATCCTAAAGATACAGAAGCCCAAAAAATATGGTTAGAAGTTGGGATGCCTGAAGATCATATCGTTAAACTGGAAGAAAATTTCTGGGATATTGGCGAAGGCCCTTGTGGTCCTGATTCCGAGATCTTTTATGATCGTGGTCAAGAAAATAACGATGTGGCGGAAGATGATCCAGAAAACTTCCCTGGTGGTGAAAACGCCCGTTATTTGGAAATTTGGAATATAGTCTTTTCACAATATAATCACTTAGCAAATGGCAAGTATGTTGATCAACCGCATAAGAATATTGATACCGGTATGGGCTTAGAGCGCGTTTTGTCTATTTTGCAAGATGCGCCAACTAACTTTGAAACTGACCTCTTTTTGCCGATTATCCATGAAACAGAAAAAATGACTGCTGCTAAAAAATATGGCACAAATAAGGCAGATACCACTGCTTTTAAGATTATTGCAGATCATGTGCGGACTGTCAGTTTTGCCATTGCAGATGGTGCACTGCCATCAAATACAGGGCGCGGCTATGTTTTACGGCGCCTAATTCGGCGTGCCGATTTAAATGGTCAGCGTTTAGGCATTAAGGGAGCTTTTCTTTACAAACTAGTTTCGGTAGTTGGCAAAATTATGGAGAGTCATTATCCGGAAGTTACACAGCAAAAAGATTTCATTGCCAAAGTAATTAAGAACGAGGAAGAAAGGTTCCAGTTAACTCTTGAATCGGGATTAACTTTACTTGATGACCTGATTGCAAGTGCACAAAAGTCAGAAGATAAAACAATTACTGGTAAAGATGCATTCAAATTATTTGATACTTATGGTTTTCCTTATGAACTGACTTTTGAAACTGCACAGGATGCAGGTTTAAAGGTTGACCAAAAAGGTTTTGATGCCGAAATGGCAGCTCAAAAAGAACGTGCCCGTAAAGCTCGTGGCAATTTGCAATCGATGAGCTCTCAAGATGAAACTCTGATGAACTTAAAGGATAAGTCAGAATTTGAATATGGCGTTTATGAAGAAAAGCACGCAAAATTAGTTGATATTATAGTTGATGATCAGTTAGTTGATAAAGCAGATGGCGATAATGCTGTTTTGATTTTTGATAAGACTCCTTTTTATGGTGAACGTGGTGGCCAGGTAGCCGATCATGGTAATATCTATAATCAGGAAGGAGAACTTGTTGCTCAAGTAACCGATGTGCAACATGCGCCCAATGATCAAAATATGCACTTTGTCGATGTGATTTTACCTCTGACAAAAGGTGAGGAATATACTCTAAAGATCGACAGAGTTCGCCGCGAAGGTCTGCGCCATTCTCATACTGCCACGCACTTATTACATGCAGCTTTGAGAAGCGTACTTGGTGAACATACTCATCAAGCAGGCAGTTTGGTTGACCCTGATTATTTACGTTTTGACTTTACTGCGCTTGAGCCAATGACCGAAAAGGAACTTAAATCAGTTGAGAACCTGGTAAACCAAAAAATCTGGGCAGCAATTGATGTCAAAACTACTATTACTGACCCTGATACTGGTAGAAAGATGGGTGCTCTAGCTTTATTTGATGGTAAATATGGTGATAAAGTCCGGGTTGTCCAAATAGCAGATTTTTCTATTGAATTCTGTGGTGGTACTCATTGTACCAATACTAACCAAATAGGTATTTTTAAGATTATTTCTGAATCTGCTATTGGTGCAGGTATGAGAAGAATTGAAGCAGTAGTTTCCAAGAAAGCTTATGAGTACTTGGCCAGCAGATCAGAATTGTTAGATGAAATCCAGGCAGAAGTAAAATCAACCAAACCAGAAGATATTATTGATAAGGTTGATTCGCTTGAAAAAGACCTGCATGACAGTCAAAAGCAGGTTGAGGACTTGAACTTGCAAATCAATCAAAGTAAGGCCAACTCTATTTTTGATAATGTAGAGCAAGCAGGTGATCTATCAGTTATTGCACAAAAAGTTGATGTTAACGGGATGAATGATTTGCGTGAATTTGCTGATACTTGGAAGAGTGGCAAAAAGTCAGATGTGCTGGTTTTGGCTACCGCTAATGACGGCAAGGCAAATATGATCATTAGTTTAGGTGATAAAGCCTTAGCAAAAGGCCTTAAAGCAGGTGATTTAATTAAGCAAGCTGCTCCAATCTTTGGCGGAGGCGGAGGCGGTCGACCAGATATGGCTCAAGCCGGAGGCAAAAAACCTGAAGGCCTTGAAAAGGCTATTCAGACAGTGATCACAGCGATTTCAAAAAATTAATTGATTGAGTTTATACTGTTTTTCAAGTAAAATTGTGCTAGGAGGAATGATTATGAGTTCGCTAGATAAGACAATGCACTTTGACTTTAATGAAAATAAAGGCAAAAACGTTCATGACACTCTGCAAGATGTTTATAATGCTCTGGAAGAGAAGGGCTATAATCCAGTTAATCAGATTGTCGGGTATTTATTGTCTGGCGATCCAGCCTATATTCCACGGCATAATGATGCTCGTAAACTAATTTTAAAACACGAACGTGATGAAATTATTGAAGAGCTTGTCAAAAATTATCTTGGAAAAGATAAATAATGCGATTAGTTGGTTTAGATGTTGGATCAAAGACAGTAGGCGTTGCAGTTAGTGATGAATTAGGCATCACTGCGCAAATGCTTGAAACTATCCCTATCGATGAAACGCGTTATAATTTTGGTATGCGTGCAATTAAAAAGATTGTGCGACAATATGAACCAGCGGGTTTTGTTTTAGGTTTGCCCAAAAATATGGATGGATCTTCTGGCGTTGCGGTTGCGCGAAGTAAGGCATACGGTGAAAGGCTTGAAAAGAAGTTTGGTTTGCCAGTGCATTATTCTGATGAGAGACTAACTACAGTTGAATCTGAACGTGTTTTAGTTGAAGAAGCAGATATGCACAACCGCCACCAACGTAAAAAAGTGATTGACCAAATGGCCGCTGTCTTGATTTTACAAAATTATTTGGATCTAAACCGAAAGGATTAATATGACACAAGAAGTTAACGGTGATGACCGTCAAATTACCTTGATTGATGATCAAGGCAACGAAGAATTATATGAAATTTTATTTACATTTCATTCTGATGATTATGATAAATCATATGTTCTGCTTTATCCGGCAGCTGCCAGTGATGATGAGGAAATTGAAGTTTTGGCTTTTAGTTATGACTCCGATTCCGAAGGTGATGTCACTAGCAGTGATTTACACGAGATTGAAGCAGATGATGAATGGAATATGGTTCAAGGAGTTTTGAACACATTTTTGGACGATGACCGATTAAGTGGTGAATAAAAGAGACTGGCTGGGCCAGCCTTTTTTATTCAAGATTAATAATTTAGAAACTAATGAATGATAAGATATTAGAAACTTTAGAATTTGCAAAAATTACTGAACAACTGCAACAAATAGCGATTACTACACCAGCTAAAATGGCAGCTTTTAATCTTGTACCAAGTGATGACTTTGCTCAAGTAGAACTTGCACTGAAGCAGACTTTGGCGGGTGCTGATATTTTGCGGATTAAGGGACAACTGCCTTTAACGGATTTTGCTGATGTTGGACCGAGTATTAAGCGCTTGCGGATCAAAGCTAATTTGAATGCAAAGGAATTAGGCAACTTATTGCTGGTTTTAGCACTTGCTAATGAAATCAATGACTTTTTTAGTGAAGATGATAAAGAAAAACTGAATTTAGCAGCAATAGACTCCATCTTGGCAAAACTAGATGTGCCTCAATCACTGTTCAAGCAGCTTAGTCGTTCGCTGGATTTTGACGGGGAAGTTCTTGATACTGCATCTGCTGAATTATCCCATTTACGTCACGAAATCAAAAATAATGATGCAGAAATTAAAGATAAAATGGACAGCTACACAAAAGGAAATAGTAGCAAGTACTTATCCGAGCAGATCGTGACTATTCGTGATGACCGTTATGTTATTCCGGTTAAACAAGAGTATCGTAATAAATTTGGTGGTGTCGTTCACGATCAGAGTGCTAGTGGTCAAACTTTATTTATTGAACCAAGTGCAGTTTTAAATCTCAACAATCGTCAGCAAAATCTTTTGGCGCAAGAAAAAAGGGAGATTAGTCGGATTTTACGTAATCTGTCAGATTTAGTACGTCCCGAAGCTGACAGCATTAATACGATTGCAAGTTCTTTGGTTGAACTTGATTTTATCCAAGCAAAAGCAAAACTGGCTCATGTCATGAAAGCTACCGAACCAAAGTTGACTCATAACCAGTCATTACTATTTTTGCAGGCACGACATCCTTTAATTGACCCTAAAAAAGTCGTTGCCAACGACATACGACTTGGTGAAGATTACGATACTATATTAATTACTGGCCCCAACACTGGTGGGAAAACCATTACATTAAAAACAGTAGGGATATTGCAGCTAATGGTGCAATCAGGTCTGTTTATTCCAGTTGCAGAGGGAAGCAAAGCAGGTGTGTTCAAAGACATTTGTGCTGATATTGGAGATGAACAATCTATTGAGCAATCGCTTAGTACTTTCTCCTCACATATTAACGGTATTGTTAAAATAATGAAAAGCGTCAATGCTGAAACTCTTGTTTTGATTGATGAAATTGGAGCTGGGACTGACCCAGAAGAAGGAGCAAGTCTTGCAATCAGTATTTTGGATTTCTTACGTCAAAAGAAGGCCAAAATAATCGTCACAACACACTACCCAGAACTCAAACTTTATGGTTATAATCGGGAAAGAACGACTAACGCTTCAATGGAGTTTGATCTAAAAACACTGTCTCCAACCTATCGTTTACAGATCGGTATTCCAGGTCACAGTAACGCCTTTGCTATTGTCCGCAGGCTGGGGATGCGTGAGGATGTGGTTAAAAAAGCTCAGGGATTAATGAGTGATGAAAATGTTGATATTAACCAAATGATTACTGAGTTGACAAAACAAACCAAAGCTGCTTCGGATGCTCGCAGTCATTTAACAACTAGTCTTGATCGGGCTAAAAAACTTGAAATAAAATTGCAACAGGCTTTGGATTGGTATAATCAGCGTGTGCAAAAGCAACTGGAATTTGCACAGGAAAGAGCTAATGAAGTAGTCACAAAAAGTCGTAAGAAGGCTGATAAAATCATAGAGCAGCTTGAACAGCAAAAGGGCAAAGTTAAACAAAATGAAATTATTGCTGCTAAAGGTGAATTTAATCAGCTTGAACGGCAAAATGAAAATTTGGCTCATAATCGCGTTTTGCAACGCGAAAAGAGACGTCACCATGTCAATGTAGGTGATAAGGTAAAAGTACTTTCTTACGGACAAACTGGCACTATTACCAAAAAATTATCCGAACATGAATATGAAGTCCAAATGGGTATCATTAAAGTAAAAGTTAGTGATCGAGACATAGAAAAAATCGGATCACAAAAAGAATCACAATCTACTAAGCAAGTTCGCGCTATTAGTGCAAGCAGGCGGAGCAATGTGAGAAGTGAGCTTGACTTGCGCGGTCAGCGTTATGATGAAGCGATGACTAATCTAGATCGCTATATAGATTCTGTACTGCTGGCAGGACTTGATGTTGTCACGATTATTCATGGAATTGGCACTGGCGCAATTAGAAAAGGAGTTTGGAAGTATCTAAAATCAAGCAAGCATGTGAAAAGCTTTAACTACGCTCCGGCAAATGAGGGCGGCAACGGAGCTACTATCGTGCATTTGCAATAAACTGATTTACTTGTAAAAAGTAAGTCTGCTTGCTATAATTAAAATATCAATAGATAACTATTTTTTCCTTAAAGGAGGTTTTTTCATGGTTGATGAGCTTACAGATCAAAACTTTGAAGAAGAAACAAAAGACGGCGTCGTTTTAACAGACTTTTGGGCAACCTGGTGTGGACCTTGTAAAATGCAATCACCAGTAGTTGATGAACTGGCTGAAGAGAGGCAAGACGTTAAATTTACTAAGATGGATGTTGATCAAAATAAAGAAGTACCTAGTTCCTTAGGAGTAATGGCAATTCCAACTTTATTAATTAAAAAGAATGGTGAAATTGTTGATCGTATTACCGGTTATACTCCAAAAGCAAAACTTAGTCAGATTTTGGATCAATATACAAAATAAAAAATTCCTGCATTTGCAGGAATTTTTTAATTGCTTTTTTCTTTTAATAAATCACGTATTTCCTTGAGATAGTCTTCAGCAGATGGACCAGCAGGTTGCTGCTTCTCATTGTGTTTCATTACTTTATTGACAGCTTTAACTAGTAAGAAGACTATGAAAGCGATGATTAGAAAGTTAATTACAGTATTGATAAATTCACCGTATTTAAATGTGGCACCACCAGCTTTAAATACAAGATTAGACAAATCAATTTTACCGATGAACAAACCTATAAGCGGGTTAATTAAATTGTTTACCAGAGAATTAACAATGTTAGTAAAAGCCCCACCAATAATTACACCTACAGCCAGATCAATGACATTACCACGTTGAATAAATTCTTTAAATTCTTTTAGCATTTTATTTCCTCCATTCTTACTTTAATCATATTGCAAAAATGGTAAAAAACTAAATTATTTGTTTCTGGAAGTTTAATCAAACTTAGCAATTAATTTAACTTCTTTTTTCCGTTCATCAACTTTGATCTCGCACTCCGTTGTGCGACCTGTTTCCTTTTCAACTGCTTCTGCAATAATGCCAGCTTCAAGAGAAAATTCTCGACTGCCACTATTAATTCGATCAGTTACATTTTGTCCCTTGAGCATAAATATTTCTTCGCTGTGATGGCTTCTTGTTTTTTCTAAGTTGCCAAATTCAGTGGTTGCAAAAAAACTAACCACATCTTCAAATGATAACAGATCGTATTTACGGGCGATTCGCTTGCCACCCCAATAAAGAATCGCTTCATTGTCTTCGCCTAAAATCGTCGGCAGTAGGAAATCACGATAAAGTTGATTCACAAAATAAACATGTTCGTGTTGCTGGTTATTGTTTTGCATACAGAAATTCATCCCTTTTATTTTCTTATATTTTACCGTAAAATTGATTGAAGTATAAATTATTTAGGGGAGACTTTTATAATGGATAATCGACCAATTGGTTTGCTAGATTCTGGAGTTGGTGGATTGACAGTAGTCAAAAAGATCGTTGCCAAAATGCCACATGAAGCGACCGTTTTTATTGGAGATAATGCTCATATTCCTTATGGTGATAAGTCTAAAGCGGAAATTATCGCGCTTACTAAGCAGAGTGTTAACTTTTTGCTCAGCAAAAACGTCAAATTGATCATTTTTGCTTGTAACACAGCCACGGCAGTGGCTATGAAAGCTATTCAAAAAGAAATTGAACCGCAAATTATAGGTGTGGTTCAGTCAGGAGCCGTTGCGGCAGTATATGCAACAAAAAATAAAAATGTTGCAGTCGTGGCCACCAAGATGACTGTGGGCTTACATGCATATCAAGCGGAAATTCAGGCACGTGATCCCCAAATAACGGTGAACGAACTAGCTACCCCACAAATTGTACCTCTAATTGAAGCCAATGCGGGACATCAAGCTTATGTTTCTGCTCTTAAAAAGATTTTATTGCCAATAAATGATTTAAATATTGATACTCTAGTCTTAGGATGTACTCATTATCCAATTATCCGCAATGAATTTGCCCAATGCTTGAAACCCGATATACAAATAATAGATCCGGCAGATCAAGTTGCGAACTATACATATAATGTTATGAAAAATAATCAGATGTTTACTTCTAGTTCAGCTAAAGGAAAGCATGAATACTATACTACAGGTGATGTCAAAATGTTTGATGAACTTGGTAAAACAGTATTGCAGGATGAAAATTTTAACGGACACCATCTTTAATAAAGGAGAAAAAATGGAAATATTATTTGCTACTACAAATAAAGGAAAAGTCAAAGAGCTAAAATCAGCATTTAAAACTTCTGCAATTAATGTTAGCCTCAAAACAAATGCTGATTTAGATAGACCACCTGTAGTTGATGAATATGGAATAACTTTTGAGCAAAACGCTAAGTTGAAGGCCCACGAGTTAGCAGATTACAGCCATATGTTGACAATAGCTGATGATTCTGGATTAATCGTTGATGCACTTGATGGTGCTCCTGGAGTTCATTCTGCACGTTTTGCAGGTCCCGAGCATAATGACCAAAAGAATAATGCCAAATTGCTTGCAGAACTTGGCGGAGTGCCTTTAAAAAAACGGACTGCCAGGTTTAATACTACAATCGTAGTTTCTAAGCCAGGTCATTTTGACCAGGATTTAGTTGTTTCAGGTCAGTGTGAAGGCTTAATTTTACCCGCGCCTCAGGGCGATGATGGATTTGGCTATGATCCCCTTTTTTATGTGCCTGAAAAGCAGAAAACTTTTGCAGAGATGACAATAGCTGAAAAAAATAGTCTCTCTCATAGGGGAAAAGCGATATCTCAATTACTTAAAGAGTTACCTAACTGGCTGGCTCAGTTTGAATAAATAAAAATACTGATGAAAATCTCTAGTAATATCTCAACAAAAATAATAATAAGTTTGTTGAATTTACCATATTTGATTTTTATCAGTTTTTATTTTTATTCTGCCAATAAAATTTTATTTTCGGGTAAAATTTTTAAATATTGTGTCAGGTACTCATCTTGAACTTCTTTTTCATGGCCAGGTTTGACTTGAAAATGAACAACATAATTGACAGTTTGTGCTGTTTGTTCTGTGATACCAACTATTTTAGGTTCTTGCACTAGAAAATCAAAATTAGTACTCAATTTATTATTAATTTGGTTAATAATATCGTGAACTTTTGAAAAGTCATTATTGGCTTTAAGCTGCATTGTTATATCCAAACCAATGCCACCGTGAGCCAGATTTTGAACTATTGAAATGTTGCGATTGGGAATGTAGATAATAGAACCATCGGATCCTTTAAGTCTGGTAGTTCGTAGACCCAACTGAACTACAACTCCTGTTTGATTGTTAATGGAAACAATGTCACCCACATCAAACTGATCTTCGCTTAAGATGAAAAAGCCGTTGACCAAATCACTGACAAATCCTTGCGCTCCCATACCTAAAGCTAATGAAAAAATACCGGCACTTGCAAGCAGAGTTCCAATTGGAATGCCTAAAATAGATAATACCGCAAATAAGTAAAAGAAGATTACTGTATATTCAAAGATACTGTTAATTAATGCCGTAACAGTTTGTGTTCTCTTATTTTGCTTTCTTTTACTGCGCTTTAAATAATGGCTGATAATTTTTTTGCCAAAATGATCAATTAAGTAAAAAACTATGGATGAAATTGCTAACTGCCAGACAATTGCCAAAACTTGTTCACCCAGTCTGTCCCAGTTGAATTTGAGGACATTTTTGTTGATTTGAAATATTTTATTCATTGTAATTACCTTTCGTATATGCATATTAACTATAACAAAATATGACATATAGATTGAGATTAAAGCATTTTCATGCTAGACTTTTTTTAGGTATAGAATTGGAGGTAAAAGATGAAATTTTCTTATGGTGCATTAGCAGGGTTGATTGCTGCCATTGCATTATTAATTTTAGTACTTTTCACAATTCCAGTGCTTATTCGAGCCGCAAAAGCTACTAGAGAAGCAGAAAAAACGATCCGAAGTGCTAATGAGTCGATTCAACAAACTTCTGAAGATGTGAATGATTTACTTCATCAGACTGGGGATTTGCTGGATAAAACCAATGTCTTGCTAGCAGATGTTAATGTTAAAATGAAAACTATTGACCCTGTTGTTCAGGCAGCAGCTGATCTAGGCAAAAGCGTTTCAGATGTTAATACCTCTACCAGAAAAATGGCAAAACGTTTCAATAATTTTCATTGGAAACGTAATGGATTGATGTCATCTGCTTTAGCATCGGTGTTCGCACGGCATAAGCGACGAAAAGGTGAAGATTAGTAAAAGGAGTTACTTTTATGAAAAAATTTGTAAGTTTTGTTTTAGGTACTATTGTTGGGACCGCAGCAGGGTTCCTTGCTGGTTCTCTATTAGTAAGTGATGACCAAATCGACGAATTGAAGAAAAAAGTTAAGAACAATGAAACTGTTCAAGACTTAAAGAAAAAATATGATAACGGTACAGAAATAGTAAAGAATCAACTGGCTTCATTCCCTAAGAATGTAGAGGATGATTCAGAACTAAAGGATTTTGATGATATCGTTATTGATAATTCAAAAGATGATGACGCGCAGGATAAAGATCATGCTCAAGATGTAGCGAATGATCTGCATCATGCAGAAACAAATGATGATTTTAATCATCCGGAACCTCCAAAGCCTGAAGGTCCATCTGATCCGTCTGATGCACCTGTCGACCCATATTCCAGACCATAAAATTAATTAAAAATGGCGCTAGCAGAAAAGATATTGCTGCTAGTGCCATTTTTGTTTAGTCAAACAATTTAAGTTCTTGTTTAAAGAGGCAGAACTTTGAGTTCCTTACTGGTGTGAGTAAATGGCTTATAACCATCTTTAGTAACGACTCCACAATCCTCAATTCTGACACCCGCAACATTTGGAATGTAAATCCCGGGTTCAATTGAAAAACACATTCCCTCTTCAATTATGAGATCATTACCTTGGACAATTGAAGGATATTCGTGAACTTCTTTTCCGATTCCATGACCTAAACGGTGAATAAAATATTCTCCATAGCCGGCTTTTTTAATGATATCCCGGGCAACACTGTCGAGTTCAGAAGCTGTCATACCTGGTCTGACCGCATCGATAGCAGCTTGTTGAGCTTCACGATCAATTTCATAAATTTCTCTTTCCTTAGCCGTTGGCTCGCCATAAGCAACGGTTCGACTGGAATCTGAAGCATAACCATTGTGCATAGTACCCAGATCAAAAAGAACTAATTCATTTGGCTTAACTTTATTCATAGTAGGACCTAGATGAGGATTGGCAGCATTGGCACCAGCCTGCACAATAGTTTCAAAACTTTCATGCATTACTCCTTTTTGCACTTTGAGCTGATACTCAATTTGTCCTGCTATATATCTTTCAGTTACGCCCTCTTTAATTGCGTCGAAACCAATTTGAAATGCAAAATCTGCTTCACGTCCTGCGGCCTGCAATTGTTTAATTTCCTCAGGAGTTTTATAAAGACGAATTTTATTAACAAAATTTGAAAGGTCACCCTCAAAATTTGCATCTGGAAATTGTTCATGAATGAGTTGGTAGTGGGAAACAGAAAGGTTATTTTTCTCTAAAGCCCATTTTTGATATTCTTTTGTTCTACTTTTTACCTTGTCAGCAATAATTTCCCACGGATTTTCTGAATCCAGATAGCCGTATACATCACCGTTCCAGGCTGAGTTTTTTGCTTCTTCAACGTTTAAAGCTGGCACGAACACAAATGGATCTTGGTCCTTGAATGCTAAAAGGGCAAAAATTCGTTCGTGAGGCTCCATATCATATCCGGTAAAGTAGGCAATTGTAGTTGGGTTAGAAATATAGGCAACATCGTTGTCAGAACTTTGCAGCCATTCTTGTAATTTTGTTAAATTCATAGCTTCTTCCTTCCATTTTGAATTCATAGTTAAAGAAAGTATATCATGTTCTCGACTTGAAAAAATGAAAGAATAGTTGTAAACGTTTGCACTTTCCTGAAAAAAATGATAAATTTTATACTAGTAAAATTAAGATGGGGGAACCAAGAATGCGTAAACAAGATATTACAATTTATGATGTAGCTCGTGAGGCTAAAGTATCAATGGCCACAGTTTCACGAGTAGTTAATGGCAATACAAATGTGCGTAAAGATACGCGCGATCGAGTAATGAAAGTAATCAACCGGTTGCACTACCAACCTAATGCCGTAGCTCAAGGTCTTGCGTCCAAAAGAACTACTACGGTTGGGTTAATTGTACCGGATTTAACCAACCTTTATTTTGCAGAGTTGTCAAAAGGTATTGATGATATTGCTCTTTTGTACAAATACAATATCATCATTACCAGTATTGAAAACCGTTTGATGAGAGAAGACCAGGCGATTCAAGGGTTGCTTAATAAACAGGTTGATGGGGTAATTTACATGTCAGATACACTGCCTGAAGAAGCGGTTGAAGCTTTTAAGCGTACTGATACTCCAGTGGTTCTGGCAGGGACTAAAGATAGTCACAGTGAATTTCCGTCAGTTGCCATAGATTATAAAAAGGCAGATACAGAAGCCTTAAATCTACTTTATAATGATGGCAGAAAGAATTTGGCTTTGGTATTAGGCAATCCTAATACTGTAGTTAATGTACAAAACAGAATTCCAGCTTACAAGAAATTTATGTCAGATCATAACTTAGGTGAAGGTCATATTTATTCTAATGTTAAGGATCATTCTGACGGATATAATTTATTGTCACAATTAGATCAGGATGGTGTCGATGGCGTAATTGTAACCAATGATGTTACTGCTGTTGGCATTTTGAATTCCGCAATTGATGCTGGTAAAAATGTGCCTGAAGAATTAGAAATAATTACTGCAAGTGCTACGCAAATTGCCTCAGT
Source organism: Lactobacillus sp. M0396 (assembly GCF_016101625.1). NCBI lineage: Bacteria > Bacillati > Bacillota > Bacilli > Lactobacillales > Lactobacillaceae > Lactobacillus > Lactobacillus sp. M0396. The sequence continues at coordinate 82,121 of NZ_JACFQE010000007.1, forward strand.
TGTCCGTCCCGCTTTGACAGCTATTCGGCAACCACTTTATGATATTGGTGCAGTATCAATGAGAATGCTCACTAAGCTAATGAATAATGAAGAAGTGCCGGAAACACAGATTGAACTTCCTTATGAAATATTAAAAAAGCAAAGTACAACAAATGAATAAAGATTGTTTATCATATAAAAAGTGTTGCAAGTTAGTCATGCAACACTTTTTTAGTTGTTAATTTTTGAATTTGCCTTATTTGTTCCCATGTATTGAGAGGCTCGGCAGATTTCAATGGTAGGTAAGGAGTTAACGCAATATTAGAATAACGACTCATCCGTGGTAAATGACGATAATTTTGCCAACTAGCTTCGTCAAAAAAGCCATAAAATAGAATGTCACGTGCTTTGACCCACCCCAAGGATGTATATAGCCATAAACTTTTGGGACTGCCATTGAAATTCTCTATTTTAAACAAAGTATTGGCAGGTAAAACTTTATTAGTTTTTGATTGATTATCAGGAAAGCGGTAAACATGCACATCTTTTTGAGGCTTGGCTAATACTTGCTTATTTTGATAGGGTGCGATATCTTCAGGCTTTAAATCCATATTAACAAATTCTGCCGAGATAAATGTGTGGTTGGCAATTTGATAATAAAGCTGATTATGGGCTCTGACCCCATACATTACCTCAAATTTTTGCCCCGGATAAACAAACTTATCTTGTTTATCCCGCACATAAGGATTCATCATTGTTTTAGTCTTTTTTTTGCCAAAATAACTGCCACTACGGTGAATGTCATATTTCTTAGTACCTTCTTTTGCCAGTTTGTATTTAAAACCAGTATTAGGGAAATTGGTTACGACACCATCAACATTTTTATTAATTAGCCATTGCCATAAATCAGGGGACTCATCCATTTCAGTCCATACAAAAACCTGCTTATTTAACTGGTGCAGCCAATGTATCAGCCAAGCATGATTTAAAATCAAATCAGAGGAAACATTAACGGCATTTACTTGCGGTAAATTACTAAAATTCATTCTTTTAAGGCTGCCGACAATTAAAATTAGGTAGGCATCGGGCATAATCTTACGGAAGTGAAACAAGCTGGCAACTGAAAAAGAATGGATCATAACCCGTTTCTCCATATGATACTTTTTGACAGTTGCTGCAATTTGGTCTTCTAATTCATAAGACGGATCTATAGAATGATCTATTTTAGTTTCAAGAATAAATTTTGTATTTGGTCTTTTTTGATAGTATTCAAATAATTGTGGTAAACTCATGACATGTTCACCGTTGTCATAGGTTAACTCGCTAAGTGCCCGCCAATTATTTTGTGATACAATTGCATGTGTATGGGTCACGCGAAACAAGTCATCATCGTGTGAAACAACTAACTCTCCATCTGCAGAAAGATGGAGGTCAAGTTCAACGTAATCAGCACCCGAATTAAAAGCAGAGTTGTCACTTTGAATAGTTTCTTCAGGATATTTGCTGGGGTCGCCCCGATGGCCGACCACAGTGAAACCACAGGTTGTAATAAAAATGATGCTAAAAATGAGAGCCCTGATTAATTGGCTTTGATATTTCATGTGTACACCTCTATTGTTAATTACAATAGCATGGTTGCACATTTTTTGCTACATGTCACAGATTTAATTTATGCGGGAGATATTGATGAATGAACAATATGAAGAGTTGGATTTAATTGAAGAAATTGTGCGCAACGATGGCAGTAAGTATTTTGAAATTTCCAATATTGATCAAAATGGAATAGCTGAACTTGCCGCAGATCGTGGAAAAATTAAAAGCGTGCGAATTTTGCAATTGAATATTCCACGTACTAAGGCCCTTATTACCTATGAAAAATATATTAATGAAAACTACAAACTTGAAACTTTGACTAATGAAGATGACTGGAAAAATCCTGATTGGGTGGAATGGAAAAAGCCAAAGGGAAAAGTCCTAGATGCATATAATATGGTTTTGAAATCTAATCAAATTGGATAGAGAGCATGATAATGGAAAAAATTCGCATTTTACACACTAATGATTTACATTCACATTTCGAACATTTCCCCAAAATTGGCCGGTATTTGCGGGAAGCTCAAAAAGATAAATCTGTCGATCAGATTCTTACTTTTGATGCTGGTGACTTCATGGATCGTTCTCATCCTTTGACTGATGCGACATATGGCCAAGCTAATATTAAATTAATGAACTCTTTTCATTATGATGCAATTACTATTGGCAACAATGAAGGAATTTCCAATTCACATTGCGTAGTGGAAAAATTATTTGACCATGCTAATTTTCCCGTTATTTTAGCGAATCTGCGAGAAGAAGACGGTTCAATGCCTCATTGGGCTGTTCAAAATAAAATTTTGCTTACCAGAAAGGGTACTCGAATTGGTCTAATCGGTCTGACTGCAGCTTATCCTCTTTCTTATGAACCTAATCACTGGCACGTTAAAATGTTGAAAGAAACAATGGACGGTGTTTTGCCCAAAATGAAGGGCCAGTATGATGTGTTAATTTTAATAACTCATATTGGCTTAAATATGGATACTTTTTTAGCTAGAAATTATCCTCAAATTGACTTGATTGTGGGGGGACACAGTCATGACCTGTTGCCACGTGGTAAAAAGGTGGAAAATGTCTGGATTACTCAAACAGGTAAATGGGGTAATTATGTGGGGGACACTTATATGGAAATCGATGATAATCATCACGTGCAAAAAATCACTCCACATGTTGTGCCCACCAGTTTGATGAAGTCCAATTTAGATGATGAGGAAACCATTTTAGGTTACAGGCAAAAGGGAAAAGAAATCTTAAGTCGCGAACTTGTGGCTGATTTGCCTGAGAAATATGATAATGATCGTGAAGCTGCTCTTCAGGTTTCCATGAATGCCATTGCAAATTTTGCAGGAACAGATTTGGCTATGCTCAGTTCAGGTCTTTTTTTAACACCTTTTAAAAAGGGCATTTTGACTAAATATGATTTGCAAAAAGCATTGCCACATTCAATGCATGTTGTGCGTTCTACTTTGAAAGGCAGTGACTTGTGGCGACTAGTTATGGAAATCGAAAAAAATCGACATTTTTTGGATCAGTTTCCTTTGCAAGGCATGAGTTTTCGAGGAAAAATTTTTGGTCAAATGTACTATAAAGGAATCAAATTTGATCCTATAAGCAGAGTTGTTTTTGTAAATGGCAAGGAAGTTGATCCGTACCAGGAATATCAAATTGCTGTTTTGGATCATTATGTCTTAGTACCATTTTTCCCCACCCTAGCAATTGTTGGTGATAATGACTTTTTGTTCCCCAAATTTTTGCGTGAAGTGGTTGGGGATTATTTAGCAAAAAAGTATCCGTTAACGGGAAGTGAAAGTAATGGTAGAACAAACCAGCAGTAAAAAAGAAAAAGGTAATAAATTTGAGCAAGTTCAGCCATTGCGGCATCCTCTGGCTGTTGTTAGCTTGGATGATGATCAACTAAAAATAAACAAACAGCTTTATCAAGTTATGGTTAATAAGAATGAGGCTCTTGATCTTGAACTTTTACGCCAAAAATATGATCCGTATTTAGATCAATATGATTTTATTGTTGGTGATGTGTCAAGTGAACATTTGCGTTTAAAAGGCTTTTACCAGGATAATGCACAAACAGCAATAGATCGAAAAAAGCAGACTATTGCCGACTATTTACTGGAATACTGCAATCCGGGTGGACCATATTTTGTTTTACAACTTTTAAGTCCGGTTCATCATTATCATTATAATAAAAGAAAAAGGCGAAAAAATTCGTTCAAGAATAGGACGCAGAGCTCGAATCGGAGAAAACTGAATAAACCTTTTAAAAGCTATCATATACGTCCGACCAGAATAAAAAAGCCCGAAACAGTTACTGTAAAAAAAGAACGAACAAACCAACATTCTTTTGTAATAAAAAAAAGAAAGGGCAGTAAGTAAGTGAAAGATTACCGTTTATTTTTAATCGATCTCGATGGCACAATTTATCGCGGTAAGGAAACTATTGCTTCTGGAGTACGTTTTGTTGAGCGCCTTGAACAAATGCATAAGGACTATATTTTTCTGACTAATAATACGACTCGCACTCCGGAAATGGTAGTGAATAAGCTTAAAATTCACGGCATCCAAACTGATATTGCACATATTTATACGCCGTGTATGGCAACAGTAAGTTATATTCTAAATAATGAAAAAGAGCGAACAGACAAAATTGGTGTTTATATAATTGGTCAAATTGGCTTATGGCGTGAATTCATGCAAAATCCAGCTTTTGAACTTAACGATACTAATCCTGAATACGTTGTGGTCGGAATGGATACAGATTTGACTTATCACAAAATTCAAGTGGCCGTGAGTGCAATAAGAAGAGGAGCTGACTTTATTGGTACTAATGCGGATTTAAATTTGCCTAGTGAAAAAGGTTTAATGCCTGGCAACGGTTCTCAGTGTGCAATGATTGCAGCTTCGAGTGGAAAAGAGCCGTTTTTTATTGGAAAGCCTTCTTCTGTGATTATTGATATGTTGTTAGCCAAGCTGCATTTTGCTAAAAAAGATGCGCTTTTGGTAGGTGACAATTACGACACTGATATCAAGGCAGGGTTTAACAGTCATGTTGACCAATTGCTGGTAACTACTGGTATTACACAAGTTGCGGATATTGAAGGTAAAAAGCAACCTACAATTTTGGTTGACAGCTTAGATCAGGTTAAATTATGAACAAAAAAAATAATATTCTAACTATTATTTATAATTTTATTTTTGCTGTTTCTACTAGTGTTGTAACGGCACTAGTTGCTAGTTGGCCCTTATTATTTGTCTTTGTTTTGGTGCAAAAAACAAATAAAACGGTGAATTTATCAGTTGGCCAAGTAATGAGCAACTATAATCAATTAATGTGGTATTTAATTTGGCCCTTTAAACGTAAATTGCGAATGAGTAATTTACATACTTCATCTATGGCCGCAGGTCATTTTGCAGATGTCAAAAAATTATTTGTTTTGGCAATTATTGCTTTTTTATGTTGTTTAATAATACTTTTTTGGTGCAAAAAGCGAAATAAAAAATTTTTGCGTTTAAATAAAGTATGGGCGTTGTTGTTCTTATTGTTACCAGTTGCCATTTTGCCGTTTGCTCTGACTAATTTTGATAATTTTTTTATCACTTTTCATCATTTGTTTTTTGCAGGCAGCAATACCTGGCTATTTGATCCAGTAACAGATCCAATTATTAATGTCCTCACTGAAGGTTTTTTTGCGTCTTGTTTTGCAATTGCTGGTATTGTTTATGAACTGTATTTTGCTGATAAATTATTGCAAAAATAAAAAGGAATTCTTAATGGAACTCCTTTTTGTTTTTAATTCGTTTTTTTAATGCAACTATTAAAATCGGCAGAACAGAAATTAGGATAATTGCGATTAGTAACATTGAGAAATGCTCTTTCACAAATGGTATGTTACCAAAGAATGCACCCAATACCGTAAATAGGCCACTCCAGATTATTCCACCAATTACGTTATAAAGAGCAAATTTGCCATAGTGCATATTGCTGCCACCGGAGATAAAAGGAACAAATGTCCTAATAAAGGGAATGAATCTGCCGATAACAATGGTAATTGGTCCGTGTCTGTTAAAAAAGTTTTCAGCGGCCAGACGATTTTTTTGGTTAATTAGCCTGTTAAACCAAGTATGTTTTGTACCTTGCTTTACAGACCAGGCCCCTATTTCATAATTGCAAGCATCGCCTAAGATAGCCGCAAGCAATACCGCAAAATAAATCCACCAAATGTTCAAATTATATTCTGGGTTAACTGCTAAAGAACTCGCAGCAAAAATTAGTGAATCACCGGGTAAAAAAGGGAAAATAACTAATCCAGTTTCTATAAAAATAATGGCAAAGATAATCAAGTATGTCCAATTGCCAAACTGATTAACTATTTCAATCAGATGATGGTCGATATGCAGAATAAAATTGATTATTGTCATAAACATCTCCTAAATACTGGTTGAATGAATTGTTAAGGTTTTTTCCGGAAAAAGTGAGCGCATGATTGTAGTGATTGCAATTTGTGCTTCTCCAAATCCAAGCCCAATAAGAGGTACGCGCCCAGGATAAGTTGACACATCACCAATTGCATAGATGCCGGGTATATTTGTTTCCATAGAGCGTGATACTTCAATCTGGTTATTGTTTAAGTTGACACCCCACTTTTTTACAAATTGGTTATTAGCACGGAAGCCATACCCAACGATTATTTGATCAAATTGTTCGTAAATAATGTTGCTGGTTCCCATTTCTTTTAAACCGATATTAAGTAGATTATCTCTGATTTGAATTGATTTAGGAAGATAGGGAGTCTGTACTTCAACATTTTTTAAACTTTTAAGTTTTTGAACACTGGATTCTAAACCACGAAATTCATTTCTTCTATGAATTAAATTGATTTTCGTTCCTGGCTGATCTGCTAGTTCAGTCGCCCAATCAAGTGCAGAATCTCCTCCACCGAAGACTCCTATTTTTTTATTTTTAAATTTTTGAGGATCTTTAACATAGTAATGAACTTTTTTTTCAATTTCATTATCCATTTTTAGCGGAAACTTTTTAGGAGTAAACGATCCGGTTCCTGTTGCAATAATTACGCTTTTTACAGAAAAGCTATTATCAATAATAAATTTCTTGTCTGCTTTTTTAAGATCTACGACAGGATGATTTAAGATAAAAGTTGCATTTTGCTTGTTTTCAGTTTGTAACTTTTCGATTAATTCGCAAGCAAGAACAGAATTAAAAGCTGGGATGTCCAAAATCTTTTTAAATGGATAAAGTAGTTTTGGCTGTCCCCCAACTTCTGCAAGTGAGTCAAAAACTACAGTTTTCAGACCATGAAGATGGGCAAAATTAGCACAGAATAATCCTATCGGACCAGCCCCAATAATTGCTAAATCAAATTTTTTTATTTTAAAAACTCCCCTCTAAACCTTGATATAACAACTTTATCATAAAAAAGGAACTAAGTCTTTTCAATAAATCGTAAAAAAGACTTGCAAAAGGCAAAAATAATTGCTAGTATTAATAACTGTCGTCGGGCAATGAGCCGCAAGGCAAGAGGCCCCTA
>NZ_JACFQE010000029.1:0-240 GCF_016101625.1 Lactobacillus sp. M0396
GTTTTCCTGTTTGATCAGCTGCTCTCTTTTGGTCATGGGGTTGCCGTCCTCTCTGCTTGTTAACGATATTATACCCATTTTTACGATATTCGCGCAGCCAGTTGTACAACATGCCATGACTTTTCAAACCTAGATCTAGTGCTACGTGATAAAGGGGCTCATGTTCAACTATGCTTGAGAGCCTGCTCCTTAAAATAACTTGTATAAGCAGTGAAAGGCTGGTCTAAAATAGCTAGACCG
>NZ_JACFQE010000008.1:0-59370 GCF_016101625.1 Lactobacillus sp. M0396
CTGGGAGCTTTTTGCCGTCTTCCCCCGACAGCGTTTATTATCTTACTAAAGCAGCTCGTTTTTGTCAACTGCTTTTGCTCGATTTATGTTGAACTTGTTATTTGTCGTAACTCGCTCAGACACATGTAATACCTTACTCTTTTTGTATTCATTCGTCAAATTAATCATTTTGTTCGTTATTTAAGTAAAATTGATTTCAAATTAGTTTTCACTAATACCTGTCAGACCAGTTTTTTTACTTTTTAGACTAGACCAATTAACCAATTATTCGTAATTTAGTCATTTTAGACACTTTTATTAACAAAAATTTGGGCAAAAAAATTTCGCAAGTTTATTCAACCTGCGAAATCATAACGAAGTACTACTTATTAAATCAAAGTTTCTTCCTTAGTAATCTTTGTCATTCCATTCATATAAGGAACCAAAACTTCAGGTACGGTAACTGTTCCATCTTCATTTTGATAGTTTTCTAAAATTGCGGCCACAGTTCTACCAACAGCTAATCCGGAGCCGTTAAGAGTATGTGCCAAATGCAGTTTGCCATCATCATCACGGTAGCGAATTTGCGCACGACGAGCTTGAAAGTCAGTACAATTTGAGCAACTGGAAATTTCACGATACTTATCTTGGGCTGGCATCCAAACTTCCAAGTCATATGTTTTGGCACTGGTAAAACTGGCATCCCCAGTAGACAAAGCTACAACGTGGTATGGTAAATCAAGTTTTTGCAACAAGTGCTCAGCATTATGAGTTAGTTTCTCTAATTCATCCCAAGAATCTTCCTGCTTGCAAATTTTAACCATTTCAACTTTTCTAAATTCATGCATTCTAATCAGCCCGCGAGTATCACGTCCAGCTGAACCAGCTTCACTTCTAAATGCTGGAGACAATGCAGTTACATTGATTGGCAGCTTCTCACCATGAATAATTTCGTCACGGAAATAGTTAACAAGCGGAACTTCAGCAGTTGGAATCAAAGTTAAATCACGTGGCTTGTCAGGGTTGTCGTTATCAACAATGGTGTACACATCTTCACGGAATTTAGGAAATTGTCCAGTGCCCTGCATTGATTCATCGTTAACCAAATATGGCGGAATTATTTCGGTATAGCCTTCTTTAGTGTTTTCATCTAAGAAGAAGTTAAAAACAGCCCGCTCAAGTAAAGCACCAGCACCTTTATAATAGACAAAACGAGCACCAGAAACTTTAGCTCCTCTGTCCCAATCCAAAATATCAAGATCAGTACCAATATCCCAATGTGCCTTAGGCTTAAAGGCTAACTTAGTCGGTTCATGCCACTTGCGAACTTCTTCATTATAACTTTCATCAGGTCCAATTGGATCAGAATCGTCCGGGAAATTAGGCAGTCTTAACAAGATGTAATCTTGCTTTTCAGTCAATTCAGCAACTTTATCATCAAGTTCCTTAATTTCCTGTCCTACTTCACGCATTTTTTTAACTGCAGCAGAAGCATCTTCTTTGTTTCTTTTAATTTCCGCAATTTTCTTTGAAACTGTATTGCGTTCAGCTTTTAATTGTTCACTGCGGTTCAATTCTTCACGCCGATCGGCATCAATTTTAACCAGTTCATCAAGCTCTTCCGGCTTAACGCCACGTCTGCCAAGCTTATCCTTGGCCCAGTCAAGATTCTCGCGAATCACCTTTATATCCAGCATCTTTTTACCTCCACAAAAAAAGCCAACTCATCCCACAAGATTGGGACGAATTGGCTCATACATGGCTTCGCGGTACCACCCAGTTTCAGCTAAATATTTAGCTGCACTTCATTAAATCGGCGATAACGATGCCGCGTGCCGTGTAATTATTAATTACCCACATTAATGGAATCTGGAAACGACATCTATTCGCTTGCACCAAGATGCGAACTCTCTGAATCAGTCTGAGGATTCCGTGTTTGGATATTATTTTAAGCTATTATGCTTTTTTTAGCAAACAATATTTAATGTTTTTATAATTATTTTTAAAAAATATTTTCTCAAATTTAAATCACTTTTCTCTTTTAAGCCAGTCTGCCTTTTTCAGCAAAAAATAATCTTCCTGATATCGAAATAGTGTACTTACCATACTCATATCAACTGAATAAATATATTTAAAGCCAAGTCGAGTAAGTAAACTTTGTGAGCGAAAATTATTTTTAAAAGTTCCAGCCCAAATTTCAGATTGATTGAGCTTTTTAAACGCATAATTTAAAAGTAAATTTAAGGCTTCAGTCATATAACCTTGACCAGAAAATTTTTTATCAAGTAAAAAACCAATTTCCTTGGTATGTAATAATTCTTCTTCGCTTGTCCCTCTATTATATAGTTCAGCTAAGCCAATTAATTGCTGGGTATTTCTAAGACAAATTGCATAACTATACTTTCTTGCGGCATACTTTCCTGCAGCAACCTCAGCTTCCGCCAGATTGTGATAATGTTCAAAACCAGCTAAACGTCGATAATATTGATCTTGTCCCCATTTCAGCAAAGTAGGTGCATCTGATAGTTTAAAAGGACGCAAATAAATTCGGCTGTCCATTAATGACCAGTCAATCTAAGCAGCCAGTCCATGCCAAATTCCAGCGCAAAACTGTATGCTGCAATAGTCCAGGGTTTGCCCAATATGATAATCCAAAAATAGGTCCAAAATTTCATATCAGTTAAACCTGCCAAAAGACATAAAACATCATCTGGTGCCATTGGAGCCACAATGCAGATTGCAAAAAACCAGTTGAATTTCCGCTGGTTTTTAGTCCACTTCATATATTTATCAAGAGTTTTTTCAGAGACAATATGAAGAATAAAAGGTCTGCCGTAAAAACGTGCTAAAAAGAAGTCAATAATTGATCCAATACAAATTCCCACGTAGTTGTAAATAAAACCAGCTACAGGTCCAAAGAAAATAACTCCACCCAAAAGTGAAACGCCACCAGGAATAATAGGAATAACAACCTGAATTATCTGAATCAAAACAAAAATAATCGGTCCGATTATTTTCTTGTCAGCCAAATATGCTTTCATTTTGGCTTGACTGGTAAATATTCCCAATCTATACCAATATATACATAACAAAATGATAATAATCCCGCTGACAACGGTCAAGATATTAATCAGTCTTCGACTAGCTTTAGCAGACAGATGCATAGCTTACCTCCAATGTTAAGCCTAATTTTACCAAAAAATAAGCATAGTGATTACTTTTTAAGTCATTAAATAATAATAATTAAAATTTTTTAATTATTTTTTCTTAAAGTAAAAACAAATTGGGTTTTTAGCAAAAACCGACCTTTAATTACATTATAATGGATATTAAAAATACAATTTTTGGGAGGAAAATCGGATGGCAGAAATTATCAATGATGTCACTTATGATGAACAAAGAAAACTTAAGGCAGATATTTATAAGCCGGACAAAGTCGGTTTTGGTGACAAAATATTGCTGTTTTGGCATGGTGGTGGCTGGTTTCGGGGAGATAAAAACAGTATTAAAGACTTATGTCAAAAAATTTCTGATAAAGGTTTTACTGTTTTTGCACCTAACTATTCTCTTGCTCCACAGCATACTTTTCCAGCCGCACACCAAGACAGTATTAACTTTGTTAAATGGCTAATGCAAAGCGATTATGTAATTAATAAAAAAGTTGACATTACTCAAATTGGTGCCAGCAGTGGTGGCACCATGGCACTAAATATTGCAGGCAAGTATGGTTTCCCAACAGTGACATGGTCTGCTCCTGTCAGTTATTCTGCTTGGATGAAAGACCACCAGAACGTCATACCTGCAGTTGATGGTCATAAAGAACTAGGCCTGAGCAACCAACATGATATTAACAACGCTTTTTATAAATATTTTACTTTAGCATATGCAGGCTCTGAAGATGAAATGGCGTTAAAAAGGATTGACGCAGATTCATATGATTACAGCAATCTACAACAATTATTAATGATCAATTCTGCAGACGAGTTGGCACCTATTAGATATTTACTTAATTTTATTGACTTTTTGGCTCAAAATAATCACGCTATAGACCTTAAACTAATAGCGGGTAATCGGCATGCAATGACTTATGCTGCTCAGTATTTAGAGGAATCATTAACTTATCTTTTAAATGCAATAAAATAAATCTTTATTTTTACTTACTAATTATTAGTAAAATATTCTATATGTGCTATAATGATTAATGAAAACGGTTTATATTGATTTTGAGAAAAATCTATCCTGATTAAAATTTAAGGAGATAATATTATGGCTAAATATCAATCTATTAATCCATATACTAATGAAACTTTTGCCAGCTATGACAATCCTACAGCTGAACAAATTGAAGACGCTTTAAACTTGACCAATGCACTTTACCACAAGTGGCGTAATGAAGGCCCTGAAACCCGAACAGCAACATTACACAAAGTAGCAGACGGTTTAAGCAAGCATAAAAAAGAAATGGCAGAAATCATGACTCGTGAGATGGGCAAAATGATTGGAGAATCTGAAGGTGAAGTTGATCTTTGTGTATCTATTTGCGATTACTTTGCCGACAAAGGTCCTGAATTGTTAAAACCAGAACCAATTGATTCCAAATTAGGCGATGCATATTACCTAAAGCAGGCAACTGGCGTGATCATGGCCTGTGAGCCATGGAATTTCCCTCTTTATCAAGTAATCAGGGTATTTGCTCCAAACTTTATTGTTGGTAATCCTATTATTTTGAAGCATGCCCACAATGTTCCAGGCTCTGCAGCTTTGATTGCTAAAATTATTAAACAGGCAGGTGCTCCTGAGGGAAGTTTGATTAATATGTATCCAAGCTACGACCAACTTGATCAAATGATTGCTGATCCTAGAATTCAGGGCGTAGCGTTGACTGGTTCAGAACGGGGTGGTTCTTCAGTTGCTGAAAATGCTGGTAAAAATCTGAAGAAATCTACTATGGAGCTTGGAGGTAATGATGCCTTCATTATCCTTGATGACGCTGATCCTGAAGTTTTAAAGCAGGCGCTTAGTTCAGCCAGAACTTATAATGACGGACAGGTATGTACTTCTTCCAAACGCATTATTGTTGTTAAGTCTCGCTACGAAGAAACATTGCATGAATTAAAAGAGGTCTTTTCTAGTTTGAAGCCTGGAGATCCACTTGACCCAAGTACTACCTTGCCGCCAATGAATTCGCAGAACGCAAAGGAAAAACTAACTAAACAATTAGATAGTGCCCTTGCGGGAGGAGCAAAAATTTTCTACCAATATCCTGAAATTGATTCAGATGGTGCATTCTTCCGTCCAACTATTCTAACCAATGTTGATCGTGATAATCCGGCATTTGACCAGGAGTTCTTTGGTCCGGTTGCTACTGTTTACGAAGTCGAAGATGAAGACGCCGCTATTGCTTTAGCAAACGATTCTAGTTATGGTTTGGGCTCTTCTGTTATCAGTTCCAACATTAAGCGTGCTCAAAATGTAGCTGCACAAATTGAAACTGGTATGAGCGTAATCAACGGCACATGGATTAGTTCCGGTGAATTACCATTTGGTGGTGTTAAGAAGTCTGGCTATGGTCGTGAACTTAGTGATTTAGGTTTGATGGCATTCGTAAACCAGCACTTAGTAATATCAATGCCAACCAAATAACTCATCACTAAGACATAAATTAAAAAGCTGATAAACTGCGTTACTATATAAGAACGTTGATTTATCAGCTTTTTATTATTGCTTTTGACGGTGACGAAATAAATTATACCCTGTCAGTCCAGTCGTCATCACGCTAGCTAAAATTAAGAAATAAGTTGAAGCGCCAATTGAAACTGCGTATAAAAGCAGTTGACTGGTAATGCTGTGTAAAATACCATGATTAGACAGTGTACTATTAGACATTCTATAAATGATGTAAATTAGAAAAATAGTTTCAATCAAAGAAAGTAAAAATGCGATCAACCTGCTCTTTTTAGAATCTTTCAACGTGTGATAAATGATAAATAGCGGAATCAAAACAATTATTAACCATATTACACAAAGTAAGACACCTGAAAACAGTGTGGCATTTGAAGAAAAAAGTCTGCCAGCAAGTCCAAAGACAACCCTGGTAATTGACATTTTTTGACCGTAAGTCATGTCTAAAACAGATGCACCAGATCCAGTAAATAAAACTATCAGGTTTATTACTGCCACCAAAACAATTAGAAGCTGCACATACGTAAAGTGCTTCTTTACCTGAACATTTTCTTTATATTTCATACCCTTCTGAGCTAATCTGCTTTTCGATTTAACTTTTTCTTTCGATTCAGCCACATCATTGAACATGTTGGAACCCAATTGATTGATTTTTTGTGTTAAGCGCTCATCCACGGTATAACGATCAATTTTTTCTTGACGACTGCAAACAATGTAAAGCCAGACAAGCAATGCAAAAAAGCAAATCCAACCAAAGCTGCGGGAGAAACTCATGAGAATTAGTAAAGCAATTCCCAATAGAAAAACAATCATGCTGTTAACATGAATCCATTGCAACATTCGCTCGATAACCGAATTTTGCTTTTTCGGATAAAATTCTTGCCGGTATACCTTGCGACTGGCTATTTTTTTACCGGCTTCTTCATCTTCATAGTTTGCCTTCTGATGTTGGTCAGTGAAAAAAGTCTCACGGTATTTTTGTAAATCAAAATGGCAGTTAGGACAGGTAACATCCGCATCATTAATGGGACGGCCACAGTTTGGACAAGTAGTCATAAGAAACTTCCTTTAATCAATAATTATTAATAGCTTAATCATAAAACAAAAATAGCGATAAGGAAAACTCTTTATCACTATTTTAATACAGCTTTTTATTGTAAATTTTGAATTTGTTCCTTAACCCGTTTTATTTCAGAAATTGAAGTCTGGGAGTCAAGCATTAATTGATCAAGCTTGAATTTGAGCAATTCTAATTCATTATCATTGCTTTTTCTAGACCTTTTCCTTTGGGATGCGGAAGTTATTAAGCATCTGTCCTTAATTTGCCATTTTACAGCTTCAAGTTGCTTGATAAATGCCTGATCGTGCGAGACGAGAATCATGGCAAAGGGATAAGCAGTGACAAATTCGACTAAGGCATTAACCGATGCAATATCTAAAAAGTTAGTCGGTTCATCCAGCAGCAATAAATTATATTGACCTGTAAGTATCTTAGCTAAGTTGAAACACACCAGCTGCCCACCGCTAAGATCACTTATTTTTTGCTGTCCGTATTGACGTAAATGTAGATCACCTAAAACCTGCATAGTTGAACTATCATCAAATATACTGGTAGCAAAAAGAGAATCTAGCAGGGTTTTATCAGTTTGACTAGTAACAATATTCTGGTTAAAATAACCTATTTTCAATTTAGAATTATAAAAACCGGTTAACTGTCTATTCTTGATTTTTTTCAAAAAAACAGTCTTGCCAATCCCGTTTTGCCCAGTTAAAACTACTTTTGAGCTATAAGTAAGATTTGCTTCCTGAGTAATGCTAAACAGCTTTTGACCATATGCATTAACTGGCTGTTTCTCCAGCCGTAATGCCTTGCTTTTAGGTGAAATTGATAAATCAGTTATTGCATTGTTGCCATTTTTTAAGGTAATCGCATAATGCATTTGCGGCTTCTTTATTTCTGCTTTTTCCTTATTGATGCGGTTGGCGAGATTCTTACCTGCTCTTATAACATTATTTACAGTTTTTTGTTTTCCCATTGACTTTGACCGCCAATCAGATGAGGAAAGTCCCTTTTTGTTGTGAGAGAAAGTTCTGGCCTTATTAAAATGCAGATTATAACTTCTCTTTAACTGCTCAAGGTGCTTTTTATTTTGCTCATAAGTCGTTTCTGCCCGTTTTCGCTGATCTTCGCTAAAGCTGCGAAACTCTTCATAAGTCCCTGAGAAATTGTGTACTTCTTTATTTTGAATATACCAGATTGAATCACAAACTTTGTTCAAAAAATTCTGGTCATGACTGATAATTAAACAGGCAATTTTGCTTTTACTTATTAACTTTATTAACCATTGTTGCTGCGTAATATCCAAATTAGAAGTGGGTTCGTCCAAAAGCAGCAAACCGTTAGGCATATTTTTTAATTGTGTGATGGCCTTATTGAGAGCCAGTTTTTCCCTTTGTCCACCGCTCTTATCCCCAGCATCAAGCAATTGTGAAACATAAGCAAAATTACAATTGCTGGAAACCCTACCTTTAAAAGTAAATGAATCTGTTAATTTTTCTTGAGCAAGTATTCGCATTAAAGTTGTTTTACCGGCACCATTGTTGCCAATTAAACCAATTTTTTGCCCAGAATTGATGCTCAAATTTGAGACAGTCAGCAGTTTAGAAGCTGCCACGCCAATTTGTAAATAATCTATTTTAATTAATTCCACTTATAAAACCTCAACGTGCACACATAATACACTAAATAGACTGCAGTTCATTGAATTGCAAAAATTACTCTATCTGCTAAAGTGATTCGCTCTACGTTAGGTTCAAAATTAAAAAAGTGATTAATTATTTAAAACTTTAACGAGAGCTTACTGATTATTTACTTGTCTTGACATTCCAGTATTCCTTACTTTCTGCTTAAAATTTAATTACAAATATTATACTATAATAAATCAACTTTTGTAAACCTGTCAGAAAACATATTTCACTAACAGAAAAAGCTGAAACTCTCTGAATGAGAATTTCAACCTTTTAATTAAGTTCAATTAATTTTTAGCACGCTTATTCTTATGCCAATGAACACCTTCATAGGTCAACTTGACAGCAGCAGACAAAGTGATCGGCATAATAAAGACCAAGATTATCAGTCCGATAATCACTGCCAAGGCCACTTCAATCAGAGTTGGAATCCCTGAAGGGATTAGCGCAGCAAAAGTACCACCTAAAATGATAGCAGCTGAAACTACAACTGTGCCGATAATGCCACAGGCCTTGAGCATTCTTTGACTTGGCTTACCGTCTTCAAGTTCACGATAGCGAGTCATTAAGAAAATACTGTAGTCAACGCCCAGGGCAATTAACATGATGAAGCCAAAGAACGGTGTGTTCCAGGTCAGCATGGATTTGCCTAATGCAGCTTTAACTACCCATTCCGTAATTGATAATGAACAGAAGTAGGCAATCAAAAGAGTACCCAAGATATAAACTGGTTGCAAAAGTGAACGAGTTACAAAAATGAGGGCAATTCCAATACCAATCAACATTATGGCGGCAGTTCTAATAAAGTCTCTGTTGGCAATATCTTTGATGTCAGCAATGTTAGAACTCTCTCCGCCCATTGCTACTGTAGCCTTTTTGAGTCTGGTTCCTGCTAAAGACTTCTTAGCCATTAAACTCAAATCTTGCGCCTTCTTGGTTGCTTTAAGACTACTTGGATTTGACTTAAAGACAATCATAAGCATTGCTGACTTCTTATCAGGACTCAGGTAATTTTTAATTGAGGTTTGGAAAGTATCGTTTTTAATAAATTCCTTCGGGATATAGAAAGTATCTGCGGCTGAGGAACTAGCTAAACCATTAAGATAAGCTGCACCTTGACCAAGTCCACTATTAACTTCATCTACCCCATTGGTAATCTTAGGTGTACTTGAAGCCAATTTCCCTGCACCAGTATTTAGTTGACCAACACTGGAATTCAATTGGCCAATGCCTGAGCTTAATTGACCAGTACTGGAATTAACTTGACCAATACCTGAGCTTAATTGACCTGCACTGGAATTAAGTTGACCAATGCCGCCATTTAGAGTAGAAGCACCGCTATTTAATTGACCAGAAGCAGTAGTCAATCTGCCGACACCAGATTGAAGCTGACCCATTTGGCCAGATACATCTGGCATTGAAGCAGAGGCTTCTGCCCATGATTTTTCTAAAGCAGCACCAGCAGCTTGCATGGCAGCCAACTTCTGTTGCTGAGTTAAACCGGGTATACTATTAATACTCTTTGATAGGTTAGCTTTATAGCTCTTTTCTAAAGCAGCCTTAGTATTTTTCTGCGCATTTGCGATACCAGCACTGCCACTTGCCAATTGAGAATTCAACTGGTTAAGGCCACTGGTCATTTGCTGGGTTCCGCTCTGCAGACGACTTGCACCACCTTGTAGTTGACCAGTACCATTTTGCAAACGGCTGGCACCATTTTGCAGCTTACCCGTACCAGCTTGCAATTTGCTTGCGCCATCTTGGAGTTGACTAGTACCATTTTGCAACTGGCTTGTTCCATCAGCCAACTGACTTGCACCCGCAGTAACTTTTTTGCTTGCCTTACTCAATTTACCTAAACCTGCACGTGCTTGGTCAACACCTTGGTTGACAGTATTTAACTGGTTATTGACGTAAAGCTGATCAATGCTTTCACCATAAGGCTGAGTTACAGAAGTGACAAAAGCCACATCTCCAGATGCCTGGAGTTGTCTGGTTAATTGATCAATTAACCGCAAATCTGCTTCATTATCAAGTTTATGGTTACTCTTAATATAAAGTGTTGAAGGTTCAGCCATCCCTTTTGAAAAGTGATCTTCGACAACGAGCATCCCTGCTTTAGCTGAAGTACTATTATCAATCTCATCAGTGTCATCATAATTCAAGTGACCAGTATACATAAGACCAAAAGGAAGCACAACCACAGCTAATACAATTAAGTAAATAATTGGGTGAGCAAGTGTCGCTTTGGAAATACCATGCCATAATTTATCTTCATGCTCACCGGTAAACTTCTTCACTGGCCAGAACATTTTTTCTCCCAAAACAGCCATGAAGAAAGGATTGAGTGTCAGCAGCACTATTAACAAAACTGCTACACCGACCGCAACACCAACTGCTGAGCGATAAATTGAAAAGTTAGCTAAACTCAGTGCCGAAAATCCAATTAAGATTGAAGAACCGGAATACAGAATGGTTTTACCAGCGACTTTTAAGGCACTATTCATCGCTTCATAGCGATTTATTCCTTTACCGAGGTCTTCTTTGAACTTGTCATACAAAAGGATGTTGTAGTCCGTACCAATTCCGAATAACACAATAATCATAAAGACTTGTGTAAAGTTAGAAAACGGGAAGTTCTGGTATTTAACTAAGTTAGTAACAATCGCAAACGATGTGATAAAGGAAACCCCCACAGTCAGCAATGAAATCAGGGGTACTATTGGTGACCTGAAGACAATCACTAACACGATGAAAATAAAGATAACAGTAATTACTTCTGTTTTCTTAATTCCCTCTTGAATAGCATTTGAAAAGGCATTTTGTAAAACATCAGCACCAGTAACGTAAGTTCTGATGCCGGCAGTTTTGACTACTTTATTCAACTCAGCCTCAACATCATTAACCGGTCCGTGCTTTTTAGCCACATTCAACTGCATTATCCAGGTTGTATTATCCTTTGACTGCAGCTTTTTCTTAGTAGCAATATTATCATCTGGGCCTAAAATCATTTTTATGCCGTATTGATCCTGATCATTTTTCAATCTGTCAATAGTTTCATTAATGGCATTCTTATCATCGGAAGTCAGTTTGCCCTTTTGCTTATTAAAGACCACTGCAATCTGATAGGTATCTTTTTGTTTAGGACCCCAATCATTTTGGATTGATTTTGCGACTTCACTTTGAACATCAGACGGTAAGGAAATATTTGAGTGCTCACGGGTTAACCCTGTAACGTCCGGCAAAGCCACAACAGAAATAATTAAAATTAAAATCCATGCAATTAACGAGAAAATATGATTTTTTACTAGTTTATGCACTCTGATTTTCCTTTCTATTTTTTTGCAATAATTTCTTGGGCTGAACCAATTGAATAATTAATTCATGATAACCTTGGTCAGCCTCTTCACTAGTTTCTTCTGTAAATGAATCAGACACATCTAAAAAAACGTATCCTAGTACTGCTCCAATTAAGGAATGGAGCGAAACCGTGCTGTCACTTCTCAAATTTAGTTTGTCAGCCAAAGCTATTATCTTTAAAATTTCTTGAGTAATAGCATCGTCTTTTTGGTACTCATTCAGATGGTAGAGAATACTAATTAATGCAGGATCGTCCAAAATAAAATCACGGACGATATCCGCAAATTTAAGTAAAGCCTCTTCACCCGAAATTCCGATCAAATTATCAACTAATTTTTTACCTAAAATTTTAATTCTGCTTGCACCGACAAGCGACAACAATTGCTTTCGACCTGAAACATAATGGTAAAGTGACTGTGAACGAACGCCTAACTCTTTGGCTAGGTTCGGCAGAGTGGTCGCGGAAAGTCCCTTTCGTCCAATCAGCTCCGTCGCCTTCGCAATCACCTTATCTAAATCAAGGCTTCTTTTTTTAACCAATTTCACCCCTCCTTCTGACAGCATACTGAATAATATATCACTACAACATGAAGAATACAATCTACATGATGTAAATTATTTTATATTAATAAAAAAGCCCTAAAACATAGTTTTTATTAGGGCCAAAAATTTAAGATTTGGTAAAGTATACGTCAAAAATGTTATTTAAAAAAGCTGTTGACTGCCTTTCCCAGTTTAACAAAATCATGGTCATTATTGCTCCAAACGCTGACGCAATACGCATTACCATTAGACTGGACAAGTGCAACATTGGCTTTACTATCCCCAATAGCATAAATTAAACCCTTGCTATTACGGATAATCTTGGGCTTAGTTTTGTTAGCATTCAGTGCTCCTAAAACTTGATTGGAATATTGTCTGCTTAAAATCTGATCATGATATAGACTCACCATAATTTTATTCAAATCATTTGCAGTAGTATAAGCTGCTGGTTTAGCTGAAAGTTTTCCTTTAATGGCAGTATCTTCAGCGCCAGTTCTTCTGATAATTGAGTTGACTTTTGCAGGCTTAACTACGCGCAACAAAGCGTTGGCCGCAGTTTTGTCACCTTGCATCATTAATTGCTTCAAATAAGTTGCATTATACGCAATTCCTTTTTGAAGGACCTTTTCACCTTTAACGTGATCTGCTTTTTTAATTTTGACAGCTTTATTTATATTTAACTTCCCTTTTTGTTCTTGATAAGTTAAAGCAACAAGCAAAAATAAGCGACTAATAGTATTTACACCATGTCTTTGGCTAGTGTTAGAAACACGGGCAAATTTATTATTATTGAGATCTTGAACACAAACTTGATAGCTCTGATCCTTTCCCATCACCTGTACAATTTTTTCAGCCCATTTTTTCTCACTGCCGGAAGCAATTTTAATGTGATTTGGATACTCCATAGTCGCAATTTTTGGTTCACGGGCAGAGTTTTTTCCTTTTTTATTTTTGACAACTTGTTCCTGTCCTTGACTCACAATTTTCAGGCTGCTGTTCTCTACTTTTTTAAGATTGACAGAATAGAGCATAAAAGCAATAAGTGCTGTGATTAATGAGCCTATCAAAACTTTATTTTTCATTTATTTGCCTCAGTTTAAAAGAAGTGATGTCGTTTCATTAGCACAATCAGCCATACCATCAAAAAGATCGTTATTACAGTAATAGCAATCCAGTCAGACGAGCTGTGTCCAACCGGGAGGCTGACGTTCATACCATAAAAGCCGGTTAAAATTGTGGGAATGGTTAAAACCAAAGACCAGACTGTAAGGAACTTCATCGTATCATTTAGATTATTGTTCATCATGTTATTAGAAGTTGCAGACAAAGTTTGGGTTACCTGTTGCGAAATTTTTACCATTTCTGCAGATTGATTTGATTCAATTAAAACATCATCCAATCGTTCACGTCCAGGCTTGGTAAAGTTCAACTGAGACATTTTTAAACTGTGCAGCATCATTAGGTTGGTCTGAATTGAGCTAGACAAATACACCAGACTTTTCTCAATGTTGGACAGCTCTACCAAGTCCTTGTTATTAATGTCACCAGAAAGTTTTTGATCTAAACTATTGCGTTCTGCATCAAGCTGAGTAACAGCTCGCTGGAAATACTGCGATGAATATAGTAAAAACTTCATTAAAAGTTCAGTAACATCCTGTGCCATTGATAGCTCTCTTCTCGTAGCAGCATCATTAAACTCATCAAACACATAGCTGGTCGATTGAGTATGAAAGGTAAAGATGTTTTGCCCAGATATTAAAAAAGTTACTGGATGGGCTGTAAAATGCTTGATGGTTTTAGTTGGCCAAATAGGTACATCATAAACCAACAAATTGATATGCGTATGCGTATCATAATCATAGTGGGGTCGTTCATGTCGGTCTGAAATATAGGTAATCATGTCAGGAGTAAAATGAAAATCTATTTGCAGCTTATTACTGTCTTCTTCACTCAAATTGCTGATATCATACCATTTATAATTAGTTTCTACTGGAAACTTTTGTTCTTTGATCACGTTTTCACCCCTGGCCGCTGTATTTAGCTGGCGTAGCTACCAGCTTTTATATGCCAATATTATCTTACCATTGAAGAGAAAAACGACAAATAAAAAAACAGGTCAAGACCTGTTTTTTTAATTTTTATCACATTTCTATTGTTTCCAAGCGGCATCAAATTTATTTTTACCTGTTGTAATGGCTTTTTCAACATTACGGTTCTTTTGTGCGGCAGATAAGATTGACTGCATAATTGGGGTTAATTGACTAAATGTAGCACTAGAGTCCTTAATTACAGGAACACTGTAAAGTGAGTTGGCATTAAGAATGTCTTCCAATTTGGCAGGCAGTTTAAAGTCTTTATTCGACTTATATTCATCAGACTTTGTGGCACTGTCACTAACCGGAATATAGCCGGTTTCTTTAGCCCACTTAATTTGACTATCTTTAGAAGAAAGATATTTCATAAATTTGAAAGCAGCGGCTTTCTGCATCGCACTTGCATGGCTGAACATATAAATGTCGGTTCCCTGTGACATTGTATATTTGCTTGGCCGAGCTGCAACTTCATAGTTGAAGCCTTTCTTAGCTGCCTGTTTGATCCATGTTTCAGTTGATGAAGATGTAACAAACATTGCCAATTTTTTGTTAGTAAATGGAATGTACAAGTATTTATCAGAACCTGGCATTCTAAAGTAGCCTGCCTTTTCTCCGTCGATAAAATAATTGAGCAACTTTCTGGATTTAGCACCAGTAAAGTCAATTTTACTGGAGAAATTTTCACCCTGGTTCTTCATACCCAAAACGTAGTAGTTATCAAGGTCATCAAAACCGGCACCAACTACTTGATGATTGCTCTTTTGGTAAATAGTCTGTGCAGCCTTCTTAACCTCGGCCATTGTTGCAGGTACTTTGGTAATGCCGTACTCCTTAAACATCTTAGGGTTGTATATTAAAACCTCGATTGACTTGTTAAAAGGAATACCGTATTGAGTGCCCTTAATTTGCGCACCATTTAGCATGTCTTCTTTAATACCAGATGCTGCAACACTGCCCCAACCTACGTCTTTATCATTAATGTATGGTTTAAGGTCAACCAACATCTTATTCTTAGCGGCACTTTCAAGCCAACCAGGATAAGCCTGAGTGATTGTCGGTAAATTTTTAGGTGATTGCAGAGTCGAAGTAATTTTTGACTGCAAGTTATCGTAATCACCTTGTTGTTCAAGCTTGATTTTTATTTTAGGATTTTTATTTTCAAAATTCTGAGCTAAACTTTTCAGTGTTTTTTCCTGAGAGCCCTGCATCCCATGCCAAAAAACAACTGTAGTTTTTTGAGTTACCTTTGGTATTTTAGAACTTGAGGATGATGAACTGTTGCTTTTTGAACAAGCTGCAGTTCCAATTAATGCCAAGCCGGCTGCCGCAACAGCTGCCAGCTTTTTACCGAAATTCATGATATCTTTTTTCCTCCAAAATTTTTTAAGTGCTCAATAGTGATAGTTTGAGCATTAATACTCATTTATTGTATAGCAAATAATGCAAGATTACAATAAATTTAGACACAAAAATTCGGCTTTATTTGTATATTTTACTTTATTTATCATTATAGTTAGCTATATTCCGAACATTTTTCAGATGACCTTTATTTTGTTCCATTTTGGGCATAAAAAAGAACTTGCCTATTATGGCAAGCTCTTTAATAAAAATTGCTATTTAGTTTTTATTGCTTCCAAGCAGCATCAAATTTTGTTTTGCCCGATTTAATAGCGTCATCAACATTTTGCTTCTTTTGAGCAGCAGCTAAAATATTTTGCATAACTGGATTCAAATTACCGTATGCAGCACCAGCATTTTTGATAATTGGCACACTGTATAAGTTTGCCATTGCATCTTCAAGTTTAGCTGGCAATTTAAGCTTTTTAGTATCCTTGTATTCAGCTGAATCAGCAGCAGCCTGGTTAACAGGAATGTAACCAGTAGCATTTGCCCATTCAAGTTGACTTGCTTTTGAGGTCAAGAACTTAATGTAAGTAAATGCTGCAGACTTTTGGTCAGCTGAAGCATGCTTGAACATGTAAATATCAGTACCTTGTGACATAGTGTATTTACCTGGACGAGGTGCAACATCGTAAGTGAACTTGTTGCCTACACCTTGTTTAACAAAGCCTTCACCAGCAGAAGTACCAATGTACATTGCTACCTTTTGGTTAGCAAATGGTCCAGACAGATAGTGTTCTGAACCAGCTACTCTGAAGTAGCCATCTTTGATTCCATCTGCATAAAAATTAATAACCTTCTTTGAAGTATCGCCGGCAAAGTCAATTTTACTTGAGAAGTCAACGCCTTCGTTCTTCATGCCTAAAGTGTAGTAATTTGATAATGAGTCAAAACCGGCTCCAACAACTTTATGATTACTCTTTTTATAAATAATTTGTGAATCTTTCTTCAGTTCATCCATTGTTGCAGGAGCTTTTTTAATACCGTATTTCTTTAACAAGTCTGCGTTATAAGTCAAAACTTCAATTGATTTGTTAAAAGGAATACCGTATTGTTTGCCATTAATCTTAGCGCCATCAAGAAGTTCAGACTTGATGTCAGAAGCTTTACTGCTTCCCCAGCCAACTTCTTTATTGTTAATGTATGGCTTTAAATCAACCAGCATGTTTTTGCTAGCAGCATTAAAGAGCCAGTCAGGATATGCCTGAGTAATGGTTGGCAAGTTATTAGGCGATTGCAAAGTTGAATTAATTTTGGCTTGTAAGTCATTATAAGCACCTTGATTCTCCAACTTGACCTTGATTTTAGGATTTTTGCTTTCAAATTCCTGTGTCAATTTTTTCAAAGTCGATTGTTGCACACCTGTCATACCATGCCAAAAAACAATATTGGTTGTCTTTTTGACTTTGGCAATTTTTTCTGAACTTGAAGATGGGGAAGAATTAGAATTGCTTCCGCCATTTGAACAAGCTGCAGTACCAACAAGAGTTAAACCAACAGCAAACGCAGCGGCTAACTTTTTACTAAACTTCATTTGGTTAAACCTCCCAAATATAAAAACTAAACAACATTTTTTTGATTAATCAAAACGCAATTGTTTGGTTACGTTTTGGTAAAATCCTGTTACCATAAGGGTTTTCCACCAGCTCCGGATGCAATGTGTGCACAGGAATAAGTGTTGGTGGTTGAACCCAAGCAATAATTTGTTTTAGTTCTTGCTCGTCAGCGTGACCAGAACAACGCAACGTCTGAACTTCAATATTTTGCTCAGCGAGATTTTGCAAAAAAGGCTTGTATGCTGGGTCAAAATCTCCTAATGGCTCTGCATTAGAGTGAATATACAAACCACCTTTTTGCAAGTGGTCGAAATCAGCAACTGCTTGCCAGAGGAATTCGTGATCATCATTTAGCAGATCATCGTAATGAACAGCTAGTTCCGGTTTCAGATCAACGAATTTCTGCTCCCCTGGCAAGTAATAATAAGGAAAATCTTGATTTAAACTTTCCTTGAGCAAATGAGCTCTTGCAGCATGCAAAACAACTTTACGCGGTGAATCAGAAATAATGCGCAATAGCCGCTCAACGTTGGTAGGATAAGTATTAAAAGTAATTTGCCGCTTAGGGTTGTCATTTTGCAATTGTACAAATTTGGCAGTCAGTTCATCTTCATTTTTAGGACCAGTAAATTCTTCGCTATTTTCTTCATGCTTTTCTTCTGGCCAAGAAAACCCGGTTGCTTCAGTAATTAAAACATCACAGTCTTTAGCTGCTGCCAAAAATTTTTTAACCCAGTCAGGATGATAACCATGAAGACGAATGTCGCCAGTATAGGCAATTGCCAAGTCTGGTGTTCTAACTATCAGACCAGTTGCACCATAAGCATCGTGGTCACTTGGCCACACCGTCATCGTTATATCGCCGATTTCTATTGGCTTTTGATACTCGGCTGCAAAAATTGGGCGTGTATAGTTCGATTCATGTCCGGCAGCAGGCAGCAAAAAGTCTCCTTTTTCATTTAAAGCAGGCAACATCTTAGCTGTTATTGACCCTGCATACAAAGGTATTTCTGGAGCCAAGAAATTCATGGCCTTGCTGTGATCAAGGTGCAGGTGGGACATATAAGCTGCCGCATATTCCCAACGTCCATGATCAATTGCTTTACCAGTTAGTTGGGGATCATAAAAGTTCGGTACATCACCAATCAGCTCATTTTGCACTAAAGTCTGATAATTTTCGTCAGGCAAATTGAGCTCAGGTCGGTAGACTTCACCCAAATCAAACAAAATGTGCGATTTGTGATATGCCACCTCCATCATTGGACCGCCAATAGTATTTAAACCATTGTAAAACGTAATGGTGGTTCTATCCT
Source organism: Lactobacillus sp. M0396 (assembly GCF_016101625.1). Taxonomy (NCBI): domain Bacteria; kingdom Bacillati; phylum Bacillota; class Bacilli; order Lactobacillales; family Lactobacillaceae; genus Lactobacillus; species Lactobacillus sp. M0396. Next base: position 18,676 of record NZ_JACFQE010000008.1, read on the forward strand.
TTAAGGTCATTACGAACCACCCCCTTAATAATCTGTTTTCTAAAGATTAGGTACAAGACTAAAATTGGTAAAACAGTCAGGGTAGCAGCAGCCAGTTGCAATTGCGTTTCACTACCGGCATCGGATGCAAAGGCAGATAAACCATTATTTAGCAAACGCATGGTATCTTCATTTGTAACCAGTAACGGCCAGAGAAATGAATTCCAGCCAGAGATGAAACTTAAAAGACCAACTGTAAACAAACCGCCTTTTGACATCGGTACTAAAATTTTCCAAATGTAATCCCAATCGCTGGCACCATCAATCATAGCTGCTTTATAAATCGTATCTGAGATTGAACCAAAATAGCTCTGCAAGTAATACATGTAGAAAATCGAAGTTAGGAATGGCAAGACCAGTCCTACATAGGTATTAAGCAAACCCATATGTGCAATCGTATTGTAATTAGTAAAAATAATTGCTTCACCAGGTACCATCAATAATGACAAAAGAACCATTTGGATTAGACCCTTGCCCTTAAAGCGCAGGTTAACCATGGCAAAAGCGCCAAGCAATGAATTAAAAAGACTGACAAGCGTGGTGATACTGGCTGTTAAAACCGTATTGAAGAAGTAGCGACCAAAAGGTGCGCGGGCAAATACTTTTGCGTAGTTAGACCACTCAAAATGATGCGGGATTAATGTTGGCGGAATAGAAGTTGTTTCCTGAAAGCTCATCAAACCACCTAAAATCATATAAATGAATGGAAAAACAGTAATGATGGCAAAGATAAATAAAATAATGTAACTGAATAAAACTCCTAGCCGAATTCGTTTCATTTAATTCTCTCCTATCTTCTTCATCATTTTCCGTTGCAAGAACGTCGCAAACAGAATTATCAGGAACAAAATTACCGTTGCCGCCATCGCAACTCCCGGAGTGCCGACAATTTGGAACTTATTGTAAATGTAGAACACGGCAGTTGTTCCCGAATTACCCACTCCGGCTTGCCCGTTAAAGAGTGCGTAAACAGAAGTATAGATTTTAAAGGCCCCAATCACATTCATTGTTAGCAAGAAAGCAATAGTAGGAACCAGCTCCGGCATAGTAATGCGCCAAAACTTATCGCGCCCGCTAGCACCGTACATGTCAGCAATTGTATAAAAATTCGGGTCAATATTACGCAGTGCTCCCATTAATATGACAATGTTAAAAGCCAGTGACGACCAAATACCAAAGATAATAATGGTAGTTAAAGACATTGCCGGATCATCAATCCAGTCAGGAGCAGGCAGATGCAAACATCTAAGCAAAAAGTTCAACATTCCGTAATCACCATTAAAGATATAACGGAAAACAATCCCTATGGCAATTGTTGAAGTAACATATGGCATAAAAAACGTTGTTTCAAAGAACGACTTATGCTTCACCTTGTCAAAAATTATCCATGCCAGCATAATTGAAATTATTAAGCCGATAGGTACTGAAATAATTGCATATAGCACCGTATTCTTGATAGCCAGCCAAAATTCCGGATCGTTGAAAATATACTGATAATTACTAAAACCATTCCAGTGTAAATCAATTAATGAACCACTTTGAAAGCTCATACCAAAAGCACGTAAAATGGGATAAATACTAAACAAAGTGACAAAGATAATAGTTGGTGCTAAAAAAAGCCAAGCCTTTTTTTGATTTGTCTTCATTAGTAAACTCGCTCTCCTTCAGGTGTAAAAAGAAATACCCGATTTAATCGCATTTTAAGTTTAACTTGATCGCCTCTCTTAATTGGAGTTTCAAGGTTAATTAGTGAACGAACCTGCTCATTATCAAATGTAAATTTCAGAATACGTTCACGTCCAATTAATTCAATATCATCCACCGTGGTCTCGAAAAGACCCTCAGGATCTGGAACAATATTTTCAGGTCGAACAGACAAGATATACTCACCATCTGGCAATTCCCGTTTAAAACGAGACTGTTCCAGATCAGCAAGATCTATAGTAAATTGGCTTGACTTTAATTCATTTGCAGTTTTAGTTATTTTAAAATTATCAATTACTGGATTGCCGACAAAATTGGCTACAAAATAATTATTAGGTTCCAAATAAAAGTTTTGGCCTAAATCGTCTTGTTGTATAACACCATCATTAAAGAGGATGATTTTATCACCAATAGACAATGCTTCTTCTTGGTCATGAGTGACAAAAAGCGTGGTAATGCCAACAGATTTGACTAATGAACGAATTTCTTCACGAATCTTTAAACGCAGTCTGGCATCCAAATTGCTCAAAGGTTCATCCATGAGCAGAATTTGAGGTTCTTGTACCAAAGCACGAGCAATTGCCACTCTTTGTTGCTGACCACCGGATAAATTGCCAGGCTTTTGATCAGCCAGCTCGGTAATCTGCGTTAATTCCATGTACTTAGTGGCAATCTTTTTGGCTTCTTCTTTAGGTTTTTTGTTAGCCCCTACAATAAGTGGAAACATTACGTTTTGCAAAACAGTCATATGAGGATACAATGCATAGTTTTGAAAAACGTAGCCAATATGGCGATCTTTAGGTGCAACCTTTACCACCGACTTGCCATTAAATAAGATGTCTCCTTCTGTGGGATTAAGCAGACCAGCCAGTATATTTAAAATAGTTGTTTTTCCACAACCGGATGGCCCTAATAAACACACCAAATCTCCTTTTTTAACGGAAAAGCTGACGTTTTTTATAGCTTCATGACCATTGTCATAAACTTTTTGCAGGTTTTTCACTTCAACAAATTTATTGTTATCCATTAAATCGCACCACTATAATCTTTATTTTTCATTTTTACTCTCTTAATTTTATGATAAAAAAAGTCAGAACACAACCTAATTTGCTTAATTAAAATTCGTAATTATCTTATCATAATCAAGCTTTTAAGTTAATTATTCGTATTTGTTGTTTAAATTGTTAATTATTATCCGGAAATCGCTTTTATTGTTCTCTTTTTAAAGTTTTGCTTTAAGAAAAAAGCGACAGTAAATGTTACTGCCACTCTTTTTAATCTCTGTATATATTAACTATTATTTTATCCGAACATTTGGTTATTCTTTAAAGCTGATTTTGTCAGCAACTACTGGTTAGTAATTATCTTTCACAAAAATCTCATGATTTACTTTGGCTCGTCCATTGTTATAGTTAAAAGAGTAACCAGGCTGAACGTTAAACAGATAAACATTAAAATCAAGTTCTCCGTCAGTTGAGACTGCCTGCAAGTTAATACCACGTGCCATTAATTCGTCTCCTCGAAAAATCGGCGTAGCTTGATAAATCACTTTTTTATTTTGCCTTAAAGCAACACGAATACGACTTTCAAACATTGTTTGAATTCTTTGATTGGAAAAAGCAGACTGTGTGAACAAATTTTTAGGGTTATTTTGATCACCTGAATGATTGCGGGGATTGAAGTTGCCTTCAAAGTCAATACCGGCAGAAACTGAATACGCAATGAGGTGTCCACGATTATAAATTTGTGAGCCATTGCGCCGGTTATAATGCCAACCAGTTGGTTCAACGAATTGGCGAACCCTCAAACTATCGTTAGCAACATTGCGCTTTTGTAAAAAGGCTGTATTCGAACGAGATGTACGATTTAAACTATCCAAATCAGAATAAATAACCCGATTAACTCGCCAGGCATTTTTGATTAACGTGGAATGGTCATTATTAACAGTAATATAAGAAGAACTTCCACTTTTAAAGTTTAAATTAGCCAGTTTTTGGTAGTCTTCATGCGACAAGCCACCGTATACTTTAGCAGCAGGCTTGGCCTTATCAATTTTATTGCTTTTCTGGCGGTCACTGCGCGTGATCCTGTTCATTGTCTGGTGCCCGCTTGGGTCTGAGCCACCTTTAGTAGAAACAAACCACAACAAGAACAAGATAATAATGACTATTGCCCAAAAATCGCCATTAGTTGTTTTAGTTTTTCGTCTGCTCCTCCTGCGTGCCATTCACATTGCTCCTTTTTAATAATAATTAAGTATAGCTAATCGAACTGTTGTTTGCAACAGGAACAATAAAAAAGCAAGGTCAATGATCCCTTGCCTCTAATTTTAACTTCTGGCCCATTCATCCAGCATATTCAAAAAATAGCTTTCAGACAAGCGCTTAATCTTGCTGCCTGCATGATTAAATTCTTTTGCCTTCAATGCTTCCGGATTATTTTTACTGAAAAAGCCATCATCACTCATAATTAAATAATCTGTATCAGCTTTGACACCAGTTTGGGCTATGCCATTCATATTATTAACCATTTGAGCAGCTTCAGTGCCGTTTATTTCCACCTCAGGAGCAAAAGCAATCTTTTTATTATTAACCGGATTACGAAATCCTAATTCCCAGACTTCCAGTTCTTCCTCCAGCAAATCAATGTTTTTCAGTTTGCCTTGTGCTTTTTGCAATAGTTCTGGCGTAAAATGCTGGCGAAAATCATCATAAACTTTTTTAGTATCAAGGGAATCTTCCAGACCATGATGCTGTTCTACTTGTGCAATTCCTGCGCGCTGAATGCAGTCAAGCAAGCGATTGTGCTGCTGCGGATAATATACTCGAGCTAAACGCAACACATCGACATAATCGTTACTAAGCTCCGGCAAATGAAATTTTCGTGCTAAATCATACAAAAAATTGAGATCGAAATTGACGTTATAGCCAATGATAATATCGTCACCAATAAACTTGCGAAAAGCCGTCATTGCCTCTTTTACCGGTTTTCCTTCTTTAAGAAGCAGTTCTTCAGTAATACAATTTAACTTAGTGATAAAACTCGGCACATGATTTGACCGTGGATAAACAACCAGTTGACTAAACTCATCTACCACTTTGTTAGCACGCACTTTAACTGCACCAAGTTCAGTTACATGATCACGATATGGGTTTAAACCCGTAGTTTCAATATCGAGCATAGTGTAGTCGGAAATGAAGTCAGGCCATTCCTGACCCTTGCCCCGGATCTTATCTTGAACGCCAGAAACATGCAGTACGCCATTTTTTACGTAAATACTCATTGAAATCAGCTACTCCATCACCAAATTATTGATTAAACTTGCTGCATCCGCGTTTGTACCAGCGCTGCGTTCTTGAATTTCCGGTAATAAATTTTCCTGCTTGAAGTCAGCAGCCACATAGGACCATTGCGGAAATTCTGCTACCAAATGTTCAATTGGTTCCCGTAATTGCGGGCTCGTTTCGTCAACTCCTAATTCCAAAAAAACAGTGTTTTTATCTTCATTACCGGTTAAAAACCAGCGGAAACGAGTGTTAGCTTCAGTATCTGGATAAAAATGCTCATTAAGTGGCATATGTATTTCCAGTGGCTGACCACATACATCACATTTTGGTACCAATTCTTCTATGTTGGTATCGGGCTTTTTCCCAGCAATCTTTTGAACGACAGACTGACAATTCTTAAGTCCATGATTGATGCCGCTGGAACACTGCGCTTTAGTCCAGTCGCCAAACACATTAAAAATGCGGTTTTCATTAAAGCCGGCAGTTTCAAAAAAGTGACCAAATGCAGAGGTAGCAATAAAATACTGCTTGTCATCAATTAATTGCTTCAGTTTTTGCAATGTTTTACTAGGATGATAATCAAGTGAATACCTTTGAATAAGGTTTGACCATAACTGCCATTTCTCAGCCCATGAAAGCTTGTGCTCATCAAGAGCATATCCTACTGAATGAACATCATATTTTTGAACAATAGTGGGAAAATCACGTTCAAAATCTTCCTGACCCAAAAGGTCAAGTCCTTCAGTTTTAGCTAAGCCATTACCGGCAACCACTATCACAGTATCAGCATTTTGCACTAACTGTCGTGCCTTATTCAAATTTTCCATTTAATTACCTTTTCTATTTTTGATTATAACCAGTAAATGAAACTTGGCCATCTTCAAATTCTCCTAAGAAAATATCACCAGTATCATCATAACCAGCTTGTTTGACCTGCTCTTTTAGCCAGTCTTCATCCTTATTAATAGATTCAAGCACATCTTGGTTGATTTGACCATCATTAATTAACGGAAAACGTACATTCTTCTCATCTTTTTTAATTACCGTTAATTGACCGTTCTTTTCAAAAATACAGTTTTTCACTTTATCAACAGAATAAATTCCTTGACTGCGCAATTTAAACATTAATTCATTAGCTGAAAGTCCAGCAGATAAACAATTTCGAGGCAAAACTTGACCATTTTTAATTATTTGAATTGGTTTGCCATCAATTAGGCTGCGAATAAAGTTGCTGTGCTCTCTGGCAAATTTTAGGATAAAGACCACTAAAGTCCAGACAATCAAAACCAGCAAAAACTGTAATACGGAAATATTGGCATTATAAATAACGCCTCCTATAATACCACCCAAAACATAGTTTTGCAGTTGATCCAGAGCCGTTGTGGGAGCAATATTGCTCTTGCCAAACACATTTATTTGAAAAATTAAAGTTAACACACCTAATACGAATTTAATAAAAAGCTGCGTATAATTCATTATTATTTTCCTCCTAATTCTTTACGTCGACCGTGTGGTTAATCACGTGGGCCTGCTTTAAAGAATATGAATTGTTATCGTCATTTAGTTCCAGTTGATAGTCAATGTCTTTGGAATCAACTCTGACAATTAGACCGTTTTGCAAAGTTGTAGAACTAACCATGACGTCCGAAACCGGAACCTTATGATCTTTAGCAACTGATTTAATAAAAGGCGCAATCTGCTCGGATTGGGATTTTACCACATTGGTTTGCACGTATTTTTCGTATTGTGTTCCCATAAATAAAAGCAAAAACAAAAGTGCAATAATGCCCAGGTCTCGGTAGCGCGTATCGAATCTATGCCTGAGATAAAGAACTGTAAAAGCAATCATCGTTAAAGCCGCAACCGCAATCAGTACATAGAGAATGGTTTTACTTGTATTTTGATTTTGCTCAATATATTTAAGTGTGTAAAAAGTCATGACATAATTACCTCTATAAAAAACAATTTATTCTATTTTACTGTAGTCAATACTTTTTAAGAAATTTCATATTAACTACCTTAATTATTACCAAATATAGCTAAAACATTTAATTCCTCCCAGAAGCTTACTTCAACTGTGTTTATAAGCTCATCTATTATCAGTATAACAAAAAAGTAGTTAGAAGCTGTCTAACTACTGCTTATTAATATTCAATTTATTTCTAGTTTTGAGAAGCACCCGTTGCTGCATCAGACTCAGTTTCTGCTTCAGCATCTTCTTTTGCCGCTTCAGCTTTAGTTGACGCACCTGTCTTAGCATCAGGATCTGAATTGCGTCTATATGTCGCACCGGTTGTCACATCCGGATCAACGACCAATTTTTGTCCTGTAGTTTCACAGAAATATTTTACTAATGGATAAAGATCTTGTACCCATTCATAAATACCGGCATAATTGCCCTCATCATCTTCAACGCGTTTATAATAATGCAAAACCAGTTCCTTAAGATTTCCAGTAGGTACTGGCATATATACAGTATCATGCCCACTCTCTTTAGTGCGCAGTGCATGAACAACTTTTTTAGCTTCCGGAATTACTTCACGCACATCCGGATGAACTTCGCCCATTGTGTTCCCTACTTGCGCAGGAACTCTTTTGGCCTTCATCTTCACATTAGGATCAACCGGACGATTGTACCATAAGAACTGGTTATTATCATCCACAAAGGTTAGTTCTCCAATCGTGTTGCGTAGCATCCAGTTTATTTGGTTAACTGTTAACAGCCCACTATCAAGCTTAACATAATCATCTCCTGTAGCGGCGTGAGTTTTTTCTGCTGCTTTGTCAAGCCAATCTGGGTCTTTCTTATCAAGCCCTTCTACTGTATAGCGACTTTTGCCTTTTGCATCAAAATCTTCTTTTAAATACTCGCTAGCATCCATGTCTTTTAACCATTTGGGTTCAGCCATTTTCGTTCTCCTTAATCTTCATCTAACATACTAAACTAATTGTAACATGTAATCGCTTAATTTTAGGCATTACCTTAAATTACTTTTCATTTTTGGGATTTGTTTTTCTTTCTATTATAATGAGCTAAAATAGAGACTAGTTGATAACGATTAAAGGAGAGAAATATGAAAACAGGTACCAAAATTATTACGCTGGATAATGGCTATCATTTATGGACAAACACTCAGGGTCAAGGCAAAATTCATTTACTGGCTCTACATGGAGGCCCCGGAGGAAACCATGAATATTGGGAAGATACTGCCGATCAATTAAAAAAGCAGGGCTTGGATGTGCAAGTAACGATGTATGATCAGCTTGGTTCCCTTTATTCCGATCAACCCGATTATTCTGATCCGGGAATTGCTAAAAAGTATCTAAGATATGAATACTTCCTGGATGAAGTTGACGAGGTACGTGAAAAACTGGGTTTAGACAATTTTTATTTGATTGGTCAAAGCTGGGGCGGACTTCTGGTACAAGAATATGCCGTTAAATATGGTCAGCACCTGAAAGGAGCAATTATTTCCTCAATGGTGGACGATATTGATGATTATGTTAAAGCCGTGAACCGACGTCGCCAAGAAGTTTTGCCCCAAACTGAAATTGACTTCATGCATGAATGCGAAAACAATAACGATTATGGCAATGACCGCTATCAAGAAGATGTCAACATTCTCAACATTAACTTTGTTGACCGCAAACAGCCGTCTAAGTTATATCATTTAAAGGATATTGGTGGTTCTGCTGTATACGAAGCCTTTCAGGGTGACAATGAATTTGTGATTACTGGCAAACTAAAAGACTGGCACTTTAGAGACCAACTTAAAAATATTAAAGTACCAACTTTGTTAACCTTTGGTGAAAATGAAACAATGCCAATCGCTACGGCTAAAATTATGCAAAAAGAAATTCCGAATTCCCGCTTAGTTACAACTCCTGATGGTGGCCATCATCATATGGTTGATAACCCTGATGTTTATTACAAGCACTTAGCAGACTTTATCTGTCAAGTTGAAGCAGGGACTTTTAAAGGAGAATAACAAGTCCGAATATTTTTATGTAAGTAAAAGTACCCGAAAAACAAGCACGCAGCTGTTTGTTTTTTTGTTCACTTAAAAAAAGCTTTCTTACTAATTACTTTTTGCAAATATAATTATTTTTTACTATATTTTAATCCTGTATAAAATAACAGTTTACAATGATATGCCTTTTTTAAAAAATAATAATAAAATATTTTTCTTCACTCATTAATTTACAACAATAAAAAAACTATATTAAAAATAATCCAGTATACTTTTCACTTATTTAAATTTTAAGTTTTCCGTGATTAAAGCAATGTCTATAAGGGTATATATTTTTTTATTAAAGTTTAAACTTATAAATTTTAAAAGAATATATTTTTAGTCTAGACCAATTCATGTTATTATAAAGTTAACATATATTTAGAATACGGAATAAATAACTTGGAGAAAATAAAATGAACTTATTAATAGTCATCATTTTAATTTTAGGTGGCTGTTCGTACATTTTTGATTTAATTTGGACTCTTTATCTGACATTTAGCAATAATGTAAAGCAAGATAATTACGGCGAGCGCTGTCGAGATTTCGATACTATGTTCTTGTTAATCCCAGCAATGAATGAATTTCAATCCTTACGAAAAAACATTCCTTATTTAATGGAATTACAAAAACAATGTGAAAGTTTTATCAAACTCAAGCTGGTCTTTATTGATGATGATTCTAGTGATGGTACCACTACTTTATTACAAAAATATGCTTATCATCCTAATGTCATAGTTGTACACCGCGTAAAACCTAATGCTCAACAAGGTAAGGGGCCAGCATTACAGGATACAGCCAAACGCATTGCCAAAATGAATTTTCCTGAAGAAAAAACTATTATTGGCGTCATAGATGCTGATAGCCACTTAGATGCAAATTACTTAAGGCAAGTCGTATATGCTTTTAATCATTCTAATTGTGATTTGCTTCAAACAAGAGTAAATATTTATAATCTGGAGTATAATATCGCAGCAATGCAAAATTTTGAATTCACTATTTATAATTCTCTTCTACAAATGGCAAGAACTGATTGGGGTTCATCTTTAGCTTCCGGCAATGGTCAATTCATGACCTTAAAAATGACCAATAACGTTGGCTGGTCATCATCATTATTGGAAGATTGCGAATTCTCCTTAAAAGGCTTATTAAAGGGTTACCGTGGTACATTCTTAAATACCGTTAGCATTGGACAAGAGGGAGTTACAAAATATAAAAAGCTGATCAAGCAACGTACTCGCTGGTGCCAAGGCGGTTTTCAATGTTTAGGCAAATATAGCAAAAAGATTGTTAAATCTAAATCTATTCCTTCAATGGTTAAAACTTTTGTACTGCTCTTTCTGCTTATTCCAGTATTTTCAATGGTCACAACCCCAGCATCCGCAATTTCATTTATAGTTTTACTGCTTTATATGAAAACGAATGCCTGGATTAGCATTTCAATTATTGCAATTTTGCTAATAATAGAATATTTGACAAATACATTGTTAATTCTAAAGCAATGGCGTGAAGCTAAGTTTGATGAACCGCTAAAATTTTCATATTTGCTAAAAATATTGTTTTTGATTGATTTTTACAGATGGTCGTTAGCCATAGTTCCATATAAAGCTTTGGCACGAATTTTAGTTGGCAATCAGTCCTGGTCAAAAACTTCTCACACTTAACATGGCAGAAAACTGAATTAGCTTCTATTTTTAAAATTCTTACATTCAAAAAGACTAATAAATTTGTGTATTGACAACACAATTTATTAGTCTTTTGCTTTCTGCAAATTTTATATAATTATATCCAGTTAATTGTCTTACAGTTCTCTATTCTCAATGACTCTTCTAAATTGCAGCCAGCTCTCACTAAGATTTGAAGTCAGAGAACCAGATGCCTCATCTGGAAGGCAATCAGGATTTTTTTTAAGTAAATCTGTCATCTTTTCTTTTAATGCTGGAAATTGTTTCCAGTCACTGCTTTTAGCTGACCATGCTATATGTTCAAACGGACTCATATGCTTTTCAGCAAGCAATCTTTTACCCAAATTTGAGCCGTTTCTATTTTTCATTTTAGAGCGGTCATGATACGAAATTCTGGCACATTCTGAAGCCGATTGCAGAAGCACTGGCTCAAGCCTCTCCCATGATAACAGATCATTTTCTTCAACCTCGATAAAGGGAACATGCAATATTCTCTTTTTCAATGTTCCATACTTGGGACTTGCTTTAAGAACAGCTTTAATCAAAATTGCAATAGTTTCCATTTCCGGCTGGACGCCAGCAGCAATTCGCAAATCCAGAAAATTTTGCCAATAAGTTGATGTTACCAGAGTTTCATGCCACATCCATGGTTCAATCAATCTGTTGCAGTCTTGTTTATGAGCATCATTCCATGAAGCTGGAACTGCATCATTTTTATATGCTTCATCATACTTGTCGGCAAATTTTTCCCAGTCACTAGCTTCAGCATCGTAAGGGACTTCTTCTTCATTCATTAGCTGTCGAAACATTCCCAGAACGGCTTCATCTCGGGAATGCAGCCAATTTGCAGTAGATCTTTTTGCCCTTTCTAAATCAGCAAATGTACCTGTCATGCCCTTGTGATTAATAGTCCAAAGTGGAATCACAGGTTGCTGCATTACTGGCTTGACGGTAGTCTTTATGCTTCTGGCTCTTGAAGAGGCACTGTTTCTGCTGAAAACCCGGTGAGTATTCCACTCGGGAAGAATAAATCTGGGAAACCTGACAATCATAGTTGTGACTCTGTCTGGTGTAATTAAGTTTTCATTCTCAGAAAACTCTCTGTTGATTGAATCTCTTACAATTACAGCAGAATAGCCTCTAAGAACTGGATCCTTATACCTTGCGCAGATGGTCTTGGCACCATTTGAAGACCAGGGCATTTGCTCTTCTTCCACAATCACTGAAGACCAATCTGGTTTAACTTCACAACTATTATTGTGCACTGTAGTCATTTATATATCTCCTCATTAATTTATTAAGTCACAGACTATAATCATTATTAATCTATCTGCTACTTTAAACAAATGACCTGCATATATAAACAAAAAATAATTTATAGTTTCCCAACATGCCTATAAATTCTTGCTTTTTACTATTTTGCCCAAGTTTTTGATGCTAAGACTCGTTATCATGCTTGATTTCAGGTGCCAGTAAAAAAATACTAATTGCTGTAACTAGCAAAAGTTCAACAGCTGAAACTCCAATGCCTGATCTTGAACCTATTTTTTTAGCAACAAGACCGCCTAAAAGATAGCCCAAAGAGTTTACTCCAATTAGCACTGTTTTATAGATACTCGTAACCCGCCCCAGATATTTTTGTTCAACTTGCTGTTGCCTATTCGTAATGATACTAATATTAATAATTGATTCAATTATAGAAACAAATGCAATGGCCAGAACCATTGTTGGTACATTTTGGTTCAGCGCAAAAAGGGCACGAAAAAGAGCACCAGCAAAAATCAGCAATACAAATAATAGATTAAACTTAATGTGCCTATTCAACCAATTGACCACCAAAGTACCAATTAAGGCACTGACAGCTGCAATCGCTGAAATTATTCCAATATTTTGAGAGGAAAGTTTTAATTGAGTACGTAATATTATAAGACTGTCATTATCAAAATTAGCTGACACAATATTAACTAGTGCAGCTAATATTAACGGATACAAAACAGAACGAAGATTAAGGGTATATTGCAGACCTTCCTTTATATCTGTTTTTACCGTTTTAAGTGCAGATTTAAGAGCTGTAAAGCCGGTAAAAGCGGTAGATTTAGTTTTCAGGCTGATCCTATTTTCCAGTAAAAGGCTAATTAGGTAGAAAACTGCACAAATAACAATTAAAAGACTATGCGAAATATATTGATATAATATTCCACCTACAATAGGCAATGCAAAATTAGCTGCATATTGTATGCCATAAACCAGACTGTTTAATTCTGAAAAATCCTTCTTTTCTACTAAAAAAGAAACAAAAGTAATTTCTGACACGGTATTAATTGTGTTTGTCACGCTGACGACAAGTGATACCGCATAAATAATTAAAATCATGCAATTCACTGTTAACTGGAATGCAAATGATGCGGAAAGAATCAAGTAGCTGATTAATCTAATCAAATCACTAAAAATGAGAATCTTTTTAACATCTAATTTATCCGTTAGAGCTCCTGCCGGAAGACCTAAAACCAAAATAGGCAATGTTTCAATAATAGAAATTATTGATAAGTGAATACCATTTTTAGTGATATCAAGTACCATCAACGGCAACGCAAATGACATTAAAGAGCTACCCAAGTTATCTGTGATCACTGACAAAAGGTATAGTTTGTTGTTGTTACTTTTTAGTATGTTTTTCATGTGAACAAATAGTAGCCTTTCTTTAATTAGTGTCAATTTCTTAAAATATTAAAGTATAATTTATATTTATTAAAATTAAATCTACATCAATTTTAAAAGCTTCAAAATCTTTGACTGGTGTATGCTATTAAAAATTACCACGATACTTAACAATGTGGTATATTATCAAAAATATTTTCTCCAGCAATCTTAAGCGCCATTTTCTACGCTTGAGCCGCCTTCTGGTAGTCCTAAAACCACGCCGATCTGCAGCAGTATGCCCTTCATCAAATAAATGTGAGCCAATTGCTGTTTTTCCTCTTAGTTTTAATAAGTTATTTTTTTATCAGTTACGGCCCAGCCGCAAGAGTTGGTCCCGATATCAAGACCTAAAATATAATCTTCATTAATCTTGCTCATGATTTTTCCCCTTCTAAGTATTCATTACTATAAGAATACCCCTTATAACAATAGAATTCACTATCTTTTTCATATAATAAAAAAATGATGATCTTTGTGACCACCATTTTTACTAAATAACTAAATAAACTAGAACTATTTGTTTGCTTTTTCTTTAATTGTTTCTGCAGATGCCTGTAATTTCTTTTCTTCTTCATCTGTCAGTGTCAATTCAACGGTTTGAACAATACCATCGCGACCAACAATTGCCGGGTAAGATAAGTAGGTACCATATTTTTCCTGGTAATTTGAAACTGGCATTTCAGTGTGAGCATCGCTTTGAATGGTTTCTACCAAACGAGTTACAGCAGCTGAAATACCGTAGTTGGTATATTGTTTGCCTTTATAAACTGTTTGACCACCAAATTTAATTTCATCGTTTAAGTCTTCAAGCTTAAGATGTTTTGCTTCAGCTACTTCAGTAATTGGTTTTTCCAAAACTTTAACAGTTGACCAAGCAGTAAATTGTGAATTACCGTGCTCACCCAAGTTAAAACCTTCAACTGAACGAGGATCTACATTCATCCGTTCACCAACAGCACGCTTCATACGAGCCGTATCTAATAGAGTACCGGTACCAATGACATGTTTGCGCGGTAAACCAGTTAGTTCCTGGTACATATTAGTAATTGCGTCAACTGGATTGGTAATGGCAACCAAAATACCATTGAAGCCACTCTTCTTGATTGACTCCGCAATGTCTCCAATTCGCTCACGGTTATAATTCAATTCTGCAAAACGCTCACCGCCTGCTTCCAACTCAATATTTCCAAAAGCACTAATGACAATGTCTGCATCCTTGAGGGCGGAATAATCATTGATCGTAATAGTAGTGTGATGCTTCAAATTTGCCATCGCGTCTTGAAAATCAAGCTGATCTGCTCTAACCTTTGCTTCATTAACATCAATCATAACGAGGTCATCTACTAAACCCGTTAATATTAACTGCTGCGCTACCGTACTGCCAACGTGACCGTCACCGATAACTCCTATTTTATTACTCATAATTTTCCCTCCTACTTGTTTTTTCAAAATTATGTAATATCTATTATATACAAAATAATGATAAAAATAAAATTATTTTTAAAAAAATATTAGGTTTTTGCAATTATTGCTAAATATAAATTAAAACTCCCTGTTTTTAAATTTTTGCCTCTAAGAAAGCGTATACTAAAGAAAGGAGGTACATTATGAGACAAATTAAAATTGGCAACACCAACTTTTCTGGTTCAGCCATTGCACTCGGAATTATGCGCATGAATAAACTGACTGTTGATGAAGCTGTCAAGGCATTAGAAACTGCCCATGAAACTGGTATTAACTATATTGATTCAGCTGATGTTTATGGTCATGGTAAATCTGAAGAAATTTTCGGAGAAGCATTACAAAAATCAACCTTAAAACGCGACGATTTTTACATTCAATCAAAGACTGGAATTTATGAAAATCCTGAGTTAGATTATAAAACTACCAGGTATGATTTTTCTAAGAAATATCTGATTAATGCTGTGGATGGCATTCTTTCTCGCATGAGAATTGATTACTTAGACAGTTTGCTGTTGCACAGACCGGATGCTCTGATGGATCCTGCAGAAATCGCTGCTGCCTTTGATGAATTACAAAGAGACGGCAAAGTGCGTCACTTTGGCGTTTCCAACTTCAACCCGATGCAAGTCGATTTACTGCAGAGTGGAGTTAGTCAAAGACTGTTAATTAATCAACTGCAATTAAGTGTCATGCATACTGGTCCAATTGACTTCAATATTCACACTAATATGACGGATGAGCGGAGTATTGATCATGACCGTGGCGTTTTAGATTACTCACGCTTGCACAATATGACCGTTCAGGCATGGTCACCTTTCCAATACGGTCAAATTGAAGGCAATTTCATTGGAAATCCTAAGTTTCCGGAGGTTAATGATGCCTTGCAAAAAGTAGCTGAGCAAAAAGGTGTTTCTAAAAATGCTGTTGCTGCTGCATGGATTTTAAGGCATCCGGCAAATACACAAGTTATTATCGGTACGATGACACCAGCTCATATCATCGACAGTGCCAAGGGAGCAGATATTTCACTTACTGCTCAGGAATGGTATGACATTTATCTAGCTGCTGGTAATGATTTGCCTTAAAATTAGCTGATAACACAAAAATCCTAACGCAATTTTACGTTAGGATTTTTTTTGCCAATATTAATCAATTGACTTGGATTTTCTACTGTAACTATTAGGTATATTGAGTTTTTTACGGTATTTAGCAATCACTCGTCGACTTAAAGTCACATCATGCGCTGCAAAAATTTCTACTAATTGCTGATCACTTAAGGGAGCACGGACATCTTCTTTCATGGCATTTATTAAATCATGAGTACTATAAGAAAGACTGGTTAAATTCTGCTTTAATTTTAGTGACAAAAAAAGCTGTGTCACTAACTGCTCTTTTGGCTTTAATACCATTTTTTGCAATCGTGTCATCGGCTTTTCCTCCTCTTACTTAAGAATGACTGTCAATTTAATTATACTACACCTATCATTCCTAAAAAGATTGACAATTGAGTTAAATTATTTGACGTTAAATATCATTAATTTCATTTGCTAACTTGGGACTGATAGCAAAACTAGTTTCAGAAATTAGCGGAATATCTTTCATCAACAATAAAATTAAATTAAGCCTTGACTTTAATTTTTTATTTTTTTATAATTCGGTTATTGAAGTTGGAGGTAAGGGTAATGATTCAATTTAGTCAAAAAGAAAATCAACTAAATAATCGTTATTATCTTAGCTACTATAGATAAGAGTTTGGGTTCATCTAGGTGGATTCAAACTAAACACAAGTTTGAATTTATCTATGATGGCTAAGACTCTTTTAGTTTGGTTAGCCACATAGCTTTCTAAGTGGCTGACCACATTCAATCGTTTTTGGCAATAAAAATTTTTGTGTACCCGCTTAGAAATAAGTGGGTATTTTTTATGGAGGCAGAAAATGCATTTCAAGAAATTGATCACAGGAATTAGTATTGTCGGATTAATGGCACTGGGAGGGTGCAGCAGCAAAAAAGCCAGCAAGGTGCCTGAGGTTAAACATGTTGGTATCTTACAAGTAGTGCAGCACCCTTCTTTAGATAAGGCATACAAAGGTTTTAAAAAGGGACTAAAAGAAAGTGGTTTTGTTGAGGGTAAAAATCTTAAAATTGACTACCAGAATGCACAAAACAATCAAGACAATCTGAAAAGTATGAGTGAAAAACTGGTTAATGAAAAATCAGATTTGATTTTGGGTATTGCCACTCCGGCTGCACAGAGCGTTGCTAATGCGACCCAAAAAATACCAACTGTTGTTACTGCTGTAACTGACTTGAAAGCGGCTAAGCTAGTTGATTCAGATGCTAAACCTGGCAGAAACATTACGGGAACAACAGATATGGTTTCAATTAAACGCCAGATCAAACTGCTCCTGTCAATTGTTCCGAAGGCTAAAACTATCGGTATCATGTACAACGCTGGTGAATCAAACTCTAAAATACAGGCCGATTTAGCAACAGCTGCACTGAAAAAAGCAGGAGTGAAAGTTTTGATTAAAACCGCAAATACAACTAATGATGTCCAGCAAGTAACTGAAACGCTTGCGTCTAAAGTTGACGGTATTTTCGTTCCTACCGATAATACTTTCGATTCAGCTGCTTCTGTAGTTGGAAAAGTAGTCAAAGAAAAGAAAGTTCCCCTGGTAGCAAGTTCCGTTGATCAAGTTAGAACAGGTGGTTTGGCCTCAATCGGAATTGATTACGAACTATTAGGAGAACAAACTGGCAAAATGGCTGCAAAAATCTTATCTGGAAAAGCTAAGCCAGCTAACATGCTGGTTGAAAGAGCACATGATATGAAATTAGTTGTTAATAAGAGCATGGCAAAAGCACTGGGAATTGATCCTAAATCAATCAAAGCACCTAAATAATTTTAAGTTGATATAAAAAGGCCACTGAACAGTGAAATAAATAGCGAAAGCGCAAAGCTTTGTTGCTTATTTCAAACGGGTGACCTTTTTATTTTGCCTTTGCTTTAAGTGATCATAAATATTATTATTTTTACAAGCTAAATTTATTATTTCTTGACTTTTTCTTCTTTGTTTTTTATAATCTTCTCATTAAGGTTGGAGGTAAAGTTTTATGAAATGTAATCTAATACGAGTCTCACAACTGAATAACCGTTATTACTTTAGCTATTTTAGATAAGGTTTGGGTTCATCTAGATGAATTCAAACCAGACTCAAGTTTTGAATTTATCTATGATGGCTAAAGTCCTTTAATTGCGGTTAGCCACATAGCTTCTAAGTGGCTAATCACAAATGATTATTACTAATAATTCTTGTATATCCACTTAGAAATAAGTGGATATTTTTTTACGGTCAGCAGGATTACGGAGGAACGAAAATGCGAATCAAGAAAATTATTATGGGAATGGCTTTAACTAGTCTGTTGCTGCTTAGTGGCTGCAGCAACAAGAAATCAGGAAGTACAGCAACTGTCAAACATGTGGGTATATTGCAAGTGGTGCAGCATCCCTCATTAGATGAGGCTAACAAAGGTTTCAAAGAAGGCTTGAAAGAAAATGGCTACGTTGAAGGCAAGAATCTAAAAATTGATTATCAAAATGCCCAAAATAGCCAAGACAATCTGAAAAGTATGAGTGAAAAACTAGTTAATGAAAAATCAGATTTAATTTTAGGAATTGCTACGCCGGCAGCGCAAAGCGTAGCAAATGCTACTGAAGATATTCCTATTGTAGTAACTGCAGTGACTGATCTAAAAGCTGCTAAATTAGTAAATTCAGATGCAAAACCTGGCAGAAATGTTACTGGAACTACTGACATGGTTTCAATTGATAAACAAATAAAATTGTTATTATCAATAGTGCCTAAAGCTAAAGCAATTGGCATCATGTACAATGCCGGTGAGGCCAATTCTAAAATTCAAGCGGATCTAGCTGTCAAAGCACTTAAAAAAGCCGGCGTTAAAGTTTTAATTAAGACAGCTAACACTACTAATGATGTCCAGCAAGTCACTGAAACTTTAGCTGGAAAAGTACAAGGAATTTACGTACCAACAGACAACACATTTGCTTCTGCTTCCTCAATTATTGGTAAAGTTGTTAAGGAAAAGAAAATCCCACTGGTAGCCGGTTCAACTGACCAGGTTAAAACTGGTGGCTTGGCTTCTATTGGAATAGATTACGAGGCGCTTGGTAAACAAACCGGTAAAATGGCTGCTAAAATTTTAGACGGTAAAGCTAAACCTAAAGATATGCCTGTTGAAAGGGCAACTGATTTGAAATTGGTGGTTAACAAGAAAATGGCAAAGGCACTTGGAATTGATCCTGCTTCAATTAAAGCACCTAAGTAAATTAAAGAAAGGCAGCGTGAATCAATAGTTATGTTGAATACATTTTGGGAGTTATTACTTTCATCTACTTCTCAAGGATTACTTTGGTCATTAATGGCAATCGGTGTTTACTTAACTTTTCGGATATTAGATCTAGCCGACATGACAGCTGAAGGCAGCTTTCCGTTAGGGGGAGCCGTTGCAACGATGTGTATTATTAAGGGAATTAATCCTGTTTTAGCAACTATTGCCGCATTTGTTGGCGGTTTGATTGCTGGCGTAGTTACTGGTATTTTGAACACCAAATTGCGTATTCCTTCCTTACTAGCAGGAATTATTACAATGACTGGCTTGTACTCCATTACTTCCAGAGTAATGCAAAACGCTGCTAATGTTTCATTGTTGGGCAAAGATACAGTTTTTACAATTGCGCAAAATTGGGGATTAAGTCGTAACAATGCAGTAATTGCGATGGGATTGATAATTGCACTTTTGGTTATACTATTATTAGTTGTTTTTTTCAAAACTGAAATTGGCCTAGCTATGAGAGCTACAGGCGACAATCCTCAAATGAGTGCCGCAAATGGTATCAAAACTCAAGGAATGAAAATTTTAGGCTATATGATTTCTAACGGATGCATTGCCCTGTCAGGTGGACTTTTAGCACAAAATAACGGCTTTGCCGATCTTAACTCTGGTGTTGGTACTCTGGTTATTGGATTAGCTTCAATTATTATTGCAGAAGTACTTATCAGGAATCTGCCAATTGGCGGTCGTTTACTTACTTTAGTTGTAGGTGCTATCATTTATAGACTGATTTTAGCCCTGGTATTCCAGATGAATGTAGAACCATCTGATGCAAAATTAGCTTCAGCTTTAGTTTTAGTTGTGTGCTTAACTTTGCCGAATTTCCACTTGCCACGCAATCTTAAAGGAGGAAAGCAAAATGCCAGAAGTACTAAAGATTAAAAATTTACATCAAACTTTTGAACAAGGAACTGTCAATGAAAACCGAGTTTTACGCGGAATTGACCTTAATTTAGAAGCCGGGGATTTTGTGACTATCATTGGTAGTAACGGAGCGGGTAAGTCTACCCTGCTCAATAGTATTGCTGGTACACTGCCTATTCAAGAGGGTCAGATTATTTTAAAAGGTACCGATATTACAAAAATGCCTGTTACTAAACGAGCAAAAAATATTAGTCGTGTATTTCAAGATCCTAAAATGGGAACAGCGGTCAGATTAACAGTTGAAGAAAATTTGGCTTTAGCGATGAAACGAGGCCAACGACGCGGTTTTCGTCCCGGCGTTAAAAAACAGGATAGAAAATTTTTCAAAAAACAGCTTGCACAACTTAACTTAAATTTGGAAAATCGTTTGGAAACTGAAATTGGACTTCTTTCCGGAGGTCAAAGACAAGCCATTACGCTTCTAATGGCGACTTTGCAGAGACCAGACTTGATTTTACTGGATGAACATACTGCGGCTCTTGATCCGCAAACCTCGATTACAGTCATGCAATTAACTGAAAAGTTAATATCCGAACAGCATTTAACAGCTTTTATGGTTACCCACAACATGGAAGATGCTATACGATACGGTAATCGATTGATTATGTTGCATCAAGGTCGTGTGGCAATTGATTTGGCCGGTGAAGATAAACAAAACTTGACGGTGCCTAAACTGATGGAACTATTCCAAAAGCATGTTGGTTCGGGGCTTGAAGATGATGCTATTTTACTGGCATAGCATCTAATTTAAAAAACATTAAATGAGTCCCGAAGGTGATCTAACCTTTCGAGACTCATTTCTTATATTATTTCGAATTTTTTAGTTACACTTGAACCTTCAAAGTGACACTGCCATGATCATTTTTCTTTGCCATCAAATTCTTTGGAGTGCTCCAATTCATCAAACTTTTGTTCATCATCACTTTCGATTGCTGATAATTCTTCTACCCGTCTTTCATGACGACCACCAATATATTTGGCTTCTAACCAATTTTTAACGATCATTTTGGCTAGCTCTGGACCAACCACACGGGAGCCAAATGCTAATACATTTGTGTTATTGTGCATTCGCGAAAGTTTAGCAGAATAACAATCACTGCATACGCAGGCACGAATACCTTTTACTTTGTTGGCTGCTAATGAAATACCTACACCAGTACCACAAATTACAATTCCCAGATCATAGTCTCCGCTAGCCACGGCTTTACCAACCTTTTGCCCGTAAATAGGATAATCAGTTCTCTCATTACTCTTAGTCCCAAAATCATAAACTTCATAGCCCAAACTTTTAACATATTCCATAATTGTTGGCTTCAATTCCAAACCGACATGATCTGATCCAAAAGCTATTTTTATTTTCTTTGCAACCATTTTTACTGATTTTCCTTTCTGATTTGAGCAATTGTTTCCTGATAAGAAACTGACTTGTTAAATAGTGCCGAAGTTCCGAGAATAAAATTATCAACGCCTTTTCTATACAGTTGATTAATTTTTTCTCGTGAAACTGCTCCGTCAATTCCTAAGACAAACTCATACTTTTCTTTTGCTGCGATAAACTGATCCAGCTTTGGCATTACAAAATCTTGAAATGGTTGTCCAGCAAATCCTGGATGAACAGTCATTACTAAAACATAGTCTGCGTTAGGTAAAAGTTCTTGAACTGTAGTGAAAGACGTTCCCGTATTTACTGCAATTCCAGCTTTTTTACCCAAAGCGTGAATATCATCAATCGTCCTTGCAGGTTGCTTTTCAGCATCTGGGCAAAAATAAATAATGTCTGCTCCCAAATCACTAAAGAATTTAATGTAAGAACGAGGATTTTCAATCATCAAATGAGCATCCATAGGCTTCTTCGTCAAGGAACGGATTGTTTGATAATCTTCTGGTCCTAATGCAAAATTCGGAACATATCTACCATCCATTACATCCATGTGATACATATCGACTCCAGCGTTATTCAGCTTTTCAACTTCTTGTTTTAAATTACTAAAATCTGCGCACATCATTGACGGGCTTAGTATTAAAGACATTTTTTCCTCCTTTTTGAGTAATCGTTTACTCAAATTAACATACTGCTATTATTACACTTATTTTTTATTTTGTAAACGTTTTTCTAAATAATACATTATAAATAGAGCAATCGTTCAACCACAAAAAAACTTAAATTTTTATTTTAATGATATAATTAGGCAATAAATGAAGGAGTAAGTAATGAAGCAATATTCAATTAAAGACATTGCAAAATTATGTAATGTTTCAACTGCAACAGTTTCACGGGTAATTAATAATAATGGCAGGTTTTCTGAAAAAACCAGACAAAAGGTTTTAGATGTTATTAAACAAACTGGCTATAAAATCGATAACAATGCCCGTAGTTTGCGTACGAATATTACATTCACTATCGGAATCCTGGTTCCAGACATTAAAAATCCATTCTTCGCCGATTTGGTTCAAAAAATTGAAGAATTACTTTTTTCCGAAAACTATTCCACTATTATTTGTAATACTGATAAAAATGAACAAAAAGAAAAAGCATACTTACGTATGCTTGAAAACAAAAAGGTTGATGGCATTATTGTAATTTCTGGATCTTATCAACATGGTTTTAAATTTCAAAGTTCTCTAAAAGAAATTCCCTACATTTGTATTGATCGCGAACCAGAAAATTTTCATAATACAGTTTTTATTTCTTCTAATCACTATCAAGGTGCCCTAGATGCAACTAATTACTTATTTCAAAAAGGAGCAAAATCTCCAGTTGTCGTGGTCAAAAAGGTTGGCACCTCAATTATATCTAGAATTGACGGTTTTAAAGAAAGTTTGAAAAATCATTCTCTTAAATTCCTCAAGTCGCGCCATGAACTTAAATTGCAAAGTCAATCTTCATTCGCCAAATTTTTGCAAAAAAATCCCAATACTGATAGTTTATTTGCCGTCGATGACGGAATTGCAATGGAATTACTCAAATATCTTAAAAATCTTGGTTACCAAGTTCCACAACAAATTCAAGTTGTAGGTTTCGACGATGTGCCTGCTGCCAATCTGGTTACACCAAAATTAACGACCATCCAGCAAAATACCAGAAAAATTGCACAAACAGCTGTTACCAGCATGATGCATGCCATCAATAAACAAAATGAAAAAGGAAGTCAATTTCTAATTCCAACTAAATTAATAATTAGAGAAACCACAAAATAGCTAAGTAAAAACTTAGCTATTTTTGTTTAAAGATGCTGTTTCATTTCATTGTTATAACGACCATTTGCGGCTAAAATATTTTCACTATCTATTTACAAGTTAACTACGCTATTTACTTCTCCTCCAGAAATAATTGTTTTAGCATCGTTCAAAGCAATTTCAATACTGTTTTTAACAGCTAGTTTTGTGAAGAAAGCAATATGCGGAGTAATTAATACCTGAGGCATTGCTTTTAGTTCTTTATAATCTTCCGGAAGGGAATTCAGCATATTTTTTTATCATAAAAATCTGTTTCATCGGCTAAAGTATCCAATGCTGCAGCAGAAACTTGTCCATTTTTAAGGGCCGCAATTAAAGCTTGTGTGTCAACCAAGCCCCCACGAGCTACGTTAATTAAAATAGGCTTTTTCTTCATTTTATCAAAAGCAGTTTTGTCAATCATGTTTTCAGTACTTGCTAATAATGGCGTATGCAAAGAAATAATATCGGATTCAGCAAGAATCGTATCAAAGTCGGTATAAGTGAGGTAAGGTTCCAGAGATGCGTCATAAACCGGATCACAAGCCAAAACTTTAGCGCCCAATGCGCTGTATAGGTGTGCACTGGCTCCACCAATATGACCGGCGCCAACTATACCGACAGTGCAATTAAAAATTTCAGTACTAATTGTACTTTTATCATAAGTAAAATCACCATGATCCATTCTGTCTTGATAAATCCCAATTTTACGCAGTAAGTACATTGCATCGGTTACACCGAGTTCGGCAATGGCTCTTGGCGAATAAGCTGCAACGTTTGTAATTTTAATACCATTCTTTTTTGCGGCTGCTAAATCTTGGTTATCAACTCCAACCTGCCGCACGGATAATTGCTTAATGCCATATCGCTTAAATTTTTCGTAGACACTGGCTCCGACTGGAAGATTTCCTTCAGAACTCACTCCGTCAAAACCTTGTGCTAAATCAGCATTATCTGCAGACAAGTCATCGTGGACGATTTTTATTTCAACTTGGTTTTTTTGAGCCCAGTTTTCAATAATGCTTTCTTCCATTTTAATTACACCATAACAAATAATTTTCACTTTTTATCTCTCCTATTCTTGCTTTAAAAATTGACAATTTTTATTTTTAAGTTTGACATATCCTATTAAGCCTAATTCACGGTATCTGCAATGCTAAAATCCGTAGCTTTTTCATATTCAAGACCATGAATGCAGGCTAATGGTATATTAATACCACGTTGTCCCATTACTAAACCCGCAGCAGCTGCCAGCAAATCACAAAATGTTTCGCTAGTACCAGTTTTCTTATTTGTTCTCAGACCATTTAAACCATATAAGCCAACTGCTACCTGATTAGCACCTTTTTTATCTGCCCTACCGTCACTGTCAGTAATAATCACACTCGTTTTTACCCCTAACTCTTGGCAAAAAGCATTGCTGATGCGTTTAGCTGTTAAATTACAATTCTTGGGCAAAGTTA
Source organism: Lactobacillus sp. M0396 (assembly GCF_016101625.1). Taxonomy (NCBI): domain Bacteria; kingdom Bacillati; phylum Bacillota; class Bacilli; order Lactobacillales; family Lactobacillaceae; genus Lactobacillus; species Lactobacillus sp. M0396. The sequence continues at coordinate 43,583 of NZ_JACFQE010000008.1, forward strand.
TCGCCGTATTATTTTTACCCTTGTCAACACCGCCACTAGTTAAAAACAATCCATTTGGCAGCCATGCACCAATATGATTTCCACTTATTTCCAGCTTGCTACCAGTGGGATCACCGGTTTGGTCGATAATTACTTGAATTAAATGCTCATCTTTTCTGGGAATTCGCTGCTGAATTTTTGTGCCAAAGGTGTCGGCACAACTTGGTTTAGATCTATAACATCGCCTTCTGCTAGCGAGCAAATTTTAGAAGCTACACAAATAATATCGCCATCAGCAATTTGAAAATGCTCTTTTTTGATTGTTTTAATTAATATTTGTGGCAAGTCACAAACTTTAGAAATTATGGGTACGCCACGCAAACCAGTAATTGTAACCATATAAAATCCTTATCATAGTCGTTATTATTATTTTGCCTTAATATTTATATAATACTCTAAAAAGTCGAACAAAACTATGTATTTTATGGCTTGGGCAGCATAACAAAGCATTACTCTTAATGATCTTGATAAAGTTAACAATTAAATCTATGTCTAGGAATTTGTATAGTAAAAAAGGCCATTTCAACTAATGAAAATGGCCTTTTGTGTTACTTCTGCTACTGGCAAAACAGCTACATGTTACGCTTTTTATTATATTACATGAAAGCGTGAAAAAATGGACAGTAATAAATTTCTCAATCGCAATCAAATATTATTACCGCTAATCAACCTGCTATCGAATTTTGGTAGTATTCTAGTTGGAATAGGTGGTTCACTAATTATCCGTGAATACTCAGAAAATATCGTTGTTAATGGCTTGATATCCAGTATTAGTTCCTTAGCACTTATTTTGAGAGTCCTATTTATTGGATCACGACTTGATAATGTCGACAAGCGCCGCATGTTAATTTGGATATATATCTTTCTGTGTTTATTCATATTACTGCCCTTTTCTTTTCCCAAAATATACTTTATCCCCTTATATATTCTGGTTGACCTTTGCATTACAATGTTCAGTTTAGTTGAAGAACTATCATTTACGGGAAATTTAAAATCTCTTCTGACTGATAATTCTCTCGAAAAAACAATTAACTACAATTCTATTGCTGGTCTGATCGGTAATATAGCCAGTGTAGCTGCAATAGCAGTATTGATTTTGACTACGCGCAATTATTTATATTTTCTCTTAGTAGCAAGCAGCGCATTTTTCATTAACATTTTTCTTTCTCTAGCTTTACACCAAAGGCATTTTGTTAAAGATAAAAAAATTTTAAAACCATAACTCATTTAATCAAAGTCTGGCACGAGATTATTACTAGTAAAGGCTTACGCGCATCAATTATTGTTGCCATGTTTAATGGTGCTCTTCAATCTGTATTCAACGGATTAATGATTTACTTCTGGAAAGCAATTAATCCTACATATAGTCAAGTATACTGGCTGCTGTTTGCCGTAGTCAGTGGTTTCTTATTAGGAGCAGTGCTTATTCGCTTTGATAACCACTTTTGGTTACTGTGCGCCTTAGTCATAGTCACTACTTTAGCATTAGGTATTTTCTTTTTAAAACAAACAATCGCTACCATGTTCATTAGCACAGTGTTAATTTATGGAGAAACTTTACCAATCAGTAATTGGTGCAGCAAAGTTAGAATTAAAAGAACCAGTAAAAATGTTCAGTCTGCTCAATCAAGTTTTTTGCAGCTAGGCAGTGCGCTACTAAATATCTTTTTTACTGTTGGGGTTTCGGTAATTGCCAATGCCTTATACCGGCCTGCTCTTACGCTCCTTGCTAGCGGAATTTCGTTATTAACAGTTTTTGTCATTTTTGGTATTAACGTGCAAAAATACCGCTTAGGCAAAAGCAAGGGGTCTAATTGATGTGAACCCCAAATTAGGACAGTTTAATAAATTTTAGCTAAGGACTAACTCCCGATATTCGATCGGGGTTAGTCCTTTCAGTTTGCTTTTGATTCTTTTGGTGTTGTAGTAGTCAATATACTTTCTGATTGCTTCTTCTAGTGCGGTTAAGTCCTTGAAGGTCTGTTCAAAGCCGTAGAACATTTCTCGCTTCATGATGCCAAAAGCCCTCCATCAGTCTGTCGTCCAGCGAGTTGCCCTTGCGCGACATCGACTGGTCGATGCCATGATTCTTAAGCCAGGATTGAAACTGCTGGTGCTGGTACTGCCAGCCCTGGTCCGTATGAAAGACCAAACCGTTCAGTGCCAGATGCTTACGCATCAGGCACTGCACCTTCTTATGATTGACTATCAGGCCGCGCCGTCTGAGCTCCAAGGTAATGCGGCGGTAGCCGTAGCGGTCGCGTCTGGTGGAATAGTGCTTGAAGTTAAAGCGCCCGCCCTGGTGGTCTATGTAATAGTCATCTTGCTCATCATAGTGCCAGTTGCTGGGCATAGTTGTACTCGCTGCCAAAACCGGCAGCTGCGCTAAAAAGGATACCAGGGTTCTGGTGTCAGTTGGGTTAGGATACAGGGCATAGTCGATGACGTACTGGTCACAATCTGCAGGTTGTAGCCCGGCTTCAGCTGCCCGTTAAGCATCGGGTCTTCCTTCATGCGGTCATGGCCGGTCTTAGAAAAGCTGTTGCGGCCCTTGAAGGGTCTGCTGTGTTTATACTTCTGGGCGCGAGGCTGGTAGTCGCGGCGGATTCGGTGGAGCAGCTTCTTTAACCGGCGCCGCTTTCATTTATGTTTGGATCCATCCGGAATTGCTTGCGGTTCTCGTTCAATGGTCTGACTAGTCTGGGCCTCTTCAGCCGCCATGGCCCAGACTGACCTGGTTGATAAGTACTGCGCCATTGCCAACCCCGTTCACGATGACGACACTTGGCTGCCAGAGCACCTAGCATTTGACGAATTTCGGGGCGTGGGCCGCAAGCTGCATTTCATTGCCCTAGACGGAATCACTCACCAGGTGGTCAAGATCTTGCAGACCCGTTATAAACACGCCGTCATGGCCTACTTCAGGCATTATCCCGAAATTGTGCGACGCCGCGTCAAGACGGTCTCCATGGACCTTAACTACTATTATGCAGGCATGGCCAAGGAACCCTTCCCAAATGCCCAGGTGATCTTAGACCGCTTCCACGTCGTCCAGATGCTCAACCGCTCTTTCAACGCCTGCCGCATTCAGGTCATGAAGCAGTATTCCAAGGCCAGTCGCAATTACCGCCTGCTCAAGTATTTCTGGAAGCTGGAAGCTCTACTTCAAGCCCTTTGACAATTAGAAAGGATCAGTCCCCGCTACAATTGGCACTTAAAGGACCGGTTGACGCAGGCCCTGCGGCTAGCTCTAAAAGAAAAAGACGTTAAGTAAATAAAGGATTGTCTCAAACACCCCGGCAGACTAGGCTGGCAAATGGAGGTTACCCGCAAAACCTTTAAACGCTGTCTGTCTGACCTGCTCAACGCGGCCAAGTACAAACAGTCCAACGGCTGCCTGGAAAGAGTCAACCGCAAGATCAAGCAGATTGAGCGTACGGCTTACGGCTACCGCAGCTTCAATCACCTGGTTGCCCGTATCAAGCTGGAAGAATCAAAAGCCGTAATCAAAGAAAGAGCATCAAGCTACTTGGTAGCCTGATGTTCAATCAAAAATATTATCAAATTCTATCAACAGGATTTCTTATAGAATGTCAAGTATCAAAAGATTAAAAAATGGATATACTAAAGGTACTTCAAAAAAGCGCCTTTTTGAAAGTTAAATATTTGTTTGACAAAGAGCCGCACAAGATATTTACATAATGCTGCACAATTTAAGTGCATGTAATTAAACAATATCATTATCAAGTTAAGATTTGGAGGCCATAAAATTGCATAGGATAAAATTTTATTTTTACAGGGGCAAGCCTGATTATGTCAATGTACCACTTTCAGGTTAGAGCGTAGAACAAGGAAATTGCGTTGAATGAAGTTAGGGAGAATCTTGCCCCCATCGTTTTCTAATAGTTAGGATACTTGCGTTTATGTCGATGTAAACAAATTAATTCTAATTTATGTATCAGACGCCTAACATTCTTATCTTTGATTACAAAACCATTATGTTTTAATTCGCCGATTGCTGGTGAGAGGCCTTAACTTATAAATAACTCCAAAATTGTCTAACCTTCTGAACTCACCCTAAATAGAATCTTCTTATATTGTATAGTCAATGTAGCTACTAGTATCCTTGGGCTTTACTAAATTTTTGATTGACTTCTCAAAATTACTTTTAAGGTACTAAAAAGATCATTGTCCGACTATAATTTTCTAAATGATTAGCCTAAGTTAAGCTTTATACTATAATATGTTAATTAATTTAATAAAAGTATATATACCAGAAACAATAAAACTATTCTGACTACATGATGCATTAGATGAAACGATTTATTCAAAATACCATGTAAAATTGCTGAAATAACAATTAATAAATTCGAAATTGCAGTTATAGTTAAAAAATTTTTGTAAGTAACTAAAAAAAATGTAAAAACAGATAATCCTGCAAGAAAAGTTATTATGCTTAAATATGAATGATTATCATTTTCAAAAAAATCCCAAACAGCAGCTATACTAGATAAAATCATAAATATGAATAAAATAATAATTCCAATACTTGTTTTCATCTTAATGTTCCTCAATAATTAAACTTACTTTTTATTTTTTTACTCATGATTAAAAGTATGATATAAAATCTAATTCATACCATCATAAAAAATATGTCCATCTCTATATATGAAAATCGCACCATACCGATTGGGATTTTTATTCCAATTCTTGATAGGCTTTCCAGCGAAAAAAGCCTTTTACATTCAATTTCTGCTTGAACTAAATTTTTGGTAAAGGTTGTCACACTTAACAAATTCGTTTTAACCGGATAGTCCGTGTTGGGATCAATTATATGATGGTATTTACAATCATCAACCATTAAATAGCGTTCATATGTACCACTAGTTACAACAGAACTTTCAGGAGTCATTAATGTAGCTATACTATTCCCAAATTTCTTAAATGGATTTTGAATATCGACAATCCAAGTTCCATTATTGATTTCAGGTGAATTACCTACAAATAAAATATTACCGCCCAAATCAATTACACCTGCTTTTATTCCATAAGAATGCCACAAATCTCGTACTCGATCTGCAATCCAACCTTTAGCAATTCCACCTAAATCAAGTTCCATTCCTTCTTTAGTCAAGAAAACAGTTTGATCTAAATCATTTAGTACAATGTCGTTAGGACCTATTAGTGCATTAAAACCGAAATTCTCTTTACTTATATTAACTACTAATTTAACTAAAGAATATGTTCCACTGGAGACTTGTATTTTCTTTTTCCCTGCAGCATGATTAATGGACATTAGTTCAGATTGATTCCTGTTTACTGTTAATAATTTTTTATAATGATTAATCAATTTTACTGATTGATCAATGATATCATTACTTTGAGTTCCATAAGTCTGTAAGTTTATAGTGGCTCCCATAGCTTTATAATGATAAGAGTTATATTTTTAATCATGATATTCAATTTTTTGAGATACTTTAAATTTAAATCAATTAACAATGATATAAAATTTAATATTATTAATTCTAAATTTAATGATAATTTTTGGGGCTCTAACTGTCAATAACAAATTATTCTCTTACTACCGTTCCTCTCATTTATACCTTACATAATAATTTCAGCTCTTTTTGATACTTGACATTCTATAAGAAATCCTGTTGATAGCTATCTTAGACTAATTTCTATGAGATGCTATTGGCAGGATTTTTTGGGCACAATAAAAGAGGCCCTAAGCCCTCTTGCCATATAACCTTTTACACTGCTCTTCAGATCTATTTAGGAGTTTGCTTATGAACTTTCTGTCTAATTATATTAAACTTTTCCTCAATATTAAAGACCCTAATCGAGAAATTAACCAGGTCGTCCTGGAAACAATTAACAACGTTGAAACCAAAGTCTGCTACTGTACCCTTAAATTGGCTGCCTGTCCTTACTGCCACTCAAGTCACGTCTGGCACAATGGTCATGTACGCGTTAAGGTCAGATACCTCAGCAGCGATGCCAGCCAGACCGTGCTGCTTAAGCTGGCCAAAGAGCGCTTCCCAAATGCTCAGGTAATTTTAGATCGCTTCCACGTCGTCCAGATGCTCAACCCCTCTTTCAACACCTGCCGCATTCAGGTCATGAAGCAGTATCCCAAGGCTAGTCGCAACTACCGCCTGCTCAAGTCTCTACCTCAGGCCCTTTGACCAATTAGAAAAGACTCAGCTCTGCTACAATTGGCACTTAAAGGACCGGTTGACGCAGGCCCAAATTGTGACTGACGGCTTAAAACTTGATTCAGTCTTGGAAAACACCTATAACTTCACGAAGGACCTGCTCAATGCAGCTAAGTACAAAGGCCTAATGACCGCCTGGAAGGGGTCACAAGCAGATTGAGCGTACGGCTTAATCTGATAGCCTGGATTAAACTAGAAGAGCCAAAAGTTGTAATCAAGCAAAGAACATTAAGCTACTTGGTAGCCTGATGTTCAATCAAAAATATTATCAAATTCTATCACTAGGAAATGACAAAGAGCCCATTGAAATTGGTCTCTGATCTATTTGTGGTTGGTAAATAAATAATATCAGGACTAAGCAGAAGTGTATACGAAAAATCAAGTAATATCAATGATTAATTTAACTTTTATGCTCAAAGTAGTCTAGGTTATTGAATAATTCAGTTTTTCCTTTGCCTAGCTGCTCTTTTTAAGGCCGCATTAAAAGAGTTTAACCTTTTGGCTTAATTTTGCGGTTAAACTGTTATAATGAACTTGATCAAATTATTACGATTAAAGCCCAGTTCTTAACTGACTACGTTGTAATTGATTAAGTGGTAAACAGTCTGAAGCAACTTATGGACTGCTGCGATTGCGATCTTCTTAAAGCTGCGCGCTTGAGAAGATCGTTTTCGTTTGTCGTAATAATACGCAATCTGGTAAGCACGTTGATGCGCTTACCAGATTGCCGGATTCATAGTAATGCAGGTCAATGCCCATAAAGTCATTGAGCGCGCTGAGATTACGGAAGCGTCTGAGATCGCCCAGTCCGCCTAAAAGACATAGTGTCGTTATTTGTGAAATCTCGAGAATATCTCCAAAATGAGTTTGTTTGACTTAACAATAATTTGCTTAACTGCTTACGTTAAATATTAGGCTTGCTACGTACCCAGTAAGTCTGAATATCTATTTTTTATTAATATTGAGTTTTTAATTTCTATGTTTCAAATATTTTTTAAAAAAATTAAAAAAGCGCTCGCAAAAATAAAAGCAAAAATATAAAATGTAGTTGAAAAAAGGAGGTGATTATTATGCATGATGGTATAGAAAACAAAAATTTGTTAAGCGTTGAAATGCTTCAAGAAGTTGATAATTGCGAAACATCTTTTATTGCTAAGAAGCAGTGGCTTTTAAATCATATTATGCAATGGGTTTTAAGTTAATTTCGATTTTTAAAAAGACAATTCTAGAAAAAGACATGTTATCTTATATTTAATTGATGATAATCATTTCTAGAATTGTTTTTTTTGAAAGGTTTTTGTTAAATGAAAAGTAAGCTTTTTCCATTACTCGGTAAAATATTTATTGTAATTAGTATCTATTTTATTATTGAACTTGTAGATAGAGCAGTATATATTTTTTTGGCAGAGCATTATTATTTTGATACTAAATGGAAAATTTTACGGGATACTATCACTTTGATGATATTTTTATTTTATAGTTATAAAATGAAAATTTTAACTAAAGATGATCTTACAATATCTTTTAAACCGTTAATATTGGCAGCAATTATAGTTTTCTTGTTTTTATATATTTTTACTAGAAGCGATCCAAATCAGCAATACAATACTGTTCAGATCTTTAGAGCGGTTAGCTTTTCACCAATAATTGAGGAATTAATTTGTAGAAAATTAATTTTATCTGAATTAAACGCAAATGGATACTTAGTGACAGGAATAGTCATTAGTACGATCGTTTTCGTGTTGTTGCATTTCAACTTTAGCTTAAATGGGATTATCTTTTTCCTAATTATGAATTTTATCCTTGTAGGATTGCAATTGAAAACCAATCATATTATTAATAACATGTTGTTACATTCATTTTCAAATTTATTGATATTAACATTATAATCTTTAGGAGGATAAAAAATGCAAAAGGATTTGATTGATCAATTAGTAATTGATTTTAATTGTAAGTATGATAGTATCGAAAGCTTGAATATAAATATTGAAAATCATCGATTTAAGTTAAAGGGAGACGAATATTGTGTAGTGGCAAATCCGATTTTAGGATTGGAAATTTGGCAAACGCCTGATAGTATTCTTGTTAGAAGTAAAGATTTTTGTATAAATAGAAAACAAGACTCTTCTGAAATATATTTTAATAGTAAATTGAAGGCCACTTCTGATATTGGTTACGGTGTAATACGTGGTGAGGTCACAAGATTAATTAGAGCAAGAAAATTACATGACGCATATTTTTATCTTCATGCTGCTTTTGTTCGACTGGATCAAAAAAATTATTTAATTATAGGAAATAAGGGCACAGGCAAAACCTGTGCAACTCTTCACTTTTTAAGTAAAGGTGCCTCTGTTTTTACAGATGAAACAGTTATTTGGACCTCTGATAAAATCGATTTTATCCAACGCTCTCCAGCTCTAGATACAGTAACACTTAATACGTATTTTTCACAGTTATCAAATTTAGTATGGCGTAAACAAAAAAGTATATTAAATATACAAAAAAAGAATCTATTAAAAATTAAATTAGAATCTCAATTAAAGGATTATCAGATATCAAAAGTATTTGTTTTAACAAGGGGAAACATTTGTTTAAATAAAATGCAAATGCTGAAACTAGTAGCCAAACAATTTGGAACGGGTGAATTATCTGTAAATAGTACAGCGATAGCAGCATTAGAAAATCTATTAAAATGTGTGGAAGTCACAAATATTAAGGAAATTGAAGAAGGAAAATTTGATGACTAATAAAATTTCTGTTGTTAAACAAATAATTAAACGTGAAGACATAGAAGGAATTATTCAGCACGGATCTACTGTACAAGGAGTGGCCGGAGCAAATAGTGATTATGATTACTATGTAATTGTAAAAAATAAAGTGACAACTCCAGTTTTTGCTGAAAGAATAAATAATATCAAATTTCATATTCAAGTAGTTGATCAAAAATCATTTGAGAAGGAAATTAATGATTTTGTACCAAAGTTAATGATGGCACTATTTGATACTAACATTATTGCTGGTAGATTGTTACAGGGAAAGGTTATTTTAGATAAGGACAACGCTACTTTTAGTTATCTTAATGATAAACGATCAGAATTAAAGCTTCAAGTTCCAAGATTGATAAAAAAATTTCGATATCAGGCTATAGGATTTATGGAAGATTCTCAGCATTCTAATACATTATTTCAATATATATGTATTGAAAAAGCAATTGATTCTCTTGCAATTGGCATATTAATTAAGAATAACTTTTACAATTTAAATCCTAAGTGGCAGCCTATATTTTTACAAGATTTTTTATCTAAAAATTTATATGATAAATATACAAGAGCAAGATTCTTTTTGCCTAATATTGAATCTACAGAAATACAATCAACTTTAATACAATTATTAAATGAGCTTACGAGCAAAGAGGAAGAATAGTGATTAATCCTAAAATAACGAATAATAATGGGCTTAAAGTAATTGATGAATTTTTTAATTTTGATATCCCATTGTCATTGATATTCCATAAATACATCGTTTCCAGCCACTTAATAAATCTTGATATTTATTTTACTTGTAAGGACAGCTTTGTATTAAGTCTATTAAGTAACTATTTTGACTTTACAAATGATATAAGAACGGGCACACAAAATTTGATTGTAAGATTTGACTTAATCGATTCTAATAGCTTTTTTGATGGATTTAGAAATTGGTCTATTGAAGAAAAAGATGGTATTGAAATAGGTAATGACAATCTAGGTAAAAAGTTTTATTTATATAATTATATATTGGTCAAATCAAGTTTAAGCGGTCAATATATAGAAGTATATTATAAAAATAATGAGCAGTTACAAAAAAACTTTTTTTGGATAATAAAAACAATTGAGTCAAGAATTGCATTATTAAATATTAGTAACATGTCTGATGTAGTTCATGGAGACTTATATAAAGATGACAAAGGTAAGCTTATATTAGCTTTTGGTCCTTCTTTATCTGGTAAAACTAGCTATTTCAATAGTTTATCTTCGCTGTCGTTAATAGGTGATGAAATATTATGCGTTACAAAAGAATATATTTTCCCCTTGGTCAACTATGTGCGGAAATACGTATCATCAACAACAAACATAACCTATTATGAAGATTACAAGGGTATAATTCGTTCAGTAGCTAAGCAAGTACCTATTAAAAAATATTTGAGTTCAGATATTAAAGAAATAAACATACTGTATCGTAGTAATTCTAATAAAATTGTTCATGTTAAAAATCAAAAAGAAAAAGCTCAAATTTTATTACAGTATTTTAATAATGGGGTTTTACAGCCATTTTTGGAAACTAAAGGCAATTTTGAACTAATTACGTCGAAATTGTGTAAAAAAGACTTGAATATTATTTATCATAAATAAAGGAATAAAAATGTTGAAAAATTTTAAATATAAGACTTATTCTACAGGTATATGGTTTAATGAAGGAGCTTTAGCTGATCCATCTGGTTTATCTGGTTTACATCATTTAGTAGAGCATAGTTTATTTCGTGATAAAGAAATAACTGTGCTGAAAGATAAACTAGAGCAAAATGGCTGCTATATTAATGCTTTTACAACTTATGATATTACCGCGGTATATATACAATGCGTAGAAAAATTTAGACCTTTGGCAGATCAACTAATTGAAGACTGCCAAGCTCAACTTTCTTTAAATGAAGCATTATTTAAAACAGAAAAAAAAGTTGTAAAAAGTGAGATCCAATATTACAAAAGCGATCCAATCGAATATTTAGCAGATATCTTAAGTGTTTTGGCAAATAACAGTAAACCAATTCCAAAAATTTTAGGTACAGTTAAGACTATTGATGATATAACTATAGACGATTTGAAAAGGATATATTCAAAAATGTTAAATAATTATATTGTTGTTAACTCACTCCCGGAAATTGCTAAAAATTGTTTAAAAGATAGTGATGTGTCTCAAGACAATAATTTTCAAAAATTAGATACTGATAGAAGTTTATATTGGACTACATTTGGAAATAGCAAAAATACATATTATTATGGAATAAATTTCTCGATTCCAAAGTCTATGGCAGAAATATATACTGATATATTTGAGATCTTGAATAAAGAATTTATGGAAGTAATAAGAGAAAAATATGGTTTAGCATATAGAATCGAACGAAATATGACAATGGATACAGATACTGTCTATTTAAAATTTGTTTTTCAGTCTAATAATAAAAATTATGATAAATTGATTTTGCTTGTGGCACATATTTGGAAAAATTTTAAGAAACAAGACTCGAAAAACTTAGCAATAAAACTAGAACAACAAAAAGAAACTACCAAAAATATGCAACAAATTAAGACAGATAATCCTATTGGAGCAATCAAATCATTAGCTATTAACAATTTAAGCCTATTTAATAAGCAAAAATCAAGTAATTTAGCTGAATGTTTAAGTGCATTATCTAGTATAAATTACAACCAAGTTTTATTGGTTCCTACTTCGGTACAACAGGTAAGGGGAGGAATTAAAATTGGACAAGGAATCATCTCTGCACTGGAATAAACCCTCTAGTATTGAAAAAACTACAGATGGACGATATATACTTCCAATTAAAACAGGTATGCTGCTAATAAATAAGGAACAGTTAAATTTCTTAAACATTTTTTTACAAAGAGACTATTCCTTACGAGAAATCGAAAAGTTGTTTTCAAATGACATTCAGCAAATTGATACGCTTGTTGAATATTTTTTTCAAAAAGGAGTTTTAATAGATTCCCAGGGAATAACAAACAAAATTTCAATATATTCAATTTTTAAAAGGATTTATTTCTGGACAATTCCTAAGTTTATATATGATCGTGTGCTAAAATCAATTGATAAAGTAGCAAAAAATTTAAATATCAGTTACTGTACAAGTGTAATGATACTGATTAATCTACTTTCAGCATTGCCTACTATATATTTATTTTTTGCTTTGAAAATAAATTTATCTATTATCGAACGTAACTGGTATATGTTGCTAATTGGCTTTGTCAGCGCTTTTGTACACGAAGTTTTTTTAAGTATATATATCCGAAAGCAAAACAGACCCATAAAAAGGTGGTTTATCAAATTCGTTTTTGGAATGTTTATTTCTTTGGGAACTAACTGGTCAAGCATGATGGCAGAAAGTAAAGAAAAAAGAATAAAAATGTTTCTTTTTGCACTTAATTCTGTCATAACGGTTTCAAGTATTTTGGCTTTTATATCCTATGTTTTATATAGTTGTAATCAAGTATATATTTCTTATACGCTGTATCTTATGACAATTGCAAATGATAGTTTTGTTTTATTAGACATATATCCCTTTCTTCTTAAGAATGATGGATATCAACTTTTCCAAGAATTGACGGGTACTTATAGATTGCGTGCAGCATTTTTTCGCTGTATTGTTGCAATGTTTTATCCAAAATATAGAATAGAGTGGTATTCAAAAAAGAATATAGAAAAAATATTTATTTTAATATGGGGAACAATGTTTATTTTTTCTATGTTTGGCATAATTTATGCTTCAATTCATGCTATAAGGATTATTTTTTAAATTTTATTTTTATTCGAAAATTGCAATATTAAATTGAACACCCTAGCATGCTTGATAGATGCAATCTAATCTTCGTTCATATATTTCATCGGGAGTGTGGTAGGCTAGCAACTTGCGCGGCAGGTTATTGCACCACTCTTCAATCACGAAGATCGGCTCTAGGCTGTAGTCCTTAATCGCATTGCCTTTGGGAATGAAACGCCTGATCAGCCGGTTATGCCGCTCCACGCTGCCCTTCTCGCATGAAGTATACGGATGGACATAATAGACCAGGGGATGGGAGATTTGTTCAAGGTCAGCCAGGTTCGTAAACTCGGACCTGTTGCCCGTGGTGATGGTCTTGAAGACCTAGTTCCAGTGCTCGCGGTACTGAGCGTGCAGCTGCGTGATGGCATCCATCACGCTGGCGGCTGTCTTGTCCTTATTGGGCATAATCATGAACTTGCGGGTCATACGCGTTCATAAAAGGTCAAGAGGGCCTGGTCATCTTGGGTCTTGTGGCCCAGAACCAGGTCGCATTCCCAGTGGCCGAACTCTTAGCGCTGGTCAATGTAGCCGGGCCGCTGTGCAATACTATGTTCCAGTCTGCGCTTGTGCTGGCGTACCCGTTTGCTTTGCTTGCGCTTCAAGGCCTCGGGCAGGTCCAGGGGTTTAATTCGCAAAAGACCGCTGGCTATATAGTGGTAGAGCGTCTTCGTGCCGTCTGGGCATCATAGCGCGTGGTGTGGTAATGTTTAACCTGGCCGCGTTCAAGCTCGTACTTGATTGTGGTGGGCGAGCAGTGGAGGACGCGGGCAATTTGGCGCAGCGACTGGCCCTGTTCGTGCATGATTTGTATGATAACCCGGTCAGTTAAGGCAAGATGTTGGCCTGTTTAGTGACTAATATGGTAAAAATAAGCGGGTTCATTGGAAACTTCTTTCTAGAATGGCTGGACAATTACATTCTATCAAAGAAGTCCAATGGACTTTTTTCATTTTTTAAAACAAGGTACTGTTCAAGTTCATTTTACAATCTACCAAAAATATAAATTTTAGTTGAGGACTAACTCCAATTGAATATCGGAATTAGTCCTTTCAGTTTGCTTTTGATGTTGAGATTGCAATCCTAACGATAAGTTCATTATTTTATCTAAAAGATTAATAATGGGCGAACCCAAACTTAAAATTTTGACTAATTGATTTTATTTGAATGTGAGAGTCACTATTTAATTAACTAGTGTTATAACACTATTAGGATTTTAGAAAGAAAGAGTAACTTATGAAGCAGATAGTTAAGCCAATTAAAGACTCGAATGTATTAGAACAAGTAAAAGATTGTCTTCTTCATATATTTGAACAGGCAGAAGAAATTACACTATTTTTCAGGTAGGTAAGGCAACTTTACTTAGAGTGAGCGATGTTCTTAGGCTTAAAAAAGAAGATGTTTTCGATCATCATGGTCGTGTTAAGAGAAATGCGTATACTATTGATAAAAAAACTCAGAAAAGGAATATCTTATATCTACGTCCAATTGAACGAGATTTAGAAGATTATTATGATTGGCTTGAGAAATACGAATCTGAACATCCTAAACAAACTATTTTCACGAGTGAGTGGTTATTTCCTTCAATGACACATCCTAACAAGCACATCGATGAACGTAGATTCTACATGATAATGCATAAAGTTGGTGAAATACTACAAATTGATTACCTTGGCACACACCATGAGAAAAACTGGTGCTTATCGGGTATATGTACAATCTCATTACAATGTTGCCCTAGTGTCTGAATTATTAAATCATTCATCGGAAAAAGTAACATTTCGATACCTGGGATTAGACCAAGAAACACGTGAACATATATTAGACACAATTGATTTTGGGTAGTAGCTAAAATTTAAACCAAACGACTGTAGATTTTTGCATGTAATACTACCTAAATATATATTTGCTCGTATTCCATTCTTGCAATTGAGTATAATTTTCTTTTTTTACTTGTTTTAATATGATATACTTTCTGTGGGAAATCCCACAGAAAAGGAGAAGTTATATTATGCAAGTTATCAACAATTACAATGCTCATACAGATAGTAAAAAACGGATTACACTTCGTAAATCTAAATATGACTATTACCACGTAAAAGAATATGACAACGGCTGCTTAGTTCTGGAGCCTAGAGAATTAGTTAAACCAAAAAATATTTCCGATAAAGCATTAAAAGTAATGGATGAATCTGTTGCTAATTTAAAAAAAGGAAGAGTGTCTGCACCAGTAGACTTATCGGACTTTTAAATGCGGTTTAACATTATAATGGGAGTGCCATACATGGATGAGTTATGGCAAAAGTTACAGACATCTTATCGTAGTAAATCAATTAGTAAAGCTGACGCAAACTTATATAAAAAATGGGGTAAAGCTTTAAAATTTTTATCCGAAAATCCAAAACATCCTGGTCTTCATACACATGAAATTTCATCACTAACAAATAGATATGGAATGAAAGTGTGGCAGTCTTATTTAGAAAATAAGACTAGCAATGCAAGAAGGATGTTTTGGGTTTACGCACCTAATGTAGGAGATATAACCATTATTGGATTAGATCCACATCCTGAAAACAACAAAAATGGCGCCTATGATAGAATTGATTTATCTAAAATACCTAAATAGACCATTTAAAATTCAAAATAATTTGGACTAATTTAATTCTTCGTAATAAAACACTAAACAGATAATGCATATTTATTCAGAATAATTTCTTTCTGCATAAGTTTTTCTAAACTTAGACTTATTAATAAATTATCAAACAAAAAGGTGGATACTACATAAATGATATGATCCCCAAATTTAGGACAAATTTGGGGGTCATTTTTATGTCTAAATTATCTAAACAAGATAAAATTGAAATCTATCATCTTTGGCACGATTATCAAATAAGCCCTGCTGAGCTAAGTCAGCGTTATCGGGTTGGCAAGACTAATATTAA
>NZ_JACFQE010000030.1:0-217 GCF_016101625.1 Lactobacillus sp. M0396
AACCCTAAAATTAGGACACTTTATATTAGCTGCTAACTAAGGACTAATTGCCGATATTCAAGCGGAGTTAGTCCTTTTAGTTTGATCTTGATTCTTTTCTGATTGTAATATTCAATGTAGTCTCTAATCGCCTCTTCCAGTTCAGTGAGATTCTTAAAGTGCTTTTCAAAACCATAAAACATTTCTCGCTTGAGTATCCCGAAGAAGCCTTCCATTA
>NZ_JACFQE010000009.1:0-46895 GCF_016101625.1 Lactobacillus sp. M0396
ATGATAGATTTCAACTTTATCTTGTTTAGATAATTTAGACATAAAAATAACCCCCAAATTTGTCCTAAATTTGGGGGTCATATCATTGCTTAGTGCCTTTTATCTATACATTTCTTCTTTACGTTAAGTAGGAACAATCATAATTTTATTTATCTAAAATATAGACAGCAGCTCCATATGGCGGTAGTTCAACCTGTTTTCCTAATTGTTGATCAAATTGATAATTATTTATCAATAAACGACTATTTTTAAAATGAAGCTTACTTGGTACCTTGATTTCTTGTTTATCTGCCGTAAAGTTTCCGGTTACAAATAAGTATTGTGTTGAAGTTTCTCTTAAATACGTGTACGTAAATGGATTGTCGGGATCCAATAATTGATAATCACCTTCAGTAATGATTGGAATTTCATGCCGTAAGCGAATTAATTTCTGATAGTAATAAAAAACAGAATCAGGATCTTTTAAATTATCTTCAGCATTAATGTGTGAATAATTGGGATTATAGTCTATCCAAGGCTTTCCTGTACTAAAGCCGCCATTTTCATTCCACGGAATAGGGGTTCTACCATTATCACGGGAATTCAAATAAATGGTTTTTAAAGTATATTCTTTTGAATAATGCTTATTATTAATGAAGTCTTCATAGATATTATGTGTTTCAATATCTCTATAATCATTAATATCTTTAAATTTAGCATTAGTCATGCCTAACTCCTCACCTTGATAAATAAAAGGTGTGCCACATTGCATATGTAAAATAGTGCCAAGCATTTTGGCTGACTTATCACTCCATTCAGGTTGATCATTACCAAACCGAGTTACTGCTCGGGGTTGATCATGGTTACTCCAATATAAGCTGTTCCAACCATCATTTTTAATCATCACTTCCTGCCACTCGCTTAAAACTCTTTTTAAATCAACCAAATTAAATCTTTTATTGGAAAATTTTCCGTCTACACCATATGACAAATGCATGTGGTCAAATTGGAACACCATATTTAGTTCATGTCTTTGCGAAGCTGTATATAATACAGCTTGTTGACTGTTAGTATGGGCTGTTTCTCCAACAGTCATAACATTATAATGAGCTAAAGTTTCACGATACATTTCTTGAAGATATTGATGAACCTTAGGACCATTGGAAGCGCCGATATAGTAGTTTCCATATGATTTATTTTGAATCAAAGGACCATCTGGAAAAGTTGGATCTTTAGATATCAAGCTGATAACATCCATCCGAAAGCCATCAATTCCTAGTTCTAGCCAATATTTCATTATTCTATAAACGTCCTGACGAACATTTTTATTTTCCCAATTTAAGTCAGGTTGTTCCTTGGCAAATAAATGCAGATAGTATTGCCCTCTCTCCGGTGCATATTCCCATGCAGGGCCACCAAAACTAGACCCCCAGTTATTAGGAGGTGTACCGTCTGGATTAGGATCTTTCCAAATATAATAATCAGAATACGGATTATTCTTAGATTTTCTGCTTTCTTTGAACCACTTATGCTGATCACTAGTATGATTAACAACCAAATCTAAAATTATTTTCAAATTTAATTGATGGGCAGCATGTAATAATTGCTTGAAATCTTCTAAATTACCAAATTGTGGATTAATTTGATAATAGTCTGATATATCATAGCCATTATCAACCATAGGAGACTTATATATAGGATTTAGCCAAATAACATCTACACCTAATTTAGATAAATAAGGTAACTCAGATACTATTCCTTGAATGTCTCCGATGCCATCCCCATTACTATCTTTAAAACTTTTAGGATATACTTGGTAAACAACACTATTTTTCCACCATTGCTTTTCCAACTTATTCATCTTCCTCATCAAGCTCCATATTACTAAATTGATCATTTACATAGATAATTTGTTCTTTTGCTTCAATGATCAATTTTCTTAATTCTTCAGGTTTTAAATAATTATCATCTGATGGCAACGAAAGAATAACTCCTAAAACTAAAGGTAAGTTCATTCCAGAAATTAATTGAACGTGCTCATATTTTAGATAAGGAACAAAAGCTTGATTAACCGAGCCGCCTGGTAAATCCGTAAATATTATCAATTCATCGTGGCCTAAATTAACATTTTCTAAGCTTTTTTCAATTTCTTGTTCTATAGGTAAACTTGATAGATAGGCGTTTAAAGTAGCAATAGATTCAATATTTGGATTAATATATTTCAAAGTATCTAGCAGTCCAAATGCCATTCTATGATGACTAGCGATAAGAATTTTTCGATTCATAATAACCTCTACGCTTTTAAAATTCCAAAAAAGGACATTGCTAATGAGAATATGATTACTAGGAATATGATTTGAATGACAGTTACCTTTTTACTCATCAATGCCTTATAAACAAAATATGTTAATATTGCTGGTAATAACGCAGGCATAATTTTGTCCAAAATACCCTCTTGAATATTTAGATTAACTTTTCCAACTTTAAAATTAAGTGCCAAGTTAATCTTTACTACTGAGGGAATCAGTGCACCAATAACAGTTAGTCCCATGATCGAAGCGGCTTCAGTAAATGTTGAAATCTTATCACCTAAAGTTGTAACTAATTTAATGCCGGAATCGTAACCTAAATCAAAAAGCTTATATCTAAAGAAGAGAAACATACAGTTCAAGCATAACCAAATAATTGCACCTGTTGGATTCCCTTGTAGTCCCATGTATGCAGAAATTGAGCCAATAATTGTTGGGTATAAAACCCAAATTAAAGTATCACCTATTCCAGCTAATGGTCCCATCATTCCTGTCTTGAAACTTTGAACAGTGTCAATAGCTTTGACACCATCTTTTTCTTCCATAGCGAGACTAGCACCTAATAAAATATTTGCCATCCATGTAGTAGTATTGAAATAATTGAAGTGGTTATTGAGAGACTTTTTATAGTCTTCATCATTAGGATAAATTTTCCGCAGAGCTTTCTCTAGGCCATATACTACTGCTGGTGCTTGTTGAGTTTCGTAGTTAAAATCATTACATGCCATAAACATATAACGAGTTGCAGCTATTCTTCTATCTTTTTTGGTTAAATTCATTTTTTCAGCCTCATTATTTGTATTATTCATCAAAATCGTCTCCTTCTTCATCCGCTGAGAGTGCGCTTGATGTACTAGTTGTTGTATTTGTTTTGACGGTAGTTACATAGAAGTAGTATGCCATTGCCAGTCCAACAATCGATACTCCCATCATGGGTATATTCAGATAACCTGACAAGAAGAAACCAATTAAAAGCATTGAAAGATATTTTTTGGCTGGCATAACTTGCAGTAGCATTGCAATACCAACTACAGGGAGCATTGAACCCGCAATTGATAACCCGTTAGTTACCCAAGCAGGAATGAAGTGCAACACACTTTTTACCAATGTGCTGCCAAAGCAAACAACTAATGCGGTGGGAAGGGCAGTGGATAAACCAAAAACAAAGGGTCCAATCCATAAAATACGGTTCATTTTTTTGAATTTACCTGCATTCATTGCCTTTTGAGCTGCATGAGCAACGTAAGTATTAATAACTTTGGCTAACACGTCCAATTGAATACCAATCATTCCAACTGGGACTCCAACTGCCAGCGCTATAGCTTTTGCGTCAGCAATATTATGCGTGGTTTTAGTAGCAATATAAATTCCAACTATTGTTGCTAAACCCCAATTAGGTACTGAAGATCCGCCAATATTCGCAACGCCCAAAGCCATTAACTGAAACGTCCCGCCAATGATCATCGCTGTTTGCATATCCCCAGTAATCAGGCCCATAAATAAAGCCATCATTATAGGAAACCAGGTCGTAATTACAAATCCTTGCTGATCAATAACTGCCCAAAAAGATAGTAAAATTGTTAAAAAACCTTGAAGAACTAACATATTTCCTCCTTATTTAATATACATATTCAATGATTGATCTGTATCTGACGGAACATACCTAAAAGTTACCGGTACCCCTAATTTTTCAATAGCCTTAAAATCAGCTATTTCCTGCTTATTTACTGCAACCATTTTATGTACTTCTTTTTTATCTGGGCCGTCAAACATAATACCGATATTAACTTTAGGAATCTTGATATCATTTTTAATCAAGGTCAAAATGGTTGATGGCTCTTTAACTATTAAGAAAACATTGTGGTTATCATATTTACCTTCATGAAAATTCTTTATTGCTGTAGCAGTATCAATTATAGACATTCCAGTACCTGCAGGCTTACTCATTCGCATGGCAGCTTTTTGTACCTCATCTTTACTTATTACATCATCTATTACCATCAGTCTTTTCGCTTTAAGAAAGCCTGCCCACTGGGTAACAACGATTCCATGAATTAATCTTTGATCAACTCTTGCTAAAACTACACTCATTTTGTGTTTCCTTTCTTTTTGTTTGGTATCGATACCAAATTAAAATAAAAAATTATGTTGATTTTCTTTTAATAAATTCTAAGTTAAACACTTGCTTTGAATTATAACTGGGATCCGCGATTGACTCTAAAATTGCTTGTGCGGCTTTTTGGCCCATTTCTTCAATAGGTTGCCGAATTGTTGAAAGTGGAATGAACAAGTCAGCGCTGGTAGGCTGATCATCGACACCCAGAATAGCTACTTCTTTTGGTATTGATATACCTAAATTTCTTGCTTCCTCAAGCATTCCAATAGCTACTTCATCGCTACCAGCTATTATTAGGTCAGGTCGATTTTTAAGATCTACTATTTTATCAATGATTTTTCTACCATCCTTGATAGTTTGGCAATGAGGAAAAAACCAATCTGGATTAAACGACAAGTTTGCTTTATTTAAAGCATCTCTAAAGCCTAGAAAGCGATCAGTATTTAAATCATTATTGATTGTTTTAGTTAAAATGATCTCTTTATGTCCAGTTACGTAGGCAATTTTACGATATCCGGAATTAATTAAACTTTGTGTTGTAGACTTAAATCCTTCATATTGATTTGCTCGAATTATAGGGATTCGATCGTTTTTAAGATATTCATTTACTAAGACAATCGCTCCAAAGTCTAAATATGATGAAATTGTCGACCATGAATTTTCTAAAGAACATAGAATTATTCCGTCTACTTCTTGAGTTCTTAACATTTCTAGTGCTGCTAGTTCTTTATCTTTGCGGCCAAATGTTTGAACAAGAATAGTACTGTAATTATTAACATCTAAGTTCAATTCAATTATGTTCACTAAGCTTGCAAAAAACGGATTAGTAATTCGAGGAACAGTAACAACTAATGTATTAGCTTTGCTTCCTCTCAGCCTTCTTGCTGATGCCAATGGTTTATATCCCAATTGCTTCATCGCATCTAAAACTAATTGTCTTTTTTGTGGTGATACGTGTGGGCTGTTATTGATCACTCGAGAAACAGTCGAAACAGATATATTTGAAAGCTTTGCAACATCTGAAATTGTCACATTTTTCTTCACTGCTATTTTCCAATCCTCCTTGTTTAAAGTTTAAACCACAATTTAATTTTTATGGTATCGTTATCATAATACAGCTGAATTTGTTTTGCAAGCGCTATTTTACGAATAAACTATATATTATAAGTAAATCAACCCTTATTTTAACTATACTCATATGATTAAATTTTCAGCTGTAACTATTCTATAAATTATAATCAATCTCACTTATCAGTTTTTCAAAATAAATTTGGCTAGTAGACAAAAACATAAAGTAAATTGAAAGTCACTATAGAGAGTATAATTGTTAGATGCACTCAGAAACAATCAAGACTAAACTAAAAGGACTAACTCCGATCGAATAGAGAAAGTTAGTCCTCAATTAAAATTAATAAATATCCTAATTATATAGTTGATATCAAAGTAAAAATATTTTTATTCTAATAAAGAAATTATATTATTTGATTTTTGCCAATGCATCATCTACGGCGCTTTTAACAGCTTTCGAAGTCAGTTAAGACCCAGAAACCGCGTCAATATTGGTTGAATTAGATTCAATAATGTTGTGAAGCAAAGGTTTAATGATTTTTTGGCCAATTTCTTTAGTTTCACTTTGTTTGATGACATTGATATCTTGGATATTTTGGTTATTTTTATCCATGGTTACTTTGACCACAAACTCATTTCCCATGCCCTGATCACTTTTACCAAGAAACTGATTCGCACCAAGCTGGTAGTTTTCTGTTTGTTCGTCACTAGCTAGAATTTTAGGGTCAAGTGGGGCAACGTTTTCTACTTTTTCTCCTGGTTCTTGAGCGACATTTTCTCCAGCAATTTTACCGAATATCAACAGCTCTGCAACATCTTGACCAGCTTGATATTGATTAGTGGTTATGCTACCGGCTTCGCCAGCACTATATAAGCCCTTAATTGCCGAGCTATCTGGCTTTAAAACCTCAGCTTTTTCGTTTCTGCGTGGACCTCCCTGAGTGTTTAAAGCTGCAGGCTGCAACTTAATTGCGTATATTTGCCTATCATCAAGGGGAGTCATTGTCTCGCCATTTCTGCTAAATGAATAATCCTTACCTAATTTTGCAAGTTCGTTAAAGTCCTTAACTGTGTTGCTAAAAATGGTTGAATCAAAATTAAGTTTTGCTGCAAGTTCACTAATAGAGGAGGCTGCAATTGCCTTATTTAAAGCAGATTGTAATGCATTATCCTGTATTTTTTCCAATTTGGCTTTTTGCTTTTGATCAAAAATAATCCAAGATTGTGTAGTCAAATATGGGTGTCTGCCAAAACCATGAATAAACAGATAGCCGGCTTTAGAATGCTGGTCTTCTGCAAAGTAACGTGTACCATCATTACCTACAACAAAAATGCTGCCTGTGTATAGTTCCGGCCAAGTGTATGCTAAAATGCCACGCTGGCCATTTGCAACTGCATAAGTCAAACCGTGATATAAGCCACCGCCATTGATATGACTTGCTTGATCAGATGCTAGAAAGATCGCTACATCGGCCACTTCTTTTGGAGTAGCGTAACGATTGTCAAGATAAGCGGCTGCGTATTTCTTATATGCTTCTTCATGAGTAAGATTAGGAAAAGCCATTTTCTCAATTCTCTTCATCATATCTGTGTCAATAGCTCCAGGTGATACTGCATTAACATTTATGCCATGGGGACCAAGTTCTAACGCGACGCTTTTAACTAGACCAAGCGTTGCATGCTTAGAAGAGCAATATTGCGACATTGCTGGTGCTCCAACCATTGAGCCATCAGAAGCTAATACAACGATATGTCCTGAATTTTGTTTAATCATTTGTGGTGCTGCATATTTCATACAATACATGACTCCAAAGACATTAACTGCAAAAGTATGCTCAAAATTTTCATAAGTTTGTTTTTCAATTGGCAAGGATTTGCCTTCATCACCAGCATTTGGTACTAAAATATCTAAACTACCATAATGCTTAATTGTTTTTGAAATGAACTATTTAACCTGATCTTCTTTGGTCACGTCAACTATTGACGTTAACAAATGATCTGAATCAATATCTAAAGTAGGCAAAAATCTATCTAATTTTTCTTGACTAGTTGAAGAAATGGAAAGTTTTGCCCCTTCTTTTGCAAACTCTTTTACCAGTGATTGACCAACTCCACCGGTTGCTCCCGTAATTACAACAACTTTATTCTTTAAACCAAAATCCATAATTATCTACTTCCTTTCGCAAAAAGCCAAAAGTAGCGCTTACAGTATTAATTATATGGAATTAATTCTATAATAGAAATCTTTTATGGTAAATAAGGAAAATTGATTATGGATATTAATAAACTGAAAATTTTCGTAAATTTGGTAGAAACTGAAAATTTCACACGAACTGCCCAGAATTTAAATCTCACTCAGCCAAGTGTTAGTTATATTATTAAGTCGATAGAAGATGAAACAGGTCAAAAATTGTTTGTACGAAATAAACGACATGTAGTACCAACAAAAAATGGTCTTATTTTTTATAATCAAGTTAAGCCATTAATAAATAAGTATTATTTAGCCCTTCAAAGTATAAGATCTAATGAAGAAAAAGAAGCAGATATTATTAATATTGGCTGTACAGTAACTCCTTATAATCTAAATAATATCCCAAAATGGATAAAAAAATTTAATATACAATTTCCTAAAACCAAATTTAATATAACGATTTTAGATCATAATAAGTTAAAACAATATTTGGAAAATGAAAATATTGACTTGTTTTTGACAAGCAAAGGGGGATGCATCAGATCTTAAAAATATACGATTTTACCCTTTACTTAAAGATAAATTTTTTGCCATTGTGCCATATAGTAATTCTCTGTCCAATAAATCTGAGCTTTCTATTACAGACTTTACTAAGCAGAATCTGATTTTTGTTGATAATGACTTAACCGGAATTGAAATGATTAATTTACAGAATAAAATTATTAATGCAAATGCAAACCTAAATGTAACATTTACAAATGATTTGGCTGGTGCTCTGATTTTAGTTAGTGCTTTACAAGGAATAACAATAGGTTTGAAATTTATTTATACAGATTTTGATGAACAACTAAGAAAAGTGCCATTGGCCTTAAGTCCAACTATTAGCTATGGGGCTGTCGTTAAAAAAATAATAAAAGGCAGGTGGTAAAACAATTTATTGATTTCCTGCAAAATGAATTATAGAAAAATCCTCCAATATTATATTGGAGGATTTAATAATTTATGCTTGCATTGAAGCTCCAGAATCAGCATCTGTAGCTTTTTTATTCTCGTCAAGTACTAATTTTTGACCTGTTTGCTTTAAGTACCAATTAATGATTGGCAGTAAATCAACAATCCATTCAGTAACACCAGTATATTGGTCATTTTTATCAGTCATATTTTTAAAGGAAGCAACCATGTACTCATCAGCACTTGGCTTGATAAGCTTATAGGTTTTACCAGTCTTGGCGTAATCCATTATTTCTTGAACATGAGGCATTGAAGTTTTTTTGTGAACTTCTGATAAAGTTTGTCCCAATTTTTCTGGCCACCGTGGTGAAAGCAGCATTTTTTTAGGAATTTCGTTATTGCAATATACATAGCGATCATCTTTGTCAATAGTAATCAATTCAAGTGGCAGGCAGTTGAGCAGCGCATCTAATTGATCAACTGTTAGCAGCCCTTGGTCCAATTCTACATAATCTGAACCTTTAGCAGCCTTAACTTTTGTAGCAGTTTCTGTAATCCATGAACTTGTAGCTTCTTCTGTATGTTTAACCATTTTAATCTCCTTATTTGTTGTATAGGCCGTTTACAAAAATAGTATATTTTATTTATACTTATAAGTGAAATTAATATCAGTTATTAATAATAGAAATAGATTATAAGAGATACATATGGATATTAAAAAATTAGTTACTTTTGTTAATTTAGTAGAAACAAAAAATTTCACTAAAACGGCTAAAGCAATTCATGCTACGCAACCAACCGTTACACATGATATAAATGCTATTGAAGATGAGAT
Organism: Lactobacillus sp. M0396; assembly: GCF_016101625.1. Classification (NCBI taxonomy): domain Bacteria; kingdom Bacillati; phylum Bacillota; class Bacilli; order Lactobacillales; family Lactobacillaceae; genus Lactobacillus; species Lactobacillus sp. M0396. The sequence goes on from NZ_JACFQE010000009.1 coordinate 9,450, forward strand.
CGGTGTTAAGCTGTTTAACCGCAATAAGCGCTACGTTAATGTGACGAAAAATGGTAAAGACTTTTATCATAAAATTAGGCCATTAATTAATAGCTATTATTCTGCGGTGCAGGATATTCAAGAAAAAGATAAAGAAGAAAGCTTAAAAATAAATTTTGGCTATTCATATAATCCGTTTAATGATAAATATATTCCCCTGTGGATAAAACAATTTCAGATAAACTTTCCACAAGTTAAATTTGAATTGGTAAATTTAAACCGCAACGAATTAAAACAGCAATTAGTATCTAATGATTTGGATATTATGTTGACAACCGGGTTAGAAGCAACAGACTTAAGTAATATTAAAATTTATCCAATAGAATCAGAGCCTTTTAAATTAATTGTTCCTCAAAATAACCCTTTAAGTAAAAAAACAAAGGTCAAGCTGACTGATTTACAAAATGAAAGACTGTTATTTTTAGATAACAGATGGGCAGCACAAGATATTATTAATCTTCAAAACAAAATTATTCATTTAAATAAAAATCTAACCATTACTTATGCGGATGAAATATCTTCTTTAAATGTATTGCTTAAGGCAAAACAAGGCTTGGGATTAGGTCTCTATTGTATTTATCCTGAACTTGATAGCAGCTTGATTTATGTTCCTCTTGATTGGGAGCCGCAAGTTGATTTAGTAGCCATTACGCAGGAAAATAACGCAAAAAGAATTGTTTATCAGTTTATCAAGTTTGTTCAAGATTTTACCTTTGACTTTGATTGATCCTGCTAATGTTATTATGCGGTCTTTTTAGCAAGTTTTTTAGGACATTAAATAATAAAACTATGAGATTTAATTGACCGATATATTAAAATAACATATAATTTTCATAATTTATCGTACAGTGAAGGCTAAGAGTAAACTGACTATTGCTGCTAGACTAAAAATCTATTTAAAATGAAAATTATCTGAGCTTTGATTCTTAGCTAAACTTGGGTTACATCTTTTAGGCGATAAGTTTAATCTATTTCAAAAATGTTAGGTAATATTCACGGAGATTTCTATGAAAAAAAAGTTTTATGCGCTCTACAAGGTTTTCCTTATTAATGCTTTTAGCAACAAAATTGCATTAATGTTTAACATTGTCTTTCCAGTTATATATTTTGCTATATCTAATGCTCCGGTCTTGATTAATAATTATACTGTCAGTAAGGATAAACTAATTAGCGCAAGTGCTTACTATTTTGCCTATATTGCCTTAACAACTACTCTAAATTCAGTGATTCTGGCAATGGTTGAGTATCGTGATTATGGTTATTATAAAGTTATTTACATGGTGACCAATTCAAAGTATCTAGTATTGATTAGTCAATTTTTATCGCAGTGGACGTTTTTAATAATAGAATTATTCCTTTTTAACTTAATCACCACACTAATGTTTAAATCCTTTGCTTATCTGGGCTATTTACTATTGACCACAATAATAGCTGCGATTGTGTTTGTTTTGCCTCTAACTATGGGCTTATATTTTTTACTTACAGTGAAATTAAGGTTGCAAACTTACAATATTGTGATTACGTTAATTATTTTGCTCTCTTTCATGGTGTCAGCTTTTGAAGCAAAAAACGAAATATTAAATTTATTATTGCTATGTACGCCTGTTAAATACCTAATGACGGGGTATGAAGTAATAATGCAAATGATGTTTTCTAGAGTAAATTGGGCAAATCTTATTAATTTATTGCTCGTTATTCTAATTTATGTCCTATTTGGAATGATTTTTATTGCAAAACAAAATATTTCTATAATTTTTGAAAAAAAATAGTTGGAAGGTGACAATATGGAAATTAGACATTTGAACTTCTCTTATAAAAAGAAAGAAATCTTTGCCGATTTTAACGCAAAATTTATTGCCGATCAGTTAAATGTGATCATTGGTAGTAATGGTGCTGGTAAAACGACTTTACTTAACCTAATTTATGGCTTTATTGATCGTCCTGCTGCAGCTATGATTGATTTTCCTTCTATGTCTAATATTATTTATAAATTTCAAAACATGTCTTTCTTTGATGAACTGACAGTAAAACAAGTAATAAATTTTTTTAAATCGATGAATGATCATACTGTTGCAGTCACTAATGCACAAGTTCGTTTTTATAATGAGATCATAAAAGAATTAATAAATACTAAACTAAGGACTTTATCCGGTGGTGAATATCAATGTGTTATGGTTTATTGTACTAGCATAATGGAACGGGAATTATATTTGTTCGATGAACCTCTTAGTGGAATTGACAGTTATATTGAAAATTTGATTTTAGACTTAGTTGAATCTTTAGTTGTTGAAAAAAAGAAAAAAGTAATTATGACTTTGCACCAGTTGGCTAAATTAAATTCTTTGCAGGCGCACATTGTATTCGTTGGCAACAAAAAGTGTGTTTTTGAAGGTAATCTTAGCCAAATGCTGCAGGCGGCAGATACAGATGATATTGATATTGCATTTAAGAGAATGCGTCAGGCAGTATCTTGTTAAATTAAGAGTGACTATACTTTTAATTTATAAGAGATATAAAATTGATTGAGCTAAACCAACTATTTTGGTTAGGTTTGCTTGGCGTATCAAGCAGAAGCGTATTACTTATATATAAAATGAGGTGACTTAAATAGTATTTTAAAGTCACCTCATTTTTTTAGTCAAATTAATAATAGTGCTACATGAGCAATTCATCTTAAATTCTGATGGTAATTTTTCGACTGTAGTATTTTTTAAATTGTTTTTATAGCAAAAGAAGTCATTCTTTTAGCTATATTAACAAAGCCAGCGATTCATAAGGCTGTAAAGCCAAAGTCTTTGGTACTGCGCTTAAATTTCTGTCATAGTTGCTAATTAAAGTTTGCGTTTTTTGTCCTTGATAAGAACCGGGTAAATCGTACGTCACTTTTTGCCCATAAAAATTATTTATTACTAGTAAGGTTTGTCCCTGATAAAGTCTGCAATAAGCAAAAATTTGCGGGTGATCCAAATCAATGGGTTCATAGCTTCCCTTAGCGATAATGGGATAATGTTTTCTCAAGTAAATCAGCTTTTGATAATAGGGGAAAATTTCACCATGATCAAGTTCAGCCGCAACGTTAATTTGTTCTTGATCTTTTGGCTTTAGCCACGGAGTTCCAGTAGTAAAGCCTGCGTTAACGGTGCTATCCCAATGCATTGGCGTTCTGCTATTATCGCGAGACTTTGCCTGAATAATTGCCAGAGCTTTGGCGTCACTTAAGCCCTCCTTTTTAAGTTCATCATAAGCATTGAGTGTTTCGACATCGACATAATCCGTGATTTTTTGGTAATTAGGATTGATCATGCCAATTTCTTCGCCCTGATAAATATAAGGGGTACCGCGTAATAAGTGCATTGCGGTAGCCAGCATTTCAGCTGATTTTTCCCGAAAATGAATAGGATCGCCAAAACGACTCAGCGCCCAAGGCTGATCATGATTATTCCAAAACAGAGCATTCCAGCCACCACCTTGACTCATTCCAATCTGCCATTTATTAAGAGCACTTTTTAAAGCGGAAAAGTCAAAGGGTATATTGGTCCATTTCTGACCATTTTGATAATCAACTTTTAGGTGATGAAATGTGAAAACCATTGATAATTCGTGATTACCTTTTTTAGTATAAGCAACAGAATTAGCAACAGTTGTTGAGGACATTTCTCCCACAGTAATCGTATCTGGCTCCTGACCAAACGTTTTTTGATTTAATTCTTTTAGGTATTGATGCACTATCGGCTGGTCTGTATACATTAATTTGCTGGCAGTATTTTTAGGCGCATCAGTGAGTTTTTCGTCTTTACCAATAACATTAATCACGTCAAAGCGAAAACCTTTAACTCCTTTGTCACGCCAAAAATTAACAACCTTAAATAATTCTTTTCTAACTGCAGGATTATGCCAGTCGAGATCAGCTTGAGTTTTGTCATATAAATGAAGGTAATACTTGCCGGTCTTTCCAAATGGGGCCCAGGCTGGTCCGCCAAACTTAGATGTCCAATTGTTAGGTAAGCTGCCATCTGGCTTAGGTTCTCTGATGTAAAAAAATTTTTGATAATATTCGTCTCCGGCCAACGCCTTTTTGAACCAAATGTGATCGGTGGAACAATGATTTAAAACCATGTCAAGCATCACATCAATGTGGTTTTGAGCAAGCTTTGTGACTAATTCTTCAAAATCGGCCATTGTGCCAAATAATGGATCAATTTCGTAATAATTTGCAATGTCATAGCCACTATCATTTTGTGGAGATACAAAAAAGGGATTAAACCAGATCATGTCGATATTTAGTTTTTTTAAGTAGGGTATTTTTGCGATAATTCCTCTTAAATCCCCGATGCCGTCACCATTACTGTCGTAAAAAGATTTAGGATAAATTTGATAAATCACTTTATCTGCCAAACTCATAATATAAGTCCTCCATTTTTAACTTTTCTGTGGGCGAAGTCTACAAATTTGAATTTATCAGGTCGGTGTTGAGAAATAGTGTACTGAAAAAAAGAAGTATCCTTTAAATAAGTTAAACTACGGACTACTACCACTAAGTTAGTATCGGTAAGATGCAACTGCTCCATTACATCTTTACTTGCCGGTTCTACGGTAATAGTTTTACTTGCATAATCGATTTCAAGTCCTAAATCATGTTCAAAATAGTGGTATAAGGAACTTTTAGCCTGTTCAAGTGATATGTCAGGTACATATTTTTTTAAAATATAATCTTCGTCAACCACTATTGGCTCATGATTGATTGATCTTAAACGGGCTACGTAGGTTGCGGCAGTTTCTGTTAAGGATAAATGCTTACGGATTATAAAAGGCATCTGTGCATCTTTTAATTCCAATATTTTAGTTGCAGCATTCATTTGCTTTTGCTTGTTCAGTTCATCAAAAGATTCGATGTTAGAAATCGGAAAGGCAATTCGAGCTGCGTTAATAACTACTGAGCCCTTTCCTTTTATTTTTTGAATTATACCGGCATCCAAGAGCTCGTTTAAAGCTTTTCTAATTGTTTCACGTGAAACGTTATAAAGCTCTGACAGAGCAGGCTCACTTGGTAAAAAATCACCGGCAACATATTGCTTGTGCTTTATTTTATTTGTTAGATCCGCTGCTATTTGTAAATATTTAGCTCTCATTATTAGTTATCCACCTTTTAACATTAATCATACCACCTTACATTTATTTTTAACCTGTCTAGACCGATAAAAAATAAAAAAATATTTATTACAACACCATAATAATCAATTTATTGACACCTGTCTATACAAGAACTATAATTTTAAGGAAAGCGTTATCAATATATATGACGACCTTTTATGTTGTAATTTTCTGGAGGCTAAAATATGAGTAGTACGATTAAAATACTGGCACCTGTTGCTGGTCAGGTCATTAATCTCAGTGATGTTAATGATCCGGTTTTTTCCCAGAAAAAATTAGGTGAAGGCTTTGCTGTTAAACCTAGTTCTGGGAAAATAGTTTCACCAGTAACGGGTAAGGTGGTAATGGTTGCTGAAACTAAACATGCACTCGGCTTGCAAACAGCAGAGGGTGTGGAAGTGATGATTCACCTGGGTATAGATACCGTTGAACTTGATGGCAAACCATTTGACTGGCAAGTAGCATCAGGATCAGAAGTAAAAGCAGGCCAACAATTGGGGACAATGGATCTGCAGGAGATTAAAGATGCCCAAAAAGACGATACAGTGATCTTGGCAATCACTAATACCGCTGATGTTTTAGCTGGTATCGATGTTGCTCTTGGCACCAAGTCTGCTGGTGAATCTGCTGCCACTATCACATTGAAGCAAACCAAGACTTCACCTGTAGCTAGTAAAGATGAAAATAAATATCAAACTACAGCACGTGAAATTGTTAAGGCAGTTGGTGGTGCTGGCAATGTTAAAAACGTTATGCACTGCTTTACCAGATTACGATTTACTTTGAAGGATAATAGTATTCCGCATGATGACGAAGTTAATAATATTAAAGGTGTTATTGATGTTACCCGTGCTAATAACCAATACCAAATAGTTATTGGTCAAACAGTAGAAGATGTTTATGATGAACTAATTAAGCTGCTCGGGCCTGAATATGCCGGACAAGGGGAGACTACACCAGCTGCTCCAGTTCCAGAGGCTGACCAATCTATTGGTGGCAAGATTAAAAATGGCTTCTTTCAGTTAATAGGTGTAATTACCGGCTCTATGATGCCAGTAATTGGTTTGCTGGCCGCCAGTGGTATGTTAAAAGGTATTCTTAACATTTTAACTAACTTTTGCCACATGTCTACGGCTTCGCCAACTTACACAATTATCAATGCAATGGGGGATGCGTCGTTTTACTTCTTGCCTTTAATTGTTGGATTTACTGCAGCTCAAAGATTAGGCTCTAATCCAGTAGTTGTTTCTATTATTGGCGGCTTTCTGATCTACCCTGATTTAGTAAAAATTTATGCCAGCGGTAAATTCAGTTACTTCCTGGCTGGTGTAGGTATTAATGCCAACTTCTTCGGTATTCCAATTCATATTCCACAATATACTTATTCGATTTTCCCAATGATTTTTGCGGCTTGGATGGCTGCTAAAATTGAACCATGGATTAAGAAGTGGATGCCAGTCACATTAAGACAAATTTTTACTCCTCTAGTAGAAATCTTTTTAGTAGGGATGACAGTCTTAATTATCGTAGGCCCAGTAATTTCATTTATTTCTACGGGAATTGCTAAAGTATTGCAATGGCTGTTAACTGTCAACACTGCACTTTCCGGTTTAATCATCGGTGGTCTTTACCAGATACTGGTTATCTTCGGACTGCACTGGGCAGTAGTTCCAATTATTGCGAATGATATTGCTGCAACAGGACACAGTATTTTAAACGGTATTGTTTCAGTAACTATGATTGCACAGGGTGCTGGTGCACTTGCTGTCTGGTTTAAGACCAAGCATAATCCTGACCTAAAGGGATTATCTTTAAGTGCTGCTATTTCTGCAGCTGTAGGTATTACTGAGCCGGCAATGTATGGTGTTAACTTAAAGTACGGTCGTGTATTTATGACTTCCAGTCTTGGTGCTGCCATTGGCGGATTGGTAAACGGACTACTTAAAGTTGATATGTATGGCTTTACTGGCAGTTTGATTGGATTCCCATCCTTTGTTCCTAAAGCCGGACAAGGCAATCCTAATAACCTGCTGAACTTCTGGATTGCTTCTATTGTGACTATTGTTGCTGCATTTGCTTTGACTTACTTCTTTGGTTATAAGGAGAATGATGCTGATAGTCCTAAGACTGCACCCAAGAAAAAGAATTTAGCTGATTTATAATATGTGGGGTTGTTTAATAGATTAATTTTTAAAAAATATTGAATTATATAAAAGGGTTCTAAAACTAATAGTGATTAGTCAAGAGCCCTTTTATAATGTATTTTTGAAATACTCGGTTAAACTATAATAAAATAGATTATTGTAGATGGAGTGATTGAAATGAAAGTTCTGATAATTGGTGCTCACGGACAGGTTGGGCAATTATTGGTAAAAATTCTACAAGAAAGTACGAATTGCCAGGTCATTGCAGGCTTGCGCTCCCATGAGCAGGAGAAAGCATATCAAGAAAAGGGAATTGCTACTGCTTTTATTGATCTAGCAGGGTCGCAAAAAGAATTGGCAAAAGTGATGCAAACAGTCGATACAGTAGTGTTTGCGGCTGGTTCAGGTGGCAAAACAGGTGCTGATGCAACAATGATGATTGATCTTGACGGTGCAGTCAAAGCAATTAACGCTGCAAAAGATACTGACATTCAGCGTTTTATCATGATTAGTGCGATTAAATCTGACGATCGCAGTTTTTGGTCGGATAATGCACCAGCAGCAGGACCACAAAATTATTACTATGCGGCAAAATATTATGCTGATCAATGGTTGTTACACAGCTCACTGGACTACACAATTTTACGACCAGTTGCACTGACTAATCAAAAGGCAACAGGGAAAATTAAAGTAGCAAGTCATTTTACTGATTCTATTGCAGATATGACAATTACTCGTCAAGATGTGGCCCAAACGATTGCTGACATTATTTTAACGGGAAAATTACACCAAAAGGAATTTGATATTGCTAATGGCACAGTACCTATTAAACAGGCAATTACAAACTTCCACTAAAAATATTTGATCATAAACTTTAAAAGGCTAATAAATTATTGCTTCGCTAACATAATTTATTAGCCTTTTACTTTGGACTAAAACCCAATAAAAAATGAATGAAAGTAGTAGTGTAAATATTGTTGCTTTAAGTCTGATTAAATTAAAAAAGTATTGCTTTTACATGAATGCATATAGTAAAATCTGCTTATATTATTATTAGAATAAAGGAGGGAGCTATGCTAAAAGTAGAACATTTAGGTAAAAGTTTTGATACTTTTCCAGCGCTTCAAGATGTTAACTTTACTATTCAGCCTGGTGAAATTATGGGTTTGATTGGTCAAAATGGTGCAGGGAAAACCACCACTTTTCACAGTATTTTAAATTTTCTTCATTACGACGGAAAAATTTCCTGGGAAGATCAGCCCATTACTGAAAAAACTTTTGATACGATAGGCTATTTGCCGGAAGAACGCAGTTTACTACCCAAAATGACTATTGAGCAGCAAATTGTTTATTTGGCGGAGCTAAAAAGCCGCCCTGCAAAAGAGATAAAACCGCAAATTGATGACTGGCTGAAACGCTTTGATGTTCAGGGCAAGAAAAGTGACAAAATAAAAACACTTTCGAAGGGTAATCAGCAGAAAGTGCAGTTAATTTGTACTTTAATTCATCAGCCCAAGTTAATTATTTTGGATGAGCCCTTTAGTGGTTTGGATCCGGTAAATGCAGATTTGTTCAAAAATGCAGTTTTGGATGCTAAAAAGCATAATGCGGCAATTATCTTTTCCAGTCACGATATGTCAAATGTCGAAGAAATTTGCGATAGTTTGATCATGTTGAAAAAGGGACAAGTTGTTTTAAGTGGTACAGTTGACGCTGTTCGTGACTCATTTGGTAAAACAGAAATTTACTGCAAAACTACTAAGTCGCTTGCAGAATTGCAGCAGCTCCCTCACGTTAAAAAAGTGGAAAAGAAAGCGCATGGCCAATATCTTTTGCGAATTGAAAATGAAAATAGTGGTCCGGAAGTCTTTGACGCATTGACAAATGGCGAATATGTTGAAGAGTTCCGGCAACAACCACCAACACTTGACGAAATATTTAGAATGGAAGCTGGTGAACAACATGAATAAATTATGGACCGTAACGCTGCAAACTTATTGGCATCAAGTTAAGTCTTGGTCTTTTCTGCTTTTGATTCTGGGTCCATTTTTCATAATTGGTTGTGGTGCTTTAGGAGGAGCTGTCGGTGCTAGTTCTGATCCAGACAGTCAGATTGCAGTTATCAGTTCCAATGAGCAAGTTCGCCAAAACTTTATTAAAAATAATGATAAATATGTTGATGCTAAAATTAAAACCGCTGAATCTGCTAAAAAGGCTGTCAAAAAAGAAAAGATTGATGGCTACTTGGTATTTGAAACGCAAAAAAAGCAGGTTAAGGCCATTTATCATGGAGCGTCACCTATTGATGATGAATTGAAACCCAAAGTAAAAAGCTATTTACAAGTCTTGCAGAGTCAGCTTAATTTGCAACAGGCGCAATTAGCGCCACGTCAGTTTAAAGCCTTACAGCAACAGCCAAAATATCGCGAAGTACTCCAGAAAAATCATCAGAGAGATAAATTGGTTAAAATGGTGTCTTTAATTATTGTGATTATGGTCGTTTATATGGTTTTGATGTCCTACAGTAGTATTACAGCTCAAGAAATAGCCTCTGAAAAGGGCACGAAGATTATGGAAATCATTTTTTCCAGTACAACTGCTGCAAAATATTTTTTAGGCAAAATTTTGGGTATTTTCGGCGTAATTTTTACTCAGCTCATCATTTATATTGTTGGCGGCTGGGCAACTTACCGTTGGGCATTGCATTCAAAAATTACGGCTTCTTTTATGCATAACAATCAAGTAGTAATAAATAAAATTTTGGGCAATTTGTTAAATGTCAATCTCATTTTTCTGATTCTTGGTGTAATTATTTATACGATATTAGCAGCCTTTTCAGGAGCTTTAGTAGCTAAGCCGGAAGATTCTTCAAAAGCTGCTCAAGGTACTACAATGCTTTCCCTCATTGCATTTTTCCTGTCATTTGCGCTTATTACTAACCCAGAACAAATTCTGCCACAAGTATTATCTTACGTACCTTTCTTTTCCTCATTCATGATGCCAATTCGTATAATTAATGGCCACGTTGGTAATATGGAAGTTACTTTGTCGCTGGTAATTTTAATAGTAAGTATTGTTGCTTTAACAGTATACATTAGTAAAATTTATCAAGGCGTAATTTTACAAACAGAAGATACCAGTTTTTGGAAGAGACTAAAACGAGGGCTGGCATATAGTAAAGCATAAGTAATAAAAAAGGCTAGGACGAAAAAATCCTAGTCTTTTTATGTGAAACTAAACTGCTCTTAATTGGTTAGTCCAGCTATAATTTGTTTTTTAATCAAGCCGTAATCGGTAGTAGTGTCTCCTTGGAAGTTAAAGAAGTCTGTTTGTAAGGCAAAGGCTCCTATAGGTCCAATAATTATTCTAATTATTTCAATTGGAGTTAAGCTCGAGTCAATTTCAGAAAATTTTAGTTTCCAACTGTTGAACACATTAATAAAATCAGTTTCCTTACTGATTAGATCTTTAAAATATTGCAGTAATTTGGGGTCAGTCAGTATTTCTTGTAAAAGCAACTTGATAAAATCAAAGTTGGCTTTAATAAATTCAAGTCGGTCTTTGACAATAAAAGTGACCAATGCGTCCAAAGTTTGATATTGGGAAAGACTGCCAATAAAGTCTTGCTGTAATTCAATAAATAAGGGACTGAGTAGTTTTTTAAGCAAATCATCTTTTGATTGGAAATATTTGTAAATTGTGGCTTCGCTTACTCCAGCCGCTTTTGCGATTTTAGAGGTGGTAGTAGCATGAAAGCCTTGATTTGAAAATAAATCAAGTGCTGCTAACAATACCTTCTTTTTCCCGGCTGGAATTTTTTCATTGTTTAGTTCTTTTTCATATGCGGAAATAACTTGGACCAAAAATATCACCTTTTTCTGCTTTTAGCTTAATTATACTTTGCGGTACCGTTTTAAGCCAACAATGTTTAATGCTACTAAGACAACTATAAATATTAATAAAGCTAGCATATCGCCAGCAAATGATTCAAATCCGCGGCCGTAAAGTATTACTTGATTTAATGCGTCTCCCGCATAAGTTAGTGGCAGTATTTTACCCAGGTAAGATACCCAGTTCGCCATTGAATCGAGGGGAATAATACCTGAGAAGAATATTTGTGGCACAACTACAAGTGGGATGAACTGCATCATTTGAAATTCTGATTCTGCAATGGTTGATAGCAAGAAACCGAAAGCTAAAGCAACCATTGCTACTAGAATACTAATTAAAATTACCCACAACACATTGCCTGCTACTTCAATATTTAATAACCAGATTGTGACACCAATAATGATTATTGATTGAATGACAGCAACTATGCCATAACTAATCATATAACCATAGATGATCTCACTTCTTTTAACGGGAGTGGCCAATAATCTGTCCAAAGTGCCTGTGGCTCTTTCTTTTAACAATGCCATTCCTGAAATAAGAAAAACAAACAGGAAGATAAAGAAGGCAACTAAGATGGGCTCAATCTTATTAAAAAAGCCTGTATCACTGTTACCGTAGTAATATTTATTGATAATCTTAGCTTTTTTTGCCTTCTTTTGTTTAGGTTTCTTTTGCGCACTTGGTTTGGTCGGTACTTGCATACCATTTTTTTGCGCTACAATAGCTAATTGTTTAGATAATTTAACTAATTGTTTTTGACTCCGAGTTAGTGCAGATTTCATTTTAGTAATTGACTGCCCCGTAATTGCAGCTTTCAAAGCTTGTTTGGTCAGAGCAGTTTTGCTCGAATCCGTATTAGCATAATCTACATAGTATTTATTGTGGTGGTAATAGATCACACCGTCGATTTTATTTTGTTTTAGTTTCTTTCTTGCTTGAGTTCTGTCGGTATATTTTTTTATGGAAACGTGATCCACTTTGTCTAAGTTTTTGTTTACTTGATGAGGGACATCAACCACCGCCAGCTTAGCACTGGTTGATGAATTGGAAGCAAACATTACATTCATCAACCACAAGACTAAAATTGGTGCCAGAAAAATCATTGCTAAAGTTCTTTTATCACGAAAAAGTTCTTTTAAAACTTTTTTGACAATTGCTGTTACTCTCATTATTTTTCTCCTTCCTTCTGTTCTGCTTTTAAAAAGACATCTTCAATAGTTGGTACGCCATAATTCTGTTCAAGAACTTGCGGATGATCAAAAGCAATAATTTCACCATGAAGAAGCAAGGCGACGCGGTCAGTTTTTTCAGCCTCATCCATAACATGAGTGGTGATTAATACGCTGCAACCTTGACTGCGTAAATTATTTAATTCATGCCAGATTTTTCTACGTAAAGCGGGATCAATTCCGACAGTGGGCTCATCTAGAACAAGTAATTTAGGATAAGAAAGTAGGGCAATTGCTAGCGACAGGCGGCGCATCATGCCTCCGGAATACTCTTTAACATATTTATCTAATGCATCTGTTAAATCAACCACTTCAGCGACATATTCAATTTGTTCTGCTATATCTTTCTTAGCAACACCCTTCATTTCACCAAAAAATTCCAGGTTTTCTGCTCCTGTTAGTGAAGTATATAGGGCGTCTGATTGCGCCATGTAGCCAATTTCACCTAAAATTTTTCTATTCGGCATCTGCTTTCCTAAAACTAAGGCAGATCCCGAGTCCGCCTTTTCCATTCCTAAAGCTGTTTTAATTGTCGTAGTTTTTCCTGCACCAGAGGGACCAATTAAACCGATGATTTCGCCTTTTTTAAGTGTTAAATTAACATTGTTCAAAATGGTTTCTTTACCATATTTTTTAACTAAGTTATGAATTTCAATAAAATTGTTCATATTTCCTCCTAAAGTGAGTAATCACTCACAAAGAAATATTATAGTGAGTAGTTACTCACTTGTAAAGAACAATGAGTTAGAAAAATGAATTTTGGTCAATGTAGCAAAAGTATTTTTAAATAATTATGACTCACAGCTACTTTTTTGAATTTTTAACTTGGTGTATAATAAAATACTATTCAAACCAAATACTGTATTTTTATGATTAGTCATATGTGAACATCATTTGAATACATTTAAACTTTGTATGTCCAATGGCTGGATTTTAGTAACTAGACAACTCATAGTTATTGATAACAAATATTTCTCTGACTTTTTAATTGTGGCTGCAAAGACCAAGATATTAGTAATAGTTTTAGACTATGTTTTTCATATGGAGGAAGCATGATTATCAGTAATATTTGGTTGATTATTTTTGCCACTATTTCATCATTTTCCAGGGGAATAATATCAGTTATTGACCGTTATCAAATGGGGTATCGGAAGCAAAGCTCAATTGATGTGAACTTTTTAAATAATATTTGCAGCTCGGTTTTAGTGACTTTCTTCCTGATTTACGTCCTGCACAGTTTTCCTAGTCCCAGAATAACCAACAACTATATTATTAAAGTCCTTTTATATGCTTTTTTGGCGCAGATAGTTGCTTATGGTTACAGCTATGTGTTCAAAAAAGTTTCAATTATGCAGTCTGTGCTTTTGAGCAAGGTGACCGATCTTTTTATTCCTTGGGCCATCTTGCTGACTATGGGCTACTTTAGCAAATCCTCATATCTGGTTTCGATTATTTCCACTGTAATAGTAGTTATTTATATTGTTTTCGAGCAGCGTCATAATAATTTAAATTTGAAAAACCTGTTGACGACTTTTGCCGTAATTGCGCCCTTGTTGATTATTCAAGCAGCACTTTCACCGTTATTAACTAAAGGCCTAATCAAACCGATTGATCTGGTCTTTTTTACTATTATGACAATTTATGTGCGCTGTTTAATTACCTTAATTACTTTTATTTATAAAAACAGGACTCTCAAGATCAGCGCCGAAAATCTTAAAGGCAAGGTTTACCTGATTTATGGTTCCCGAGCAGTTCTAACGCTTTTAGCGCAAGTAACTTATACTTTGGCAACATCTTCTCCCAATTCAAGCATTGCCTGGATCTTTTTAAATATGACCTCTTTATACAGCGTCATCTTTGGCGATATTTTCCTTAAAGAAAAGATGAAATTCGCAGATATTTTGGTAATTGTGGCCATTTTTATCTTGGCTTTATTTTCAAAGTAACTGCAAGAGTTTGGAAAATTGGAAGTGAAGTGCTAAAATAGCGAAATGACTTGGAAACGTCGGTTCAAGGTGATTGCTGGTTTTATTTAGGGATGAAACCTGCGTTTTAATTAAACCCGTCAATCCTTTATTTCAGTTTGTTAATGAACGTGTGGATGAAGATGCGTGGGGCGATTTAATTGTTGCGCTATTGCTGTTAATAATTGTGGATATGCAATTGCATAATCCTTGGTACATCACGATCATGTTTATTTTTATTTTATTTTTTACTTCGCTCATCTTTTTGGGATTGGCCATATTAGGTAACATAGTTTCGCTTTTGTCTAATGGCTTAGGCGACTTGGCAGAAACAACGTTTGACTTTTTTGACATGAGTAAATATCCCTTAGCGATCTATTCATCGGTTTTAAAGATAATTATGACTTTTATCTTGCCAATCGGCTGGGTTGCTTCAATTCCACAAGAAAAAATTGCAGTTAAACATGAGTGGATATGGTTACTATTAATTCCTGGCGCCTGTGTATTCTTTTTTGTCATAATTTATCAGTTATGGCGAGTATTTTTACAAAAATACCAAAGTACTGGCAGTTAATATTAAAAAGCCCTGTAGCTATTGCTACAGGGCTTTTGTTTTAACGAGTAAAATTACGATCTTCTGGAGTAAGAGGGCCAACAACCCGGTGAGGCGTATATGCTTCTGCCAAATAATTTAAGTCTTCTTCAGCCAGTTCTAAATCAACTGCTGCAACAGAAGATTGTAAATGGTCAGGATTGGTGGCACCAACAATTGGAGCTGCTACCTGTGGTTGATGAAGCAACCAGGACAGGGCAACTTGGGCTTGGGGAACATGATATTTTTCTGCTACTTCGCCTACTCTGCGGATAATTGGCATATCTTTTTCTTTATCAGCGTCATACTTTTCTCTAGCAGGTTGATCTGTCCGAAATCTTAAAGTATCTGCACTCCATTGTCTGGTTAACCGACCCGAAGCTAAGGGACTATATGGCGTTAAGGCAATATTTTGGGCTTTTTCCAATTGCCAGGCAAACATTGCGGAAGCACCGATATATCTTACTTTTCCCGCTTTGACTAAGTCATGCAAAGCTTCCATCGTTTCTTCAATTGGAGTTTGATAATCCCCAGCGGTGAATAATATATAAGTCAATGTAGTCCATATCCAAACGCTCTAGGCTCTGGTCAATTTGCGTCATAATTGCCTTGCGCGAAAGACCATGTTGATTAGGTTCATTAGTTGGGGTATAGAATACTTTAGTTGCAACTACTACTTGGTCACGGTGAGCTAATTTTTTTAAGTGCAGCTCCAAGATAGCGCTCACTGTCACCATGAGAATAAATATTTGCAGTATCAAAAAAATTAATACCTAATTCCAAAGCTTTGGCAACAACTTTTTCACTTTTTTGGGCATCAATTGCCCAGGGAAACATTCCGGATTCTGGACGACCAAATCCCATTGTACCAAGACAAATTCGTGAGACATCCAGCCCCGTATGACCCAGTTTTGTATATTTCATTTGTTACTCTTTGCCTTTCATTTGTTCTGCTGCTTGATGAATAACTTGTACGCTGTTAATAACAAAAGGAAAGCCAATATAGGGCAGTAATTGAATTGTTGACCAAATCAGTTCACTTTCACTGTTGCCGGCTTTCAGACTACCACGCGCATGTGCTTTAATCTGAAAGTCTACATTCATGGTAATTAATGCCAGCAGCTCATAACGTTCTCTGTCACGGACATCTAATTCTTGGCGTTTGTAAAAGTCATTGAAGAAGTGCTCTGTTAAAGCATGCGGAATAAAACTGCCGGCTTCATCAGGCAAGTCATGCAATAATGTTTTTATTTCAGTACCATAAAGCTTTTCCTGTACTTTTGCACCATAATTTGGATCTGATTCAATCTGTGGGGAGTTTAATACTATCTTTCGTTGACTAAAAACAATTTGCACTTGCTCTAAAGCTTGTTCAACTTTTAGTGTTCCGATCACAGGAGCTAATTGAAATAGCATTTCTAATAAAACTTCTGGTTTTATTTTAGCATCCAAAATTTTTGTCACTTGGTCGGGAATAGCAACTGATACTCCTTGCACCGTGCTGGCGATTAATGGTATTAATACCCGATCTTTTTGTAAATGCTTTGCGCAATTACGTTCTACATCCGCTACATAGTTTTCAATCAAGTCCTGAAATTGATTGGCAATACGTTTATTCATCAAAACCCTCTTTTTATCTAGTTTAGTAAATCATAAGCTCGTTTAAAGCAGTTGTATAATACTTTTTATTCATTAACTGTAATAAATTTTTTGCATAAAATTTTATTTTTTATAAATTGATTCCTGCAATAATTTTAAAAATAGTTCTGCAACGGGTGATAAATTAACACCGTGTTTCCAAACTACTTTGATAGCTTGATGCAGCTCTGGCTGTAATTTTCTGAATGTAATGCCAGAGCCTTTAGATGTATCAGCTAATTTATCTAGAGTAAGCATTAATGCGGCATGATTTTTAACCATCAAGGTACCGTTAAAATTTAAATTATAGCTGCCAATAAAATTGACTGAATCATAGTAATTTCCTAGCCAGTTTTGAAAAAGGTGCATTTTTTGCGCTTGCTGCGAATTTAGCAGTGTCCTGCCTTGTAAGTCTGCTGGCCTGATCACTGTCTTTTTTACCAAAAGGTCATCATTGGGCATTAAAATTCCCCAAGTATCTTTTTCAGGCAGTGTTAGAGAAGCATAATTTCCTAAAGGAACATCTCCGATAATAACTGCAAAATCAACTGTCCCATTATTTAATTTGCGCTCGGCATAACTATAGTCACCGCTTAATAAGTGAATTTTCACGGAGGGATGTTCCTTGATAATGTTGCTGATCACATTTATTACTCGTTGCATACCGATGCTTTCACCCGCAGCAATGGTCAAATCGCCACTGACAAAAGAATCTTTTTCGATATTTCTTTTAGTTTTGGCAGTTAATTCCAATATCTCTTGTGCCTGTTCTAATAAGTAATGTCCTGCTGGAGTTAACGCCAAGCGCCGTGACTTACGGCTAAATAATTTAACGCCAAGTTCGTCTTCCAGATCAGCGATTTGTCTTGATAACGCTGGTTGAGAGATAAGCAGCTTTTTGGCAGCACGAGTCATATTGCCTTCTTGGGCAACAGCTACAAAATAATTCAAAACTCTTAATTCCATGTTATCCTTCCTGTCTTTAACTAAAAGACTTTAATGCAAGTAAGTTATAACTGTTCATGTTTAATAAGTATTTTACATAATAATAGATGTGATTAAAATTTTAAGTGTTAGTAAAATAAGATGATTTTTATTTATACCAAAATTAGCGATCTAAGAATTTATATATAAAAAGCACCTATAATGTTATTATAGGCTACTTTTTAACGATATTAGGCTTAAAAACGAGTAAAATTGCTGCAATCAGCCTAATATATTTTTTTAGATAAGACTTAAACTTAGATCTAAGTTTAATTACCGGAAAGAAGAACAATAATGAAAATATCAGAAGTGGCTGAAAAAGTAGAATTAACCCCTGTAACACTCAGGTATTATGAAAAAATGGGTCTGATACCTGAAGTCAAAAAAGAGCACGGGGTTAGAAACTATGAGGAAAAAGATCTTACTTGGATTAGTTTTATTAAATGTATGCGTCAGGTAAAAATCCCAGTGAAAGATTTACTTGAATATATTGAATTATTGCATCAAGGCAGTGATACCAAGAAACCCAGACGGCAAATTTTAGTCAAGGAGTTGCATAGGTTAGAAAGACAAGATCAGAACATCCAAGCTACCATTGTTCGTTTAAAAAATAAGATTAGTTTGTACGACCAAGGCAAAATACAGTAAACTAGGTTGCTACTTACCATAAAAAATTGACTAATAAGCGATCAACTTGTGTATTTTCATGTAATTTACTGTGTTGAGCTTTAGATCCACGTATTTCTTTTTCCTGATATGAGCGAGCGCGTTTACCGACTAAGTAACGATAAGAACGAGCAGAGTTAACGGTAACGTCACCATCACTGCCAGACCCCATATCACCATAGATATTCAGGACGTCAGCATTTTGAGGAAATTTTTTTCTCAAATTTAAAAGTTCCCGATAGCCTACACTCATTTTTTGCGGTTTGCCAGCGCGATTTAAGACAGTTTTATTTGGTGCCCCTTGTTCTCCAATATAACCGTTATAATGGCCGGCAATTGAAACCTGTTTATTTAGGTGAGGCATGTGCGAATTAGTGGCATTATTGTGTAAGTAATATGCAATTTGTAGATTGCCCATCGAATGTCCTACTAAGTTAATTTGCTTAAAGTGATACCTTTTTTGCAGTGCAATGATCACGTCTTTAATATAATTGCTGCTTTTGTTCATGGCAGCAATTTGATTTTTTGTTCCAGCAAAAGTGCTCTTATTATTTTGGAGGTTGACTTCAACTATCGGGTTCTTGGCCCGTTTTTTTATTGTCCCTATTAAGGTGACTTTACCTGTAGAGCTAACGTCGGCACGAATAACAGAATTAGTAGCATGATGTTCTTGCGCATAAGCCACCATACTTTCTTCAGCGTGGTAACTGCTGCCCCAGCCATGTACAAAAAGTGTTGGCGTATCGATGCGAATGCTTGCACCATTTTCTTTTTGGTAATTATTTTTTAAAAAGTAAATTCCTAATAGCAGTATGACTATTATTAATGTACTAAAAAGAATGGCCTTACGTTTTCTAGTCATTATTAATCAGCTCCTAAAGAATCATTAGTTGCAATTATAAAATTTGCTGCACATCCGCCACAATTTGCTCAGTAGTTAAATGATTTTGCTGGTAAATTTCTTTAACTGGAGTTTGGTCAGTATAAACGCGGTTTTGACCGTAATTAAGTACTTTAACTTTGGTTTTACCAAGGTAGGATGCCACTTTTTGCCCAAAACCGCCATCTAGAGAGTTATCTTCAAGAGTAACAATTACTTGATGATTGGCTGCTAATTCGTCTAAGGCCTGTTTGTCCAAAATATTGGCAGAGAGTGGATTAACTAGGGTAGCTCCTAATTTAGTTGCCACGTCTTTACCTAATTGATAAAAATCTCCCAGCGCTAAAACTGCCACATCTTTACCTGGTTTAACTTGATACTTAATTTCTGAATAATCAGTCGCTACTGTTTGTTTGTCTGAGTCTGGCACATTAGCCGGCATTTTAATAGCAACTGGGTGGCATCTTTGTCTAATTGCCCACTTGATCATTGCTTTTTCTTCTTCTAGTGTAGTAGGAGCCAGATAAATCCAGTTAGGCAAGTTAGAAATCATTACTTGATCAAAGATTCCCAAGTGAGTTTTTGATTGATTAGAAATTCTCCCTCCCGCAACTAACATTACAACTGGCAGGTCATTGGCAGCTGTATCGTGAGAAAGTTGGTCAAAAGCACGCTGTAGGAAAGTAGAATTTTCCATTAAAACTGGAATGCCACCTTCTTTAGCAAAACCAGTGGCAAAAGCAACAGACTCTTGTTCAGCAATACCAACGTCAGTGTAATGATCTGGAAATTCGTTTTTAAAATCATCAAGGTCAAAGACACCCGGGATGGCGGCATCTATGGCCATTATATTCTTTCCTGCTTTAATCTCATTTTTAATCACATCAAGAGCAACTGAATTGGGAGTAGAACCCTGACTTTCTGGAGCAAGTGGCTGATCGTTTTCTAAATTAAACGGTGAGACCCAGTGGTGAGCTTCTTCATCAAGAACTGCGGGCTTATAGCCTTTGCCTTTAAGAGTATTAATGTGTAATAAAATTGGATGATCAATATCTTTGACCGCTTTAAAAGCGGCAATCATATCAGTAAGGTTGTTACCGTCTGCGACATAGCGGTAATCAAAGCCCATAGCTGTAAACGGATTTTCAGCAGTCTGGCCATTTGTGTCTCGTAATTTTTTCAGAGCAGTTACTAAGCCGCCAACATTTTCATCAATTGACCACTGATTATCATTAACTACGACTACCAAGTTATGCTTTTCAATTGCGGCATTGTTTAAACCTTCAAAGGCCAGTCCGCCAGTCATGGAACCATCACCAATTAAAGCCATAATGTTTTCATGGTTGCCCATTAAGTCTCGCGCTTTAGCCATTCCTGTTGCTAGAGCAATAGATGTTGAAGTGTGACCGATTGAGTAATAATCATAAGGACTTTCATCAGGGTTGGTATATGGAGTAATGTCTTCATAGTGGTCAGGATCAAGCCAAGCCTGAGCTCGTCCTGTTAACATTTTATGTGGGTATGTTTGGTGCGAAACGTCCCAAATAATTTTATCTTGTGGAGCATTAAAGACGTAATGATAGGCAATTGTAGCCTCCACAATCCCTAAATCGGGACCAAGGTGTCCGCCTTCAGCTGCATCTTTTTCTAAGATTAATGTTCTGATTTCCTGGGCTAATTTTTCCATTTCAGGGATGCTTAATTTTTTTAAATCCTTAGGCCCGGCAATTTGGTTTAGTAAAAAATCTTCATGTTTGTTCATTATCAAGTGCCTCCTGCACTAATTTATTCAATGTTTATTAATAATTATAAAATACTTTCCTGTAAGAGTGAGCTAGCAATTGGATAAATTGCTCTCACCTGCAACATAAATTTTATAATTATTAAAATTGTAGTACTTAAAGTTAAGGTTAAGTCAAATAGCAAACTAAAACTTTTTATTTAAAAAGAACTTGATACCATTTAAACTATAATTATTGAGTAAGTCGCAAAACACGAAAACTAGTTAAGGAATCAAAATGACAATCGGAGAACTACTAAAAGAATTTCGTATTAGAAATTTAAAAACGCAAAAAGAGTGGACAGCTGGAATTGTTAGTCCTTCTTATTATTCAAAAGTAGAAAAAGGGATTCACCGCATTACTGCAGAAGATTTGTTGGCAATTCTAACTGCTAATCAGATCAAGCTCAGGATAATGCGGCTAGTTTTATAGAAGATGAAGTAAACAGCGCGTATTATCAAAATGACATTCAGAAAATTAGACAAATCAGGCAGTATGTAGCAGATGGTGATTTCAAAGATCAAGAAAAAATGCTCTTGCTGATTGACTTTGAATTAGCTGATGCGGGAAATAAGGTGGCAGATTTAATTGAAGTTAAAAAGAATAAATTAAAAAGCTGGCTCTTTGATCAAAATGATTTTGACGAAAAAGCATTGCGGATCTATATTAATTTGATTCCTATTTATGATTTGAAAAGCAATTTGCTAATAGGTAAAAAGGTAGTTGAAAAATTAAAGAACGTTTCAAAGCCGCGCCAGCAAGAAGAACTATTAGGAGTGATTTGTAATCTCTTAATGATCTGCATTGAACAACAGGCTTATAATGAAGCGCGTTATTTTGTTAAAGCTGCTAAAAACGTTAAGACGAGGCCTGAATTGTTTTTCTTAAAAAATGTATTAGTATTGCTGGAAAATATGATCAGCTATCATTTTGAGCATAGGTCAGAATATTTATCTAAGTGCAAATGGGCTGTTAAAAATTTTACATTGCTGGGGATGCCGGAATATGGTGAACAAGCAAAAATATTTTTTAATGAAAACCTAAATAAATAAAAAACTTGCTTATTAAAGATAAGTTAGTGGTATGATTAAGTTGTCGAGAAAACGCTTTTATAAGGGAGATGTTGATGATGAAAATAGGTTTTATTGGCACTGGCGTAATGGGCAATGCAATTTGTCTTAATTTGTTAAAGGCCGGTCATCAGTTATGGGTCTATAACCGGACAAAAAGCAAGACGGATAATTTAGTTGCTCAAGGTGCTACTTGGTGTGAAAATCCTAAAGCTGTTGTTGAACATGCAGACACGATTTTTACAATTGTAGGTTTTCCGAAAGATGTTGAACAGGTTTACTTCGGAGATAACGGCATTTTGCAGGCTGATGTCAAAGGCAAAAACCTGGTTGATATGACAACCTCAAAACCAGCTTTAGCACAAAAAATATTTGCTGCAGGTGAAAAGCAGGGCGCTAAAGTATTGGATGCTCCAGTTTCTGGTGGTGACCTGGGCGCTAAAAATGGTACTTTAACCATCATGGTTGGGGGAGATGAATCTGCTTATCAAAACTTGGAACCTGTTTTTAAGGATTTTGGAAAGCAAGTTCACTATTTTGGACCAGCTGGTGCAGGTCAGAATACCAAAATGGCAAACCAAATTATGATTGCAGGTACGATGACTGGTATGACAGAAATGCTGGTTTATGCTAAAAAGGCAGGCCTTGATTTGGAAGCGGTCCTCAAAACCGTCGGTGCGGGTAGTGCTGCTAACTGGAGTTTAAGTAATTACGGTCCGAGAGTTTTAAAAGGGGACTATACCCCAGGATTTTTCAGTAAACATTTTTTGAAAGATTTACGCATTGCTTTGGAGACGGCTAAAGAAATGAAAATTGAATTGCCTGCCACTGAAGAAGCTAAAAGATTGTATGAGACTTTGGTTGATGAAAAGCATTTAGGCGACCTGGGTACACAGGGATTGATCAAACTGTGGTGGCAGTAAAGTATTAATTTTAAATAAACTAAAAACGGAGTAGTTTCTTAATTTGAAACCACTCCGCTTTTTTAATATGAGTAAGCTTATTTGATTTTACTTTTGACCTCTGGCACACCATCTAATACGTTGGCGTAGCGTGCTAAGATAAATAGATAATCTGATAGGCGATTGATATATTTTAAACAAGCAGGAGCAAGCTTTTGCTCCTCAGCGTTCAATTTTGACATCGAACGTTCTGCTCGTCTGGCAACTGTACGTGCATAATGTAAATGAGTTGCAGTAACCGAACCGCCAGGTAGAATGAAATGGGTTGTTTTAGGAATTTGTTTATTGAGGTCATCAATTTGTTTTTCCAGATTTTCTACTTTTTCTGTCGTAATTTCTTCATGCCTTTTGACAACAATGTCACTTTCAAGTTCATATAAGTCACGTTGCAAATCTTGTAAAGGATCATGCAATTTTTGACATTTGGCAGACAAATTGGCAATTACAACGCCTAGATATGAATCAAGTTCGTCAATATCACCAACGGCAACAATTTGCAGGTCATATTTAGGAACCATTTTGCCAGTAACCTGTTTTGTGAAGCCTTGGTCGCCCACCTTAGTATAGATTTTAATTGTCATAAAAGCCTCCGTTTGTAATGATCAAGTGCAATGTTCAGTGGCTTGTATAAAATGGGATAAAATACTAAATCACCGACTGCATGATAAGTATCAAATACCAGACTTCCGGCCCAGTATGCTAAAAAGGCATTAAAACCACCGAAAATAGACATACCGAAGTCAACGAAGCAGCCGTATTCCCAGCCAAGAAAAGCAGCTAGAAATAGTTGCAAAGTAAAGTGCTTCTTAAGCGGCGTAAATTTACCTAACAAAGCGACGGTTAAAACGCAACCGCCATAAGCCAAAACTTGTGACACAGTCCAGATGCCAAAGCCTAAATAGATGTTGGAGACTACCATGGTCAAAAGGGCTAGGGCAAAGCCAAATCCAAAACCGATATTCAAAGTTACAATCATTAAGATATCGGTTACCGGCTGGACATTCGGCACAGGAATTATTTTAAAAATTCTCAGTGCTACACACATGGCCGTTAAAATGGCTAATAGTGCTAACTTTTTAGTTGAATTACGTACCATAGCAAACTTTAGAAGTTAGTTTTTGCTAAAGTAAATTTAACCTT
Source organism: Lactobacillus sp. M0396 (assembly GCF_016101625.1). Classification (NCBI taxonomy): domain Bacteria; kingdom Bacillati; phylum Bacillota; class Bacilli; order Lactobacillales; family Lactobacillaceae; genus Lactobacillus; species Lactobacillus sp. M0396. The sequence continues at coordinate 33,584 of NZ_JACFQE010000009.1, forward strand.
GTCTTTGTTTGCCAATTTTTGAATTGCTGCGCCTTTTTGGGCGAACTTACCATTAATTCTGTAGGTCCAATAGATTTTTTTACTTGGTTTTTGGCTCTTGCCAGCAATAGAAGTAATAAAACCATTCGTACTCTTTACTTTCCAACATTTCTTTAAACCGCGCATTACTGTTGAGTGCTTAGGCAATTTAACAGTCTTCTTTTTGTAAGTCTTGTTGTGTACTTTCAGAGTATAAGTAACTTTAATCTTGCTGCTGGCATCAACCTGTTGGACGTTTTGGGTTGTTTCAAGACCTGCAAACGTAAAGGTAAAAATAGTGGCAATTCCGGTTAAAACAGATAATTTGCTTTTTTTCATATAAAAACTCCCAATCTATAAATTTTTTGTGCAAGCACTAAAATATTTCGTACTTAGTCGCTTGCACGGACTTTTTTATTTCATTTTTGCTAAAGTGAATTTTACTTTATCGTTACTTGCGACTTTTTGCTGGTTAGCACCTTTGGTAGCGTATTTTCCGTTAACGGTGTAAGTCCAGTATATTTTCTTTTTGGCATTTTGCTTTTTACCATCAATTGCAGTAATGAACCCTTTATTGCTGTCTACTTTCCAGGCCTTTTTTAGACCAGTCATAACAGTAGACTTTTTAGGAACTTTAACTGTCTTTTTTTCTGTATCTTTTTTCGTAGCTAAAACATAGCTAACAGAAATATTATTGTTTGCTTTAGGTTTTTGCTGGGTCTGATTGTTCTGACAACCGGATAAAGTAAAGGCAAAAATGGCTGCAACACTGGCAACAATTGGTAACTTGCTTTTTTTCATGATTAAAATTTCGCCTACTTAAATTATTTAAATGATTTATTTAACAGGACATGCACCGGATTCACAATCGGTTTGATCAACTAATTCCAAGTCTTTTTGATCATCATTTTGCTCAGCAAAAACTTGAGCGACATCGCCGGTAATCTGTGCTTTTCTTTCCTCGTATTTTTCTTTATCGATCGGCTCTTTTGGTGCTTGTTTGAGTGACCCGCCATAGTATGGCAACAGTGAAGTTGACTTAATTACATGACGGTATTGTTTAAAGAGTGAAGTGATCTTGTCGCCTTCGTCGCTTTGGAAAGTAACGGTACAGCTGACTGCATTATCTGACCAGTAAGTTTGCAGGAATGCTTGCGTTGCAAACTGTTCTTCAATTGAAACTGTGCCAGCTGAAGCGAAGTTTTTACTATCAGCGTGAGCAGCACGTAATGGAAATTCAACACAAGTCGTGTTTGGTGAGTATATATCTGGTTCTGAATAGTAACCGCAAGCGTCAAGTGCTTTGAGCAGCGGATCAGAAGCTTGGAATCTGATTCTTTGAATGAGGTAACCGGCATAGTGGAAGTGCATTCCCTCAGAAGCTCCAGCCAGTTTGGCAACAGTACCTGAAGGCTTAACAGTTGTGTGCTTGATTGATTCATTACAATTCAAAGTCTTACTGTATTCTTTATCAGCATCGATGACGGCTTGGTAAGCTTCAGTAACCATTTTAATTCCTTGAGGATCGTAAATTGGCTTCTTGATTTTTGCGCCAGTTTCTTCATCAATACTGTCTTCAAAGCCGGTAACAACGCGGTGACCCAAATCGTTTAACAGCCAGTCTTGGATACCTGACATGGAAACACCAATTCTCCGGTTCTTATAAATGATGTTGCGAGAAATTTCCCAGTCATAGTCACTGAAGGTTACCCGCTTAGCGAAACGAGTTGCTAATCTGAAAACGTCTTTCAGATCCCAATTTTCTTGTTCTGCAATATATGGAAATACTTCAAACAGGTTGCATGGTTCACCATTACCCAAGGAAATTTCTCCGCAAGGGTTAGTACCTTCAACGTCACCATCAATATCTTTTTGATAGCCGTCAATAATCCGGCCATAATTACGAGATAAGTCAAGGTTAACTATTCCGGGTTCACCGTTTTCTCTAATACCATTAGCTATTGGTTCGTATTCATTAAAGTTAGAGTCAATAGCTACACTGTTATTTGAGGCCCAGCGGTGGTGGTAGAGTTTATCTTTATCTTGTTTCATCGTGATAAAGTCTTGGTCAGTATTCGTACCTAAAGCGAGCTCTGCTGACCTTCTGACATTGCCGGCAACAACAGTTTTACCAATCAAATTGCAGATATCAGTACAATCAACAGAGGTTAAGTTGCTGTTAACACGGTTGTTAATGATGTTGTTAATATCAAAAAGCATTTCCACCAATGGCATTGGTCCAGAAGCAGTGCCGCCAAAACCGTGAATTTTAGCTCCGTAAGGACGAATTCTGCTGATATCGAGTACCAGTTTGGTCTTATTTTCAGAATTGGTTTGATTAAAGTGCATATCAATTAGACGAGCGTTTGCTAAAATCCAGCCCTCGCGGGTATCAGGCAAGTTGTAATAAATATAATCTGACTTATCTTCATTTTGCTTAGCCCATTCAGCTTTGTCAGTCGCACCCAACTTAACTGAATCTGCGTATGAAGCACTCTTTTTGTCAATTACGACTGCCAAGTCGATTTTATTATCAACTGCAGGAATCTTTTTAATATTGTCTTGCACAACAGAAAAGCCAACGCCGCCGCCTTTCATTAATTGGTCAAAAAGAAATGAAAAGGGCATTGAAACGGCTTCTTGTTCTTGGCCTAAATAATCTGGCACTATATGACTGTCACCATATTTTTGCGGCCGAATAGCTATGAACCAGCAATTATTCAGAGAGTCACCATTGCGCTTTTGGTAGTCTGTACCAGAAACCCACAGGTTTCTTCCAGAAGGTGTTGCACCTAAACCGTAAACCAGTTTAAATAAATCCTTAGCTTCGTTTGTTAATTCGTTGACTACTTCTGTCGAAGGAGAATCTTTGAGACGGGGATCCAAATTAATGTTGCCCTCGATTACGCGTTTAACCGTTTCGTCCCAATTTTCAGAACGATTTTTTTCAGGAAGCCATCTGGCATAGGTCCTTTTATAAGTAACCCAGCCAAGCTCTCCCCAATGGGGAGTGACATTTTGTTTCACTTGATCAATGTAACCCTGATCTAAGGTTATGCTTGTATTTTTCATGTTCAAAGTTACTCCTTAAAATTGATAAATTGTTCCACAGACACATCATCTATGGCTACAATTAGAACTATACCACAATATCTTGTATTTTCTAGAGCAAAGTTTACTCTTAAACACAAGTGAAAAGCATTAAATGATGTGCGAGTAAGTTATAGAGGGTAATAAAAAAACATATAGAATTCAGAGCAACAAAAAAGCACAATAAGTTGAATCTAGTACTTATTATGCTTGAATATATCTTTATTTTTTTAAAGTAAAACTAATGCCTAACTGCTGCGAAAAAAAGGAAGATTAAACCTAGAAAAATGATTGCAGGAATAAATAGATGAATTAAGAAAAAGAAAGCAAGAGCACAAGCTAAAAGGAAAAACAGGATTTTGACAATCCCAATTCCCATTTTGACTAAAAGCCAAATGAGAAACAAAATCAATAATAATGTAAACATGCCCAATCACCCCTTTTGCTTAAATTAAAGGATATTATATCTTATTTTGTGAAATAGCAGTAGCAATGTAAGCAAAATTTAAAAATAGTTAATTATGTCCTTTATCAGTGAAATATTGTTATAATGAATCTCCACACTAATTTTAGTGAATACGCATTATATTCTTAGGAATATTTGGAGAGGAAGAAATTGCTTGCGTTATAAACAAATAATTTTTGATGTTGATGATACTTTGATTGACTTTGCTGCTACAGAAAGTTTTGCTTTGCATAGTCTCTTTAAAGCACATCATTGGCAGTTAACTGATGAGATGCAACGTGATTACCATGCATATAATCAAGGACTGTGGCGTAAGCTGGAACAAGGCAAGATCAATTATGATCAGCTCAGTGAGATGGCTTTTACTAATTTTATTAAAGAAAATTTGGGTATTGCAGTTGATGGCTTAGAAATAATGAATGAATATCGTTCGTATTTTGGCAAGGCTCATAAATTGTTGCCCGGTGTTGTGGATACTTTGCGTTATGCCCGTAAACAAAATTATTGCTTAACGGTTTTAAGCAATGGTGAGACCTTTATGCAGAGGCATCGATTGGAATTAGCGGGAATTAAGGACTATTTTTCCTTAATTGTAACATCGCAAGAAGCTGGTTTTTCTAAACCTGATACCCGGATTTTTGATTACTTTTTTGCTCACACCAATATTGGTCCTGAAGATACAGTCTTTTTTGGTGACGGACTGCAGTCAGACATATTAGGAGCAGAAAAGTATGGTTTTGACAGCATTTGGTATAACCACCGCAGGCGCAAGAATAAGATGAATCTGCATCCGCTGTATGAAGTAACTACTTATCCGCAATTTGTAACTTTACTCAAAAGCGACTTTCAAAAACAGCTGCAGTAATTACTATCTTTTTCTGTAGAATATAGTTCAGTTCGGTATAATATTGGTGAGAGGTGAAAAATTATGACTAGTAAAATTCAATCTTTACATGACACTTATGAATTAAATAATGGCGTCAAAATACCAGTTATCGGACTGGGAACTTGGCAAACTCCTGATGGTGAAGTTGCTCAAAAAACCGTCGAGGATGCGCTAAGTCTTGGCTATCGCTTAATCGATACGGCTGCTGCTTACGGCAATGAGGAAAGTATTGGTCGGGGCATTAAACTAAGTGGGGTCAATAGGAGTGACTTATTTGTAACGACTAAGTTATGGAATGATCATCACGGTTACCAGAAAACTAAAGCTGCAATTGATGAAAGTTTAACTAAACTGGATTTAGATTATCTTGATTTGTACTTAATCCATTGGCCTAATCCGGCTCCGGTGCGTGATCACTGGGCTGAATTGAATGCGGAAAGTTGGCAGGCAATGGAAGAGGCAGTTCAAGCGGGAAAGATTCGTGCAATTGGCGTCTCCAACTTTAGACGTAAACACTTAGATGAACTTCTGAAAACTGCTAAGATTCGTCCTGCCGTTAATCAAATTTATCTTAACCCTAGTGATATGGAAGAAGACGTGACGGCTTATAATAAAGAACTTGGTATTCTGAGCGAAGCATATTCACCACTGGGCAGAGGTGGTTTGTTTGCTAATGACACGGTAGTTTCTATTGCGCAGAATTATGATAAGAGTCCGGCACAAGTTTTATTACGCTGGTCATTGCAACATGGTTTCGTTCCACTACCAAAATCAGTTCATCGCGAGCGACTAGAAGCTAATTTGCAGGTCTTTAACTTTACTATTACTGAGGCTGATATGGCAAAACTCGATGGTTTGCATGGGGCAGCCCAAGTAGCAAATGATCCAGATCAAACAGATTTTTAAAAGGTGATTGCTGATGAAAATTGGATTTATTGGAGCTGGTAAGATTGGCTCTGCGATTATTAAGGGCTTGTTAAATGCTCAAAATCCCAGTGAGGACATTTATGTCTTTAATGGTGGACGCCATCACACTGCTCAAAAAATGGCAGCTGAACTTCACTTAAGTTTGATTAATAATTATGAGGACTTTAATGCTTGTCAAGCAGTTATAGTAGCAGTAGGTAGTTCTGCCACTGAAACAATCATCAAAAATTTAGGTCAAAAATATCACGGCATTATTCTGTCAACTGGTGGTGGCGATCTGACTCAAATTAATCAAAAGTTGCCAGCAGAAACTTCTTTTGGCAAAATTGTGCCCAATACACCGGTGCAAATCGGTACCGGTATCACAGTTATCAGTTTTGTACCTGATGAAAAGCCGGCAGTAATCACTACTGTCAAAAATATTTTTACCCAAATGGGAACTGTTTACGTTGTACCTGAAAATTTGTTGGGCATATATGGTACTGTAGCTGGTTGCACACCTGCCTATGTTGATTTAATGGTTGAAGCTCTAAGTGATGCCGCAGTACAGAATGGAGTTAACCGAGCCGAATCATACGAAATCATTAACCAGATGCTTTTAGGCACAAGTAAGTTAGCACTCGCTAGTAAAAAATTGCCCGAGGAGCTAAAAGATGAAGTTACAACACCGGGCGGTTCGACAATTAGAGGCGTAACAAAACTTGAAGAAGAAGGGTTTAGGAACGCGCTGATTCAGGCGGTAAACGCTTCTGCTAATTAAAATAATCAATTAAAAAGACACCAGATAATTTTATCTGATGTCTTTTTTGACAATAAAGTGTATTTAAGAAGGGAAATAAGTTAAGAGACTAAAACTCTTTGTCTAAATCAACTGGAGTATCAGCTTTTTCACCCTTAATTAGCTTCAAGTTGTTGTCGAAAGCCTTGATAACCATGTTACGTACAGCATGAGTAGTGTAAAAGGCTGTATGTGGAGTTACCAAAACATTTGGCCGTGCAATCAAGTCAGCTAAACGTTTGTCAGGAAAGTCCTTACCACTGAAGTCACTGTTGAAAATACCAACTTCATTTTCGTAAGTATCCATTACGAAGCCAAAAACTTTACCTGAGTCAAGACCGCGAACAATTGCATCCGTATCAACTAATGGTCCACGGGAAACGTTGACAATAACAACGCCATCCTTCATCTTCTTGATTGAATCATCGTTAATCATGTGAACATTTTCTGGAGTATCAGGAACGTGAAGTGAAATAACGTCAGACTTAGCGTAAAGTTCATCTAAGTCATCAACGTAGTATCCCTTCTTTTCTAATTCTGGGTTCTTGAAGATATCGTAGGCAATAACCTTAGCGCCAAAGCCTTCCATAATTCTCATGAATACTTGACCAATATGACCAGTACCTACAACACCAACAGTTTGGTCACGTACTTCGCGACCAATTGTAGGTGCCCAGCGCAGATCATGCTTAGCAACTTTTTCGTCCATAACCTTGTCTTGGCGCAAAACTCTGGCAGCTTGGATAGCAGCGTGTTCAGCGATGGCATCTGGTGAATATACCGGCACATTAGTAATCTTAAAACCAAGTTCTTTAGCTTTCTTTAGGTCAATATTGTCAATACCAACGTTACGGATTGACCAGTTGTGAATACCTAATTTATCTAAAGCTTCAATAGTATCAGCCTTGTAATCTAGTTGCTGGTAAGTTACGACACCATCGGCACCTTTAGCTAATTCAGCTGTTTCAGGGGTGAGAAGTTGATCAGTAAAATCAACATCAACATCCTTGTGAGCTTCCTTCCATTCATGTACATATGGTTCTTCATCTTTACGAATGGCATAAGCATAAATTTTAGTCATAAAATCTAACCTCCAAAGATTATTATTGTTGTCTCTTGTGCTATTATACACTTGCTTAATCGGATTGAAAAATATAAAAATGTGAAAAAATTATTTTTTAAAAAATACTGCTATATCGGTAATCGCTTACATTTATGCTGCAAAAGGGATTATAGCAAAACAAAAAAATTACAAATATTTTTTGCTAAGGTAGTGAAAAATATAACAGCAAATTTAATGGCATTACGTGCAAGTTGGTAAAAAATAATACTGATAAAAATCATAGAAATTTTGAGTCCCTGTGAAAAAACTATATAATGAAAGAAATGATTAATAAGGAGAAGAAAATGATCTTAATTTCGTGGAATATTGATTCACTTAATGCAGCTTTAACAGGAACTTCCTCACGTGCCGTGGCAACACGCCAGGTTTTAGAAAAAATACATGCTCAAAATGCCGATATTGTCGCAATTCAAGAAACAAAATTGCGCTCAACTGGACCTACCAAAAAACACTTGGAAATATTAACCAAGGAATTTCCAGAATATGATATAGTATGGCGCTCATCAGAAGAACCAGCTCGTAAAGGATATGCCGGTACTATGTTTTTATACAAAAAAGAACTTAAGCCTAAAGTAACTTATCCTGTGATTGGTGCACCAGAGCCAATGGATCATGAAGGCAGAATTATTACTTTGGAGTTTCCTGAGTATTTTGTGACCCAAGTTTATACGCCAAATTCAGGTAATGGTCTAAAGCGCTTGAGTGAACGACAAGTATGGGATGAAAAATATATTGCCTATTTGCAAAAGTTGGATCAGGAAAAACCGGTATTAGCTAGTGGAGATTATAATTGTGCTCATCATGAAATTGATCTAAAACATCCGGATACTAACCATCATTCTGCTGGTTTTACAGATGAAGAGCGAGCAGATTTTACTAAAATGCTTAAGGCCGGTTTCACAGATACCTTTAGAAAGCTTAATGGCAACGTTGAAGGAGTTTACTCGTGGTGGGCTCAACGTGTCAGAACTGCTAAGGCTAATAATTCAGGCTGGAGAATTGATTATTGGCTGACGAGCAATAGAATTGCTGATAAGGTCAAGCGCTCTGAAATGATGGATACTGGAGAGCGTGCCGATCACTGCCCAATTTTATTGGAAATAGATTTATAAATAGTAGTAAAAAGAGATCCAAAGGGTTGGGTTTCTTTTTCTTTTGTGTAAAATAGCCTTGAGGTGATATTGAATGAATGAGCCTTTGCAGGATGCCATTCTTAACGGTTTGTATGATCCTATCTATCCAGGACATGAATTATTAGGACCAAAACTGCTGCAAAATAACAAACAGGAGAATATCTGGCTGACGCTGCGTCAAGAGCTTCTTAGCTGCCAAAGTTTTACCTGGGCAGTGGCCTTTATTACTCAGGATATGCTTGTTCCGTTTAAAGTAGTCATGGCTGATTTGGCTAAAAGAAATATTACGGGTACTTTAATTACAGGTGACTACTTAGGATTTAACAACCCTAAAGTTTTCCGTGAATTGTTAAAAATTCCCAATTTAAGCGTTAAAATCACCTCTAAAAACGGTTTTCATGCCAAAGGCTATCTTTTTGAACACGAAGATTGGCAGACTTTAGTTATCGGCAGCGCTAATTTTACCCGGGCAGCTTTGCTCAGCAACTGTGAGTGGGCTTTGAAGATTAGCTCAAAGAATAATGCTACATTAACTGTGCAGATTGCCCAGCAGTTACATGAATTAAAAAGAAACAGTATGCCCTTATCTGAAAGTTGGATAGCAGAATATGAACAAAATTGGGTAAAACCACAGTCGCAGTCAGGGGCTCAGTTAAATGAAAAAGCTAAAATTGTACCTAATGAAATGCAAAAAGAAGCTTTGCATGAGTTAAAAGGACTAATTGATAGCGGACAAAAACGCGGTCTGGTAGTTTCAGCAACAGGAACAGGCAAAACGTATTTGGGAGCATTTGCAGTTAAAGACTTTAAGCCTCATAAATTTCTTTATGTTGTCCACCGCGAGCAAATTGCCAAAAAGGCTTTAAAAAGTTTTTACCAAGTGATTGGTGGCCAGTCATCTGATTATGGGCTATTAACAGGACATAAGCATCAGATTGACTGCAAATATGTTTTTGCTACAGTGCAAACTTTAAGCCAGACAGATATACTTGACAGCTTGGAGGCAACAACTTTCGATTACATTTTGATTGATGAGGCTCATCGGGCGGCTGCGCCAAGTTATCAGCGTATTTTTGCCAAGTTTAAGCCACAATTTTGGCTGGGGATGACTGCTACGCCGGAAAGAATGGATGATCAGGATGTTTACCGCTTATTTGATTATAATTTAGCCTATGAGATCCGTTTGCGTGAAGCACTGGAAGAAAAGATGCTTGCACCTTTTCATTATGTCGGCGTTGAGGACTATGAAGTAGATGGTGCAACGATTGACGAAACTACTAACTTGCGCAGACTGCTTGCACCAGAGCGTGTTGATTATGTTTTAAAACAGTTGGACTATTATGGCTACTGTGGTTCACAAGCCAAAGGGTTGGTTTTTTGCAGTCGCCAAGAAGAAGCGCGTAAATTAGCGCAGGCTTTTTCAGAACGTAAGCATCCAGCAATTGCTTTAACTAATGAAGATAGTGAAAAAAGAAGACTGCAAGTTGTCAACCAGCTGGAACAGGGTAAAATTGATTACATTATTACCGTTGACCTGTTTAATGAAGGTATTGATATTCCAGCTTTAAATCAGATTATTATGTTGCGCAATACGCAGTCCAGCATTGTGTTTATCCAGCAGTTGGGACGCGGTTTGCGTAAATATCCTGGTAAAGATTATGTGACTGTCATTGACTTTATTGGTAACTACAAAAATAATTATTTAATTCCGATTGCTTTAAATCAAGATGATAGTCGTTCTCAAGATAAGGCTCGTGAGGAAAGCATGCTTCCCAGCTTTATTGATGTTTCAACAATTAACTTCAGTCAAATTGCTTCTGCCCAAATTTTGGCTTCACTTGATAAGATTAAATTGGACAGCATCAAAGAATTACGGGAGTCTTATCAAGAACTGGCGCAAAAAATAGGACGTCCGCCTCTGTTATTTGATTTTTACCGTTATGGTTCAACCTCACCTATGGTTTTTGCGAATAACCATAGTCTTAAACATTATGGCGACTTCTTGATTAAAATGGGTGAACCTGTGAAGCTAAGTGATTATGAAGATGGCGTTTTGTCTTTTGTTACCAAGGAATTATTAAATGGGAAAAGACCACATGAACTAATACTATTGCAGCTGCTTTTAAAAAAATACCAGGTTAGTCAAGAAGAATTTGAGGAAGTCTTGCATGATTATGGTGCTTACGTTAATGAAAAGGTGCTGACTTCAGTAGAAGATATTCTTTCTTTGAACTTTTTTGACATCAAACAAGGCAAGACAACGAAAAAAGACCAGTATGGCGGTCAACCTCTTATAGTCAAAATTGATTTGTTTGACTATTCATTAGCACCAATATTGGCACAATCTCTTACCCAAAATGAAACTTTTAGGAAATTATTTAGAGATGTGATTAAAACGGGTTTGGCACTTAATCAAGACTATGACAATCACAAACAATTTACCCTCTACCAGCAATACGATCGTAAAGATGTTTGTCGGTTGTTAAACTGGCCTAAAGATGTTTCCGCACCTATGTATGGCTATCGTGTAGACGAAAACGAAACGCCTATTTTTATCACTTATCAAAAAGATTCGTCTAAAAAGCGCAATGCTTTGTACCATAATACGCTAGAAGACGGTCGCTGTTTGCGCTGGTATACGAGATCGCCCCGTCATCTAGAATCAGATGAGGTTCAGAGACTGCTTAATACTCCTCAAATGAAATTGTTGCTTTTTGTTAAGAAGAGTGATGCGATTGGCAAACAGTTTTACTATTTGGGACAGGTAGATATTCAAAAGGATACGGTTAAAGAAGAATTGCTGGGGCCAAAGAAAAAAGCAGCGGTAGGGATGAATTTGCTGCTGGAAAAGCCATTGAGTACAAAAATGTATGAGTTATTATTTGATGAATAAGGAAAAGTCTAAGAATTGAATTTCTTAGACTTTTTGTGTTCGCTATGGCGTTTCAAGGATTAGCTATCGTAGATTTTTTGCTTAGTAAAGTAGGCAAAAAACATAAAATTTAAATAAGTGTTCATAAAAAGGAGGCAACAAAATGGCAGAACGTAATCTTAAAAATACAGATCAAAATAAAGCCATTCATGCTATTCACCAAGAGCATTAAATTAATCAAGTTGTTTTACCAATTGTGGCTCTTTATGTAGTTTTTTTAATGTGGACAGTACTAACTGATTTTAATTTGTTTCTTAAAACTGTTACAGTTGCACTTGTTATTACACTTGTCTATTTTGTTATCTCCGATACTTTGTATTTGCGTGACAAAATGAAGAAGAAACGTAAAAGATAGTTTTTGATATTCAATGTTAAAAGTATAAAAAAGGGCTAATAAATTACATTGACAAATGCTGATTTATTAGCTCTTTTGATATATAAATAGGAAATCACTTTAACTAATTTTTTGATAAAAATTTAGCGTTCTACAAAAGTATTAGGCTTGATACGCTTCAGGATTTCATATCCCACATCTTTTTGATCGTTTTCATTATCGTTAGTTTGATTTAAAAACATAACAATTCCGTTTTGATTATCGGCAGTTAATTGCACCCAGGTGCCAAAATGTTGTCCCTTAAAACTGCCATAGGCGTTCCTAATATTATCATTATTGTATAAATACATTCCTCCTGAATAATTAACTACTTTGCTTTTTAGATGGGTTAAATAATAGAAATCGTCTTTATTTAAGATTGAACCGTCTGTTAAGCCTACCTGAATTTTGTAATATTCTGCAGGAGTAGAAAACAAGTTACCAGCGCCAGGAATTTGTGAAACTAAGCTTTTCTTGAGATAAGTCGCTTTTTGATAGTTCTTGCTTCCGTTTGAATAGTATGAAATTGGATCGGTCATTTTTTTAGGGATGTTTTGGTAAAGATAAGTATTTTTTAAATTTAGCTTATCAATAATGCGGGCTTGCAAGTTATCTTCGTAAGACTTGCCAGTAACTTGCCTAATGATACCGGTAAGTAAAATATAGTTACTATTATTGTAGTGATAATTACCTATTGTGTCAGATGCTGAGGCATTAATATTATTGACTACCCAGTTAATAGCATTGTTTTCTGAATAATTATAGCCTCTGTCTATTTCTGTTTTAGTAGCCATAATTCCTGAAGTATGGGTCAGCAGATTGCCTACGGTAATATTATCGGCATTCTTGAGGTTAGGATACCAGCGAGATATTTTGGTGTATTGAGTAAATTCGTCTTTGGTACCCTTGGTTTCATTAATTAGTTGAACTATCATCGCACCAGTAATTACTTTTTGTAGTGAAGCGGTGGGATAAACAATTTTGCTGCTGCCGTTACCAATTCTTTTGCCATACCAGGCATAACCGTAGCTGATTGTTTGTGGAACCCCGTTTTGTACTACTGTGACTATGCCACGAACATTATGCTTTTTAAAAGTATCTCTAACAAAATTGTACATTTCAGTCTGCTTATTATTAGTGGCAGTTGCTGCACTAACCTGACTGGTTGCAGTAACTAAAGGTGAGGCAGCAATAACTAGGGAAGCCACCATTGTAATAAATTTATGCTTCAAAATAATTCTTTTCTCCTTAAAATATAGTAGTATTATAAGACTTTAAAATTAATTTGGGGAATACGAAAAGATTAAATTTAGATAACGTTTGTAATTCGCCTGAAAACACTTTGTTTTATTATGACACTGAAAAGTAGTGCTTTTAACCATTTAAAACTTCACAAAAGAATACAAAAGGTAATGTGAATGAAATATTTGGAGAAAGAGGTTTTACTTTTTCTTAAAAGTGCTAGATAGTTAAGGCTTTTTGGCTTTAACAGAAAAAATGATAAAAAAGACTTGCAAAAGGCAAAAATAATTGCTAGTATTAATAACTGTCGTCGGGCAATGAGCCGCAAGGCAAGAGGCCCCTAA